>NZ_JAKLTE010000016.1:0-102113 GCF_022014395.1 Photobacterium sp. WH77 | reverse complement strand
ATGATACGCTGATGTCGGCGGCTGGAACGCCAGCCCGGTCGCTCCGTCATCCCCTGCCAAATATAAAGACCTCGTCATCAGGCGGGGTTTCTATGCCTCAATTTCACTCACAGGCCTATGTTAGGGCTTGGAGTGAACCTCACTTCCCTTTTAGACGCAATAGGCTATTCATCCGCTTATCCACGCTGAAGCAACTGAAATCCAACGAAGCAAGCAAATAGGCTCAGAGATAAGTTCAGCATAATATTTAAGCCAGCTTTGATATAGGCGCCTTGCTGGAGCAGTATCAGGTTATCCATCGAAAATGTGGAAAAAGTTGTTAAAGCACCCAGCATACCGATGCCAATCAATGGGCGCCAAGGTGTAGCTTCTATCATGCCCTGGTTAAGTGCTGAGCTCAGCATACCCATAATCAAAGAGCCTGTGATGTTGACGGCCAGTGTCCCGTACGGAAATCCCTTGCCTAATAAAATCACAGAGAGTTCGGCAATCAGGTAGCGTGAACAGGCCCCGAGCGCCCCGCCCATAGCAACATAGCCCAGAATAATCAGTTGGTTCATAGAAAGCCCTGATGGTGACAAAGTTATTACATGCTATTGTGAAAAAGGCATGAGTAAATCCTGCTGCCACAGAGTGACTTGCTTTTTCACGTGAAGGTTTACATTGTGCACTAATCCTAGCAGGAGTAGAGGTGATTATGGGTATGTACCATACCATTTTACTGGCAATCAACCCTGATGATTTGAATGTAAAACAGTTGGTTGCAAAAGCAGGCGTGATTGCAGAGCAAAACAATGCGGATCTGCATCTGGCATATGTAGAACCTGGTGTAGGGAATGTCAGCTTTCTGGATATCGATTTACAACTCGACGAGGCGCATAACGAGCAGGAGTTGAAAAGAATGGCTCAGTTGTCCGCTCTGGCAAAACACTCACCGCATCCGATTGCGGCTATCCATCTGGCCGATGGTGATGTTGCCAAACATCTGATTGCGCTGGGGAAGACGATCAAAGTCGATTTAGTGATCACGGGTAACTACAAACCCGGAATACATTGGCTGGGTGATTTACGTTATGAACTGGCGCAACACCTGAAGTGTGATGTGCTGATCTGCCAGCAGAAAACGCTGTAGTGATGTGGGGATGAAAAAGACGACTTGCTGAGAGGGTGATGCTTCCTTATACTCTTTGACTGAAACTTGTCGGAGTGCCAACTGGCTGAGACCGCATTGCGGGATCCGTTGAACCTGATCAGATTAGTATCTGCGAAGGGAACAAGAGTAAATCATCTGCCTAGCTGTACCATATTTGTACTGCTGCTGTATCAGACGATGCGACACGCCCTACATGTGTCCGCCTCTTGTTTACGCGCCCATCCGTCAAGCAACTTCCCTAACTTTGAAAAAGGAAATTGCTATGTCGAGTCGCAAACAAGCGAGACTGGAAGCGAAACAATTCATTGATTCACTCACCACCCAAGCCTACCCTAATTCACGGAAAGTCTATGTCACCGGCAGCCGGGATGATATCCGTGTTGGTATGCGTGAAATCGCTCAGGCCGATTCCCTGGTCGGTGGCGATAAGAACAACCCTATCTTTGAGCCTAATGAACCGATTCGAGTTTATGACACTTCAGGCTTTTATACCGATCCTGACCAATCTATTGATATCTATAACGGGTTGCCAAAACTGCGTGAAAGCTGGATCGAGGAGCGCGGCGATACCGAACTGCTTGATGAACTGAGCTCTGCCTATACCAAAGAGCGTCTGGCCGACGATACACTTGAAGATCTACGTTTTGCTCACCGAGCCCGTGTACGCCGTGCTCAAGCTGGCCAGTGTGTGACTCAGATGCACTATGCCCGGCAGGGCATTATCACCCCGGAAATGGAATATATCGCGATCCGGGAAAACATGGGCCGCGCTCAATACCGTGATGAGGTGCTAAACCAGCAGCACCCGGGACACAGCTTCGGTGCCAATCTGCCCAAAGACATCACAGCCGAGTTTGTGCGCAGGGAAGTGGCTGAAGGCCGCGCGATTATTCCGTCGAACATCAACCACCCGGAATCCGAGCCGATGATCATTGGCCGCAACTTCCTGGTGAAAGTGAATGCCAATATTGGTAACTCGGCCGTGAGCTCTTCAATTGAAGAAGAAGTGGAAAAACTGGTGTGGTCGACCCGCTGGGGCGGCGATACCGTGATGGATTTGTCGACGGGCCGAAATATTCATGAAACCCGCGAATGGATCATCCGCAACAGCCCGGTGCCCATCGGGACTGTCCCTATGTATCAGGCGCTGGAGAAGGTGAACGGTGTTGCCGAGAACCTGACCTGGGAAGTCTTCCGCGACACCTTGCTGGAGCAAGCCGAGCAGGGCGTCGACTATTTTACCATCCACGCCGGTGTGCTGCTGCGCTTTGTCCCTATGACCGCCAAGCGGGTAACCGGGATTGTTTCCCGCGGTGGTTCTATCATGGCGAAATGGTGCCTGGCGCACCACAAAGAAAGCTTTCTCTATGAGCATTTCCGCGAGATTTGCGAGATCTGTGCCCAATACGATATTTCCCTGTCGCTGGGTGACGGGTTGCGTCCCGGCTCGGTCGCTGATGCCAATGATGAAGCCCAGTTCAGTGAGCTGCGGACTTTAGGTGAACTGACCAAGGTAGCCTGGGAGTACGATGTCCAGGTGATGATTGAAGGCCCGGGACATGTCCCGATGCACCTGATCAAAGAGAACATGGATGAGCAGCTCAAGCACTGCCATGAAGCCCCTTTTTATACCTTAGGCCCGCTGACCACCGACATTGCTCCGGGCTATGATCACATTACCTCAGGTATAGGCGCGGCGATGATTGGCTGGTTTGGCTGCGCCATGCTGTGCTATGTCACGCCGAAAGAGCATTTAGGTCTGCCGAACAAAGACGATGTCAAAACCGGTCTGATCACCTACAAGCTGTGTGCCCACGCCGCTGATTTAGCCAAAGGCCATCCTGGCGCACAGGTGCGTGATAATGCCCTGTCTAAAGCCCGTTTCGAATTCCGCTGGGAAGATCAGTTCAATCTGGGGCTGGACCCGGATACCGCGCGCGCTTTCCATGATGAAACCTTGCCGCAGGAATCGGGCAAAGTGGCCCACTTCTGCTCTATGTGCGGACCGAAATTCTGTTCCATGAAGATCTCCCAGGAAGTGCGGGACTACGCTAAAGCGCAAGAAGATGCCCAGGTGATTCACATGCTCGATGATCCGCTGGAAGGTATGCGCCAGAAAGCGGAGGAATTTCGTGACAAGGGCAGCGAGCTCTACCACAAGGCTAAAACTCACGAGGAAGAACAGGCATGAGTGGTGTGATGCAACAGTCATTTCCTGTGATGGAGGGCGGCATCGGGCCGCTCTATCCTGTGGTTGATGATGTCCGCTGGATTGCCAGGTTGCTGCCGCTGGGGGTGAAATCCGTTCAGCTGCGGATCAAAGATCCGGCCCATCCTGAGCTGGAAGCGCAGATTATTGAAGCGATTCGTCTGGGCCGGGAGCACAACGCCCAGGTGTTTATTAACGACTACTGGCAGCTGGCGCTCAGGCACGGTGCTTATGGTGTGCATCTGGGACAGGAAGATCTGGCTATCGCGGATCTCGATGCGTTGCGTCAGGCGAATATCCGTCTGGGGGTATCGACCCGAACGGCGGCTGAGTTGCAACGCGGTCTGGCCCTGGCACCCAGCTATGTGGCGATCGGCCATATTTTCCCGACCCCGACCAAAGACATGCCAACCCCGCCGCAGGGGATCGCCCAGTTAAAAGAGCACCTGGACACTGTGGCCGGCCGTTACCCGACTGTTGCCATTGGCGGTATTGATCTCAGCAATGTTGCGGATGTCTGGCAGACCGGGGTGTCCTGTGTCGCTGTAGTGCGCGCCGTGACAGCCGCTGCGGATCTCGAGCAGGCACTGGCGGGATTTGCCGACAAGCTGGTGAGGGAGCCATGCTGACAGACGAGTCTTTTTTGCGCTATCAGCGTCAGGTGCAGCTACCGGAAATCGGTGAGCAGGGCCAGCAGGCCCTGCAACAGGCCAGAGTACTGATTATCGGCGCTGGCGGGCTTGGCGCCCCGGCGGCCTTATATCTGGCGGCGGCGGGGGTTGGCAGCCTGGTGATTGCCGATGGCGACCGTGTCGAGCGTTCCAACCTGCAGCGCCAGATTATCTACCGTGATGATAATCAGGGTGAGAGCAAAGCGCAGGCCGCCGTGGCGCAGGTCAAAGCGCTCAATCCGCTGATCCGTGCCCGCGCAGTGACGGCCAGGCTGGCCAAGCTGCAACTGGCGATGGAAATCAGCCTGGCGGACGTGGTGCTGGATTGCACCGATAACTTTGCCAGTCGTCATGCCATTAATCAGGCCTGCTTCGAACACGAAAAACGGCTGATTTCGGCGGCAGCGATACGCTGGCAGGGGCAACTGATGAGCTTTGATTTTCGCGCACAGCAGGGGCCTTGCTACCACTGCTTATTTCCTGAAGCGGAAATGCAAGCGCCGCAAAGTTGCAGTGAGACAGGTATTGCCGGGCCAGTCGTCGGCATTATGGGAACCTTTCAGGCGCTGCAGGCGGTGAAAGCTATCACCGACAGCGGTGATCTCTGTGTCCGCCAGTTCCGCCAGTTCGACGGCCTCAGCCTGCAATGGCAGCAGTTTACCTTGCCAGCCAACCCTCAATGTCCTGTATGCAGTAAGGAATCTTTATGACCACGATAACCGTTCTGGTGAACGACAAAGCCATGCAGCTGGCGGCGCAAAGCTCGCTGCAACAGCTGCTGGAGCAGCTGGCGATGCCGCTGGATGCGACGGCCGTTGCGCTCAATCAAGCCATTTTGGGCCGCGAGTTCTGGGCCGATCAGCGACTCAATGACGGCGATGAAATCGCCTTGTTTCAAGCCATAGCAGGAGGCTGACATGCTGACCATTGCCGATAAAACCTTTTCATCCCGACTTTTCACCGGTACGGGAAAATATGCCGGCCGGGACATAATGGCACAGTCAATTCTAGCATCCGGTTCTGAGCTGGTGACCATGGCACTGAAACGGGTGGATATTGATAACCGTGATGACGACATTCTTTCCCCGCTGCGCGAAGCGGGGGTCAACCTGCTGCCGAATACCTCGGGGGCCAAGAATGCGAAAGAAGCGATCTTTGCCGCGCAGCTGGCCCGTGAAGCTTTGGGAACAAACTGGCTGAAGCTGGAAATCCATCCAGACCCGAAATACCTGATGCCGGATCCTATTGAAACGCTGGCGGCAGCCGAAGCGCTCGTCAAACAAGGCTTCATTGTGCTGCCCTACTGCCATGCTGACCCTGTGTTGTGTAAGCGGCTGGAGGAAGTGGGCTGTGCAGCCGTGATGCCTCTTGGCGCACCGATAGGTTCAAATAAAGGACTGGCATCGCGTGATTTTCTCGACATCATTATCGATCAGGCCCGGGTGCCTGTGATTGTGGATGCCGGGATCGGCGCCCCTTCACATGCGGCTGAAGCCATGGAACGCGGTGCAGATGCTGTGCTGGTGAATACGGCGATTGCGGCAGCGGCGGATCCGGTTGCGATGGGGCTGGCCTTTAAACTGGCAGTGGAGAGCGGCCGGATGGCGTACGAAGCCGGCCTGGCCGGTAAAGTCAGCCATGCCGTGGCGTCCAGCCCGTTAACTGCGTTTTTAGACGCCAGCGCGTAAGGAGACGCCATGAGTTATGTGGATGTATGGCGGCAGCTGGACTGGGATGATGTCCGGATGTCTATCTACAGTAAAACAGCTGCAGATGTCGAGCGGGCACTCAGTAGACGAAAGCGCGATCTGGAAGATTTCAAAGCACTGATTTCGCCTGCGGCGGAACCGTATCTCGAGCAGATGGCGCAGCAGTCTGCCGCGCTGACGCGGCAGCGTTTTGGCCGGACAATCGGGTTTTATGTCCCTTTGTACCTGTCGAACCTCTGTGCCAACAGCTGCACCTATTGCGGTTTTACCATGGAAAACAAGATCAAGCGACGGACGTTAAATCTTGACGAGATTGAGCGGGAATGTGCAGCGATCAAGGCATTAAACTTCGATAATGTGCTGTTGGTCACCGGTGAGCACGAGCGCAAGGTCGGCATGGCCTATTTCCGCGAATGTGTGCCGGCGATTAAACGCCACTTCAGTTATCTGTCGATGGAAGTCCAGCCGCTGGATCAGCACGAGTATGCTGAGCTGAAAACCCTGGGGCTGGATGCGGTCATGGTGTATCAGGAAACTTACAGTGCTCCGACGTACGCCAAGCATCATCTGCGCGGCAATAAAATGGATTTTGAATACAGGTTGGCAACGCCGGATCGGCTGGCACGCGCCGGGATCGACAAAATCGGCATTGGTGCCCTGATTGGCCTGGAGGAGTGGCGCACAGATTGCTTTTTTACCGCCAGTCATCTGGATTATCTCGAACGCACTTACTGGCAGAGCCGTTATTCGATTTCCTTTCCGCGCCTGCGCCCCTGCACGGGGGGGCTGGAGCCGAAGTCAGTGATGAGCGACCGCCAGCTGGTGCAGCTGATTTGTGCCTACCGGCTGTTTAATCCTGAAGTCGAGTTGTCCATGTCGACCCGGGAGTCGCCGCATTTTCGCGATAATGTGTTGCCACTAGGGATCACCAGTATGTCGGCGGGCTCCAAAACCCAGCCTGGCGGCTATGCCGATGATGAACCTGAGCTGGAGCAGTTTGCTATCAGTGATGAGCGTGCCGTGGCTGATGTTGCCGATGCAGTGAAACAGCACGGTTTTGAGGTGGTGTGGAAAGACTGGCATCACGCCTATTCCGGACTGCCGCTCTAAGTCGGCACTCGGGTTTGTGTTGATGACAAAATCAGGCTGATGAATGATATCAGCCTGATTTTTTACGTTACTTATTCGGTAAAGACAGCATTGACTTTGGCGTCATAGCGGGCGGTGATATTGGAGGAGTAATGACGGGCAGTCAGCTCCACTTTCAACTTCTGCACTTCAACCGGCTGGTCAAAAAAGACAGACAAATTCCCGGATGGATATTTCAGGTAGCTGGGATAAATACGTTCATTGTTCTCGTTGTAGAAGAAGGCCACGACAGACTGATTACGTGCATTGGCTGTGGTATCTACGATCAATTCCAGTGACTTCACTTTTTTATTGTTGTAGGGCGTAATTTCCAGCCATTTGGTCACAGGTGTGCCAAAACTGGCATAGATTGAGGTGCCTGCGGTCAGTGTCTCATCAAAATCGATCACCGGATCGTGATCCGGGAAGCTGGCGGCATCGTTGGGTTTACTGTTACCGAAATATTCCTGCATCAGAGTGAAGCCGTCACCATCGTAGTCGGTATAGGCATCCAGCCCGACAACCTCATAGGTTTTTTTCCACCAGGTAGGCAGGCGATCATTGTCTATGCTGCTGCTTTCGCCAAAGTTAAAGCGAAAGTTACCTTCGAAGCGCTGGCTCGGCTTACTGAAGTTGGCGTTATAGAGGGAAATAACGGCGCGGTAGCCATTCTGATAATACTCGTTTGGCGTATCAAAATGTAATTCTCCCCAGCCCGGACGACAGTCGAGATAATGCAGTCTCTGGCTGGCGGCATTGTAAATACTGATTGTACAGTCCATAGCGCTGGGTTGATTGTTATCAAAACCCAGCGTGACCAGATGGCGTCGGTCAGCAGGCGGCAGGGAAAAGTTAACGGTAAAGTTGACACGCTGGCCTTTGCTTAATGTCTGGCTGACCGATTTGGTATAGCTTTCCAGGTGCGGATTAGTATTGGCGAAGGCGGCAAAAGATAAGCAGCCTAACGCATAGAGAACATATTTTTTCATAGCATAACCTTATGAATTCTAGTGAGTATAATTTCATCGGGGATGCTAACGGCATTATTATGTTGTGAAAACAATCAATAGTGGTGGTTGTTACTAGTGTTCTGGCTTTTATGTGTTTGATTAACTGAAGTGTGAGCCTGACAGTGATAAAAAAGCCCAGCGCATACATGGCCGGGCTGAGAGTGTGAAGATCAATAGATTTCAGTGTTAACGACTGAGCGGTGCCGTGGCTTGCTGCAGCCAGCTCAGATCCTCACCCTGCAGAGAAGGGCTGATGACATCGAACACGGTTTGATGGTAACGGTTCAGCCAGTCGAGCTCTGTCTCTGTCATCAAGCTGAGATCCACCAGGCGGCGGTCAATCGGTGCACGGGTCAGCGACTCGAAGCCCAGTACTGTCATGTCGCCCTCGGTTGCCACTTCTACCACCAGCTCCAGGTTTTCGATACGGATACCAAAAGCATCGGCACGGTAGTAACCCGGTTCGTTGGACAGCACCATACCCGGCAGCAGGGCGGTCGGATTCGGTGCTTTTGAAATACGCTGCGGCCCTTCATGCACGTTCAGGAAATGGCCGACACCGTGGCCGGTACCGTGGTCGAAATCAAAGCCATGGGCCCACAGGTGCTGGCGCGCCAGGGCATCGAGCTGAGATCCTGTTGTGCCGCGGGGAAAGCGGGCGGTCGACAGAGCAATATGACCCTTCAGAACCAGAGTGAAGGTTTGCTTCACTTCGGCGTCAGGATTGCCAATGGCAATGGTGCGGGTGATATCTGTGGTGCCGTCGGGGTACTGACCGCCTGAATCGACCAGATAGACATTGTCCATTTGCAGGACGCCCGGCTCAGGCTGGTTGTTGTGGTTGTAGTGACACATGGCCGCGTTGCCGCCGGCCGCGGAAATGGTGTCAAAGCTGACGTCAGTGCAGCTCGGATCCTGGATGCGGAACTGCCACAACTGATCGGCCAGTGTTGCTTCGTCCAGCAGGTTGCCGGCCGCCACCTGACGGTCGACCCAGGCCAGGAATCTGGACACGGCGACACCATCGCGGATGTGACTGGCTTTCATACCGGCCACTTCGGTGGGGTTTTTCGCGGCTTTTGGCAGCATACAGGGATCAGCCCCTTCGATAATAACCGCGCCGGCGTCGCGCAGTGTCTGCCCGGCCCAGGCATTGCTGGTGGCCGGATCAAGCAGCACCCGCTTGCCGCTCAGGGCTGTCAGGCTATTTTTCAGGGTTTCAGGGGCCTGAACGCGGACACCTTCACCAACATGCGCCGCAAACTCAGCAGGCAGGCGGGCCTGATCGATAAAGAAATCGACGCTGGCATCCTGATGCACAATCGCTGCTGACAGCAGTACCGGCAGGCAATGCACATCGCTGCCGCGCACGTTGAGCAGCCAGGCGATGCTGTCGAGCTGGGTCAGCAGTACGGCATCGGCTTTTTGTTTCTGCAGGCTGGTCGCAATGCCGGCACGTTTGTCCTGGCTGCTCTGGCCGACAAAATCCAGGCCCATCAGTCTGGCATCGGACAGAGTCGGGGCCGGACGGTCGTGCCACAGGTCGTCGATCGGATTACTGCTGATCAGCACCAGCTGCTGATCTTTGTCGAGATGTTGCTGGACGCGTGCCAGCCAGGCACCGCTGTGCAGCCGGGGATCAACTGCGATTTTACTGCCAGCAGGCAAATGCTCCTGCACCCAGTGCATTGGTGGCTCTTCGATCAGATGACGGTATTCAAACACATCGCCCGGCACTTGCTTGCGAACCTGAACCACATAGCGGCCATCGACGAACATGGCCGCTTTGTCACGGCCGATCACCGCTGCGCCGGCAGAACCGGTAAATCCGGTGGCCCATAACAGGCGCTCGTTGTGTTCGGGAATGTATTCGCCCAGGTATTCGTCTTCATGCGGAATCACCAGGGCGTCAAGCTGTTCCGCTTCCAGCCACTGGCGAATCTGTGCCACGCGTTGTGAGATCACTGATTGCATCTGTCTATATTCCTTTCTGTTGTTGTCATCCGAATGGGGATGCTCTAAACCTGCCCCTTGGTCACCCTGACGGCAGCAGCAGGCCGATCCGGTAACGGTAGCGCTTTTAATGAGAGGCTGCAATTATCGACTGGACAATTCGCGGCATCCGTTAATGATTATCTGGCGTAACCAGCAATGGCCAGGATCATTCTCTTGATGTTGTGGCCAGAACAGGGTGTAGGCCATTGCCGGCAGCGGTGTGGGCAGCGGCAGCACCACCAGGTTGAGCTGAGCGGCGACATAGTCGGCAAAATGGCTCGGTGCCGTAAAAATCAGATCCGTATGGGTACACAAGCTGGCGGCACTATTAAAGTCTGGCACATACATGGCGATGTCGCGCTGCAAGCCTTGTTCCGCCAGCTTGTAATCCAGCAGCCAGCGGTCATCGCGCCCGCAGCGCACCTGAATATGGCGCTGCAGCAGATAGTTGGCCTGAGTCCACTCGCCCTGCTCAACCAGCGCCAGCACTGGGTGGCCGGGGCGAACAATACAGCGCTGGGTATCGCGGTGAAGTTCCTGAAAAATGATCCCTTTGGGCGGCATCAGGGTGAGCTGGGCGTCGTGTGGATTGAGATCCTTGCCGGTAATGCCGAAGTCGATTTCCCCGCGCAGCATCTTGTCGAAGGTGTCCGGCTCCCAGGCATGGGTATCGAGCAGTATGTTGGGTCCCTGACTGAAGATTTCGCCGAGAAAACGCGGCATTAACAGCGGATAGGCACTCTCTACCAGCGACATTTTGAAGTGGCGGTGGCTGTTTTGCGGTACAAACTCAGTCGGTTCGGTCAGGTTTTCAATATCCTGAAGCAGTTTTTCCAGCACTGGCTGCAGCACTTTGGCGCGCGGGGTGGGCAGCAGGCCGTGGGCACTGCGGACAAACAGTGCGTCATCGAATTGCTCGCGTAGCCTGGCCAGGCTTTTGCTCACCGCCGACTGGCTGAGAAATAAACGCTGGGCTGCCCGGGTCACGCTGCATTCCTGCAGCAGGACATGGAGGCAAACCAGCAGGTTGAGATCGAGGCGGGCTAATTTATCAACAGTCATAATATGTCCGTTACTTTAGCAGTGATATTCTGATATGGAATTTTAGTAGTGAATATAAACCATTTTGATTCATATCACTAAGGCCGTAGACTGGCGCCGTCTTCTGATAGGAAACCGAGTGAATGAAGCCTGAAACGACAACGTCTCACCGCCGTATTGTGGCGTTAATGGTCCTGCTGGTGCTGTTCAGCCCGCTGGCCATCGATATTTATCTGCCTGCTTTGCCTGCTATGGCTGACAGTTTTGCCGTCGACCCGACTCTGGTGCAGGATACCGTCACCTGGTTCATGTTCAGTTTAGGACTGGGACAGGTTTTTGCCGGGCCGCTGGCAGACCGTTTCGGCCGTCGCCCGATTGCGCTGATCGGTGTCACCGTGTACGCCTTCAGCTCGGCACTGGCTTATACCGCCCAGTCGCTGGATATCATGCTGCTCGCGCGTTTTCTGCAGGGCTTCGGCGCTTGCGCCACTTCAGTGGCAGCGTTTGCGGCAGCCCGTGACAGCTTTGGTCCTGAACGCAGTGGCCGGATGATCAGCTATCTGAACGGGGCGATTTGTTTTATTCCGGCACTGGCACCTTTATTGGGTTCCTGGCTGACCCATGAGTTTGGCTGGCGCGCTAACTTCAGCTTTATGGCCGGGTTTGCGCTGGTGGCCGGTGGCCTGCTGAGTGTGTTTTTCCGTGAAACCCGTCCGGCGGAGACCTTTGTCAGCGGCGCGATGTTCAGTCCGTCACGGTACTTTTCTGTCCTGCGTGAGCCGGTTTTTGTCTTCCATGCCTCAATGTCTATGCTGGCAATGGCGGTAATTCTGGCTTATGTGACCTCTGCGCCTATGTGGCTGATGGTGCATCTGGGCTTGGATATGGGACAGTTTACGGCCTGGTTTGGTGTCAATGCGGTGCTGAACATTATTGCCTGCATGGTAGCGCCGAAATGTATGGATAAGATGGGTACCCGCCGCACCCTGATGTCGGGGCTGGCGATGCTGGTGATCTCTGGCGTGATGATGCTGGCACTGAAAGATATCTCAGCGGCATGGGCCTTTATGGTGCCCATCTTTATGAGCTCATTTGGTTTTGCCTTCGTGCTCGGTTCGGCGGCCGGTAAAGCGCTGGCACCATTCGGTGACAGAGCGGGTACCGCAGCGGCAATGCTGGGTCTGTTCCAGATGAGCGGTGCCGGCCTGATGGTCAGTCTGACCCAGCGGATGGAGTTGTCCCCGCCATTATTGCTGACCTTTCAGATGTTGCTGCTGCTACCCGGACTGCTGATTTTGTTATCACGTAAAGGCCGCCAGTGGCATCCGGCACCGGCGCAGGATTAACCGTATGCGTCAGATTTTTAGCTCATAACTAGACGCCTGAAAAAGGCGCTGGGTCTCGACAACCCTTTTGAACTCTCGCTTGGCCTGTCACTGCTGTGACAGGCTTTTTTTCGTTTGCAGATAAGGGATCAGCAGGAGGCGCTGGCGTCGTTGGCTTTGCCCCGCCATTGCTGGATCAGCAGGCCTATGATGATCATCACCAGCCCGACCAGGGTCGCCGGATGAATGGTTTCACCGATAATGGTTGCCAGCAGGATCAGCGAGATAAAAGGTGACAGGAAAATAAGATTGCTCAGTTTGGCGGTATTGCGAGTCAGCTTCATGGCATTGAGCCAGAGCACAAAGGTGATTCCCATTTCAAACAGGCCGACATAACTGACCGCCAGCCAGCCTTGCCACGGAATGGGCTGCCAGCCGCCCATGTACAAGCTCAAACCGATGGAGAAAGGCAGCGACAGCACGAAGCCCAGCAACACACTGACCACGGGATCGGCCTGGTTTTTGGTGTTGATAATCCAGAACAGCGCCCACAGCAGGGTGGACACCAGCGCCAGTGCCACACCCAGCGGGCTGTCGAACTGCAAGGCCATGATGTCGCCTTTGGTGGCAATCACCACCACACCCAGGTAACCGCATAAGCAGGCCACCCAGTCCTGCGGGCGAATTTTCTGGCCGAGGAACAGGGCGGCCATCAGTGTCAGCGTGATGGCCCAACTGTAGTTAAGCGGCTGGGCCTGAGAGGCCGGCAGTAAATCATAGGCTTTAAACAGCACCAGATAATAGATACAGGGATTGATCAATCCGAGCATCAGGTAATACAGCGGGCGGGTGCGCAGGGTAGGTAACAGCTGATTCAGTTTGCCCTGATAACCGGCGATGGCGAGCAAGGCGATGGCTGATACCGAACTGGCCGCCGCCACCATCTGGATCGGCGAAAAGTAATCGAGGGTGATCTTGAAGGCGGTGGCGACGGTCGACCATAAGAGCACGGCGGCGAGGCCGAACCCGATCGCTTTCTTTTCCTGCATACTGCGGCTTCCTGCTGCTGGTGTCAGTGTGACTGGCAGGGTGAACCGCTGCCCGTCATAAAGGGGCCAGTTTATGCCATTTGCGCTTACTCAGCCAGTCTGAAATTCGGTATCAGCGTGCCTTAATTGATGACAATATCTGGACATTTATCCAGTATCTTTTTAGCCTTATTGTATAAATACAAAAGCATGCAGGAAACAGATCTATGATGGGTGAATGGCTCAGTGATAACGGCCAGTGGCTGGCGGCAGCGATTGCCGGTGCGACGACCGCCGGCGGTGCAACGGCCCTGTGGTTTCAGGGACGTTTACGGCAGCAGGCGGCGATCTGGCAGCAGCAATTGGCAGCAGAAACCCGGCTGGCCCAGCAGCAGGAGCTGCAACTCCGTCACGATCTGCAAGAGCAGCAACAGGAACTCGATAGCCTGGATGTCGAGCGTGATCGCCTCAGTAATGAACTGCGGCAGATGCACGCCCGGCTGGCGGCGGCGGTAGAAAAGCTGCGTTACCTGGAAACGTTAAGGCAGGAAAACCTGAAACTGACTGAGCGTCTGGAGGCAACCCGCCAGGCGGAATCCGGCCTGGCTGCCGATTTGCGTGAGCTGCAAACCCGTTACCGTGAAGAGCAAAAGGCCGCGCAGGAAAAAATTACCCTGCTGGAAAATGCCGAGAACCGGCTTCAGCAGCAGTTTGAGAGTCTGGCCAACCGGCTGTTCGAACAAAAAAGCCGCAGCGTGGACGCGCAGAACAAGCTGAGTCTGGATGGCCTGCTCAGTCCGCTCAAGGAGCAACTGGAAGGTTTTCGCAAGCAGATCAACGACAGTTTCAGCAATGAGGCCAGAGAGCGGCATACGCTGGTCCATGAAATCAACAGTCTGAAGCAGCTTAATGAACAGATGGCTCGTGAGGCCGTCAATCTGACCCAAGCGCTGAAAGGTGATAACAAAGCGCAGGGTAACTGGGGCGAAGTGGTGCTGGCGCGGGTGCTGAGTGAGTCCGGTCTGCGGGAAGGCCACGAATACCACACTCAGGTGAATCTGGAAGACAACAGCGGTAAGCGCTATCAGCCGGATGTGGTAGTACACCTGCCGCAGGATAAAGACGTAGTGGTCGACGCCAAAATGTCGCTGGTCGCCTATGAGCGTTATTTTCATGCCCCAAGCCAGGAGGAGCGCGACAAGGCCCTCAGCGACCATCTGGTCTCTCTGCGCAGCCATATCCGTGGTCTGAGCCGCAAAGATTACCATCAACTGGACGGCGTCCGCAGTCTGGATTATGTGCTGATGTTCATACCGGTTGAGCCGGCGTTCCAGACCGCAGTAGAAGCTGACCCTACGCTTATCCGCGATGCCATGGACAGCAATATTATGCTGGTCAGTCCGACCACATTGCTGGTGGCTTTGCGCACCATCAATAACTTGTGGCGCAATGAAAGGCAAAATCAGAATGCCAAACAGATAGCGGAACGGGCCAGCAAGCTGTACGACAAGCTGAGGCTGTTTGTGGCCGACATGGACAATGTCGGCTCGGCGTTGGAGAAAGCCAGCCAGAGCTATCAGGGGGCAATGAACAAGCTGGCGACCGGACGGGGCAATATTATCCGTCAGGCTGAAAGCTTTAAGCAACTGGGCGTTGAAGTGAAACGGGATTTACCCCAGGCGCTGACCGAGCAGGCCCAGCGTGACAGTGATACTGCCCACAGGCTGACCGAGACGGTGAATGACACACCTTAGCGCTTCAAGTAAACTACGGCAATTAGATGAGAATTGATGGAACGAGCATGACTGAACCCACAAATACCACTGATTTTGGCTACCGCGAGGTCGCTAAAGATGAGAAAGCACAGCTGGTCGCGGAAGTGTTTCACTCGGTTGCGGACAAATACGATCTGATGAACGACCTGATGTCTATGGGTATCCATCGTATCTGGAAGCGTTTCACTGTGGACTGCAGCGGCGTACGCCGGGGTCAGCGGGTGCTGGATCTGGGTGGCGGTACTGGCGATTTGACGGCCAAGTTTTCGCGTATGGTCGGTGAAGACGGTCAGGTCGTGCTGGCTGACATCAATAACTCTATGCTCAAAGTGGGCCGCAGCAAGCTGCGCGATCGCGGTATCGTCGGTAACGTGGCCTATGTGCAGGCCAACGCCGAAGAGCTGCCGTTCCCGGATAACTACTTTGACTGCATTACCATCAGTTTCTGTCTGCGCAACGTCACCGACAAAGACAAAGCACTGCGTTCGATGTTTCGCGTGCTCAAGCCAGGCGGTCGCCTGCTGGTGCTGGAATTCTCCAAGCCAGTGATAGAGCCGTTGTCAAAAGTTTATGACGCCTATTCGTTCTATGTTTTGCCTCGAGTAGGAGAAATGGTAGTGGGTGATGCTGACAGCTACCGCTATCTGGCCGAATCTATCCGCATGCACCCGGATCAGGCCACACTGGAAACTATGATGCAGGAAGCCGGTTTCGAGCAAACCCGCTTCCATAACCTGACGGGCGGCATTGTTGCCCTGCACCGTGGTTATAAATTCTGAGGTTCGGATGCCAGTTGATGCTTTAGTCACCGCAGTGGTGGAAACCGCCCTGAATGCTTTGCTGAAAGATGAAGAGGCCAGTCAGCGTCGTCTGGCGCGTCTGCGTGGCAAAGTGATCAGCGTGCAGATAAATGATTTCGGCAAGCAGCTGTTCTTTGTGTTCAGTCAGCAAATAGATGTGCTGGCCGCGTATGAAGGCGAGGCGGACTGCCGCCTGGCCCTGAGTCTGGCCGCGCTGCCTGAACTGCGTGAGCAGGCCAATCTCACCCAGCTGATCAAAGCCGATAAACTGGCACTGGAAGGGGATATTCAGCTTGCCCAGCAGTTTTCCGCACTGCTCAGTGGCCTGAAGCCGGATGTGGCGGAACGTTTATCTCGTTACAGCGGGGATGTGGTTGCCCATACAGTCGTGAGCGGTGCCCGGCACAAGCTGGCGGGACTGCAGCACCTGCTGGGTGAGCGCCGCCGCGATCTGGGCGAAATCATCACTGAAGAATGGCGGCTGGCGCCGCCGGCGCTGGAAATTGCCCATTTTGCCGACCAGGTCGACGAAGCCGCCTCACAACTGGCCCGTCTCGAAGCCCGGATTCACAAGCTGGCTGAACGGCTGGCGCAACCCACTAGCCCGTCCTGATAGCCCATGAGCCGTTTTTCCGAAATTAAGCGCCTATACCAGATTACTGCCGTCCAGCTGCGATACGGGCTGGACGATTTATTGCCGGACGATCCGCGTACCCGGCTGCCGAAACTGATGCGAAAAAGCCTGTTCTGGATCCGTAACCAGCATCCGGACAAACCTTTGGGTGAGCGTTTGCGGCTGGCGTTACAAACGCTGGGGCCGGTGTGGGTGAAGTTCGGTCAGATGATGTCGACCCGACGTGACCTGTTTCCGCCGCACATTGCTGATCAGCTGGCGTTGCTGCAAGACAGGGTAGCCCCTTTTGACGGCGCCCTGGCCCGAAAGCAGATTGAAAAATCGTTAGGCGGGCCGCTGGATACCTGGTTTGCCGATTTCGACCAGACGCCGCTGGCCTCGGCATCCATTGCTCAGGTCCACACTGCTACACTGAAAGAGAGCGGCCGGGAAGTGGTGCTCAAGGTGATCCGCCCGGACATCCTGCCTGTGATTCAGGCCGACATCAAACTCATGTATCGCATGGCCCGTTTGCTGTCTCGCTTTATGCCCGAGGCGCGTCGCCTGCGACCGGTGGAAGTGATCCGGGAATATGAAAAAACCTTGCTCGATGAGTTGGATCTGATGCGTGAAGCGGCTAATGCCATTCAGCTAAGACGCAACTTCGAGGGCAGCGACTCACTCTATGTGCCTGAAGTGTTTACCGATTATTCGCACAGTAATCTTCTTGTCATGGAACGTATCTATGGTATCCAGGTGTCTGATGTCGAGGCACTGAAAGCCAACGGCACAGACATGAAGCTGCTGTCGGAAAAAGCCGTGAATGTGTTCTTCACTCAGGTCTTTCGTGACAGTTTCTTTCATGCGGATATGCATCCGGGCAACATTTTTGTGTCGCACAAGAATCCGGTTGATCCACAGTGGATTGCGCTGGATTTTGGTATCGTGGGTACCCTGAATCGTGAAGATAAGCGCTATCTGGCGGAAAACCTGCTGGCGTTTTTTAACCGGGATTACCGCAAAGTGGCTGAGCTGCACGTGGATTCAGGCTGGGTGCCGTCCGATACCAATGTCGACGAATTTGAATTTGCGATTCGTACCGTGTGTGAGCCAATTTTCGAGAAACCGCTGGCAGATATCTCCTTTGGCCACGTGCTGCTGAACCTGTTCAATACGGCACGACGCTTTAATATGGAAGTTCAGCCTCAGCTGGTGTTGCTGCAAAAAACCCTGCTGTATGTTGAAGGGTTAGGAAGGCAGTTGTATCCGCAGCTGGATCTCTGGGATACCGCCAAGCCGTTTCTGGAAGACTGGATGTCGCGTCAGGTCGGGCCGCAGGCCATTATTGGTGCGGTACGGGACAAGGCGCCTTTCTGGGCCGAGAAATTACCTGAATTGCCGGAACTTCTTTATGACAGTTTGCGCCAGGGCAAGGTGATGAATCAGCGGATTGATAAACTGTACGACAATTTCATGACTAGCCGTCGTCAGCAAGCCCAGGCCAGGTTCTGTTTTGGGGTTGGGGCGACGCTGATTATATGCTCTGCCATACTTTTTAGTAATCAGGTGGATGTTTATCCGGTCGTATCGGGTACAGCTGGTGCGATGTGCTGGCTGTTTGGCTGGCGGGCTTACACAAAATAACGGCTGTGCTGCTGTGTGGCACCGCGTTTTATGAATCTTATTGAGGAAAGGTAAACATGGGTGGAATCAGTATCTGGCAACTCTTAATCGTTGCCCTGATCATCGTCTTATTATTCGGGACCAAAAAGTTACGCTCAATGGGTGGTGACTTAGGGTCGGCGGTCAAAGGTTTTAAAAAAGCCCTGAGTGACGACGACGAAGCGAAAAATAAGGCCGATGCCGATTTTGAGCAAAAGTCGCTGGCGGATAAAAAAGAGGCCGCTGAGCCACAGAAAACTCCGAAAGATAAAGAGCAGGTTTAACGCGTGTTTGATATCGGGTTCTGGGAGCTGATATTAATTGCCATAGTCGGTCTGGTCGTTCTTGGACCGGAGCGGCTGCCTGTGGCGATACGTTCAGTCTCGCAGTGGGTCAATGCGGCCAGAAACATGGCCAGTGCGGTGAAGACTGAGCTGTCTCAGGAACTGAAAATTCACGAACTGCAGCAGGACTTGAAAAAGGCCGAGCAGGCGGGCATGAAAGATCTGTCTCCTGAGCTGCAAAAGTCAGTCGACGAGCTGAAAGAGGCCGCGGCATCGGTGCAACGCCCTTACGCTAAGGCGGACTCTGAGCCTCAGATCACGCCTGAAAGTGCGGCGGCAGATGACCGTCCGCCGGCGGATTATCATCAGGATGACCCGGTGCAGCCGCATCCAACTTCATCGCAAAAACAGGATTAATTACGCCTCATGTCGAGTGTGGAAGACACCCAGCCCTTGTTCAGTCATCTACTGGAACTGCGTAACCGGCTGCTCCGTTCTATCCTGAGTGTCCTGGTGGTGTTTCTCTGCCTGGTGTGGTTTGCCAATGACATTTACAGTCTGCTGGCGGCCCCGTTGGTGGAGAGACTGCCGGAAGGCACCAGCATGATTGCCACTGATGTGGCCTCTCCTTTCTTTACGCCGATCAAGCTGACGCTGGTTGCCTCTGTGTTTCTGGCCGTGCCTCTGATCCTGTATCAAATCTGGGCGTTTGTCGCGCCGGGTTTATACAAGCACGAGCGCCGGCTGGTAATGCCGCTGCTGTTTTCCAGCTCTCTGCTGTTCTATTGCGGTGTGGCCTTTGCGTATTTTGTGGTGTTCCCGCTGGTGTTCGGCTTTTTTACCAGCATAGCCCCGGAAGGGGTGCAGGTGGCGACCGATATCGCCAGTTACCTGGACTTTGTCCTGGCGCTGTTCCTGGCGTTTGGTATCGCCTTTGAAATTCCGGTGGCGATTATTCTGCTGTGCTGGACCGGCGCGACCGATCCGCAGAGCCTGCGCCAGAAGCGGCCCTATATCATAGTGGCGGCGTTTGTTGTGGGTATGCTGCTGACCCCGCCGGACATTATTTCCCAGACCTTGCTGGCGATTCCTATGTGCCTGCTGTTTGAGGTCGGCTTGTTCTTCTCGCGCTTCTATATTCGCGCCAATGAGCAGGCGCCGTCCGAAGAAGATTAAGTCGCTTTTTGCTGACTGATTGCTGAAAAACAGCCGCCCGGTGCGGCTGTTTTTGTTTCCGCGGTTTTTCTTTGTCACCACCCGGTGTGTAGAATGGGGTTCTTTTTCTGCGGATAGCACAGTGATGATAGATATTGGCGTCAACCTGACCAACAGCCGTTTTGATAAAGACAGGGAAGCTGTCATCGCCCGTTCGCAGCAGGCTGGTGTTACCGCCCTGATCCTGACCGGCACCAGTGAAGATGAGAGCCGGCAGGCGCTGGCGATGGCGCATCAGTGGCCGGGCTACTGCTTCAGTACCGCTGGTGTGCACCCGCACGATGCCAAATCGGTGTCGGACTTCTCTCTGCCTGCGATTCGCGAACTGGCGGCCGATCCGGCTGTGGTCGCGCTTGGCGAATGCGGTCTGGATTTCAACCGTGATTTTTCGCCCCGCCCACAGCAGGAAGCTGTTTTTGAGGCGCATTTGGCGCTGGCGGCTGAGCTGAAAAAGCCGGTGTTCATGCATTGCCGGGATGCTCATGAGCGCTTTCTGGCGATACTCAAACCCTGGCGCGATAAACTGCCGGCGGCGGTGCTGCATTGCTTTACCGGCAGTGAGCAGGAGCTGAAAGATTGCCTGGCGCTGGATCTGCACATTGGTATCACCGGCTGGATCTGCGACGAGCGCCGGGGCACCGAGTTGCGCAATATCGTGCGGCATATTCCGGGCAACCGGCTGATGATAGAAACGGACTGTCCTTATCTGCTGCCGCGCGATCTGCGGCCCAAGCCCAAGTCCAGCCGCAATGAACCGGCGTATTTACCCCATATCGCACAAGCGGTGGCAGCGTGCCGGCAACAGTCGCCCGAGGAGTGCATGGCGGCGGCTTTTTCAACAACCCGGGCATTTTTTCAGATCGAGCCAGCGTAAACCTTTGTTCGATGATAATATGAAGCGCAACTGTGATTGACTGCGGTACGCGTTGCCGCATAACCAACAAGGAGTGAGCAGTGTCTGTATCTATTCAGGGGGCATTTCCGGCCCGTCGTATGCGCCGTGTGCGCAAGCAAGATTTCAGTCGCCGACTGACGGCAGAAAATCAGATTTCAGTAAACGACCTGATCTATCCCATGTTTATCCTGCTGGGTAAAAACCGCCGTGAGCCGGTGGAATCCATGCCGGGTGTGGAGCGTCTGTCAATTGATCTGATGCTGCTGGAAGCTGAGTACCTGTCCAAGCTGGGTGTGCCGGCCATTGCCTTGTTCCCTGTGGTGTCGCAGGACTTCAAGAGTGTTTGCGCCGCCGAGGCCTATAACCCTGAAGGCCTGGTACAGCGCGCGGTGCGTCTGCTGAAAGAGCATGTACCCCAGATGGGAGTGATCACGGATGTGGCACTGGACCCGTTCACCACCCACGGTCAGGACGGCATCATTGATGACAACGGCTATGTGATCAACGATGAAACGACGCAAGTACTGGTCAAGCAGGCCTTGTCACACGCTGAAGCCGGTGCGGACGTCGTGGCACCGTCTGATATGATGGATGGCCGTATCGGCGCCATCCGCGAAGCGTTAGAAGAAGCCGGCTATATCCATACTCAGATCATGGCGTATTCAGCCAAGTACGCGTCTAACTATTACGGCCCGTTTCGTGATGCGGTCGGCTCGGCGAGCAACCTCAAAGGCGGCGATAAGAAAACCTACCAGATGGATCCGGCCAACATCGATGAAGCATTGCATGAAGTGGCGATGGATGTGCAGGAAGGAGCGGACATGGTGATGGTGAAACCAGGTATGCCTTATCTGGATGTGGTGCGTCGGGTGAAGACAGAACTGCAGGTGCCGACGTTTGCCTATCAGGTCTCAGGGGAGTATGCCATGCACATGGCGGCGATCCAGAATGGCTGGCTGAAAGAAAAAGAAACCGTGATGGAATCTCTGCTGTGCTTCAAGCGTGCCGGTGCTGACGGTATTCTGACTTACTTTGCCAAGTCGGTGGCCGAATGGCTGGCGGCGGAAGCTGCAGAACGTCAGGCCAGTGTGGCCGACAGAAAGTAAACGCCTCAGAAAAGCGAGCCCGGCTCGCTTTTTTCTTGCCTGATGATCAGGGCTTAACGTTGCGATTGATCGGGTTTTGCAGCGAGATCAGGGTTTCTGTCGATTGCACTTCATCAATGGCCTGGAGCTTGTCAATGAGCACATACTGCAGCTCTTCAATCGAGCGGCACATCAGCTTGACGAATATATTGTAGGCCCCTGTGGTGTAGTAGGCTTCCACCACTTCGTCGAGTTCATTGAGTTTTGCCAGAGCGGAATGATAATCTCTGGCCGCATTCAGATTGATACCAATAAAGCAGCAGACGTCATATCCCAGAAGCTTAGGGTTGATAATCACTTCAGTTCCAGTAATGATGTTGGCGGCGCGCATTTTTTCGACACGGACATGGACGGTGGCCGGGCTGACATTGAAGCGCTTGGCCATTTCGGCATACGGGATCCGGGCATCGTGCATCAGGGCATTCAGAATATCTCGGTCTAAATCATCAAGACGAGGTAGCGGGGTCATGGCATCTTTCCGTGGTAGTTCGCAACTACTGCATCATATACTGGCTCGACTCATGACGCACGGATTAGGATCGGATCACAATCACGGCATAAATAAAGGATATCACTGTCTCTTCATGCGCTTAGTTCTCTTGCTACTGGTACTTGTCATACCCAGATTGGCGCTGGCTGAAGCTAATGTGCTGGTGATTCATTCCTATCATCAAGGTATGCAATGGACGGATGCCCAACAGGCTGGGCTGGAAGCCGCCCTGCGTTCTGAATCGGTGCGTCTGCAGGTCGATTATATGGACAGCAAACGCTACCAGTCGCCCTGGTATCTGGATCAGCTGGTGGATGTATACCGTGCCAAACTCAGCAGTGAAAAGTTTGATGCCATCCTGGTGACCGACGATAACGCCTTGTGGCTGGTCAATCAGCTGTCAGATGAAATCGGCCCGACGCCTGTGCTGATGTCGGGCATCAATACCTACAAGCCCGCCAAGCATGCCAATCTGACCCGGATCGGTGGTGTACTGGAAGCCAATGATGTGTCGGCCAATATTAATTTAATTCAGACCATTCAGCCCGATGTCCGGCAGTATTATTTTATTACCGATCACACCGCAACCGGGCGTGAGCTCTGGCAGGATGCCCAGCGCTATCTCAGCCAGCATCCTGAATTGGATTACACCTATCTCAGTCCGCAGTCGTTTGCCGACTTGTTTGAGGTAGTCGGCCAGTTACCGCCTGATTCTGCGATTATTTTCCTCAGTTATTTTGTTGATGGTAACGGGGTGTATATGTCGGGCCGTGAGCTGATGCAGACCCTGACCCGCAAGGCCAGCGTACCTGTGTATGTGTCCTACCGTTTTCTGTTGGAGGACGGCGCACTGGGTGGGGTGGTCAGCCGCGGTTACGATCAGGGCATGATACTGGGGCAGTTGTTAAAGCAGGTGCTGAACGATACGAATACTCATTATCCAGTGTTCCGGAACAGTCCCCGCCAGGTAATGTTTAATTACCCGGCCATGCAACGCTGGAATGTGACTGTGGACAATGAGCAGGTGTCGCTGGTGAACCGGCCGCTGAGCTGGTTTGACAAGTACGCCGGTCAGGTCAGGCTGTTCAGTCTGGTGCTGGCGGTGATGCTCTCGGTGATCCTGCTGCTGATTGTGATTATCCGGCGCCTGCGGCGCAGTGAAAGAAAACTGACCCAAAGCCGGACAATGTTCGAAGGGGTGTTTGACCAGAGTTTCCAGTTCATTGCCATCTTGCACCCGAGCGGTCAGCTGCAATCGGCCAATCTGGCGCTGCAGGATTTGCTCGGCCGCTCAGTGATCAAATATGACCGCCCATTCTGGGACTGGGGCTGCTGGGAGCGGACCAGCACAGAGCAGCTAAAACAGTCTTTCCTTTCGGCGACCAGCAGCCAGCTGGTGAGATTTGAAACCGGTATCAACAGCAGTGAAGACGGCACGCGGATACTGGATATCTCCATCAAACCCCTGCCCCATACTGACGGTGTCGAGGGGCAGTTACTGCTTGAAGCCCGGGATGTGACTTCCCGCCATCATATGGAAGAAAAACTGCGGGAACGGGAAATCAGCTACCGCCTGCTCTACGAACAGCAGCCGGTGATCTTGCTGGCGATCAATCAGCACGGCCGCATTCAGTCTGTGAATCAGTTTGCCACTGAGTTACTGGGCTACAGCAAGCGGGAAATGCTGGGCCATAAAGTGACCGACTTTTACCTGGACGATGAAGAGATCCCCCAGCATTTTATTTCGGCCCATCAGGGCAAAGATGACCAGAACGTCTGGCGGCGCCAGCTGCGCTATACCAGTGCCAGCGGCAAAGCGGTCTGGATTCGGGAAACCATACGATCTTCCGTATCTCAGCATCAGTTGCTGCTGGTCGGTGAAGACATTACCAGTACCCGCGAGCTGGAAGCCAAACTCGAATACCAGGCAAATCATGACTACCTGACCAGCTTGTTCAACCGCAGCTATTTCGAGCGCCAGCTTGACGTGTCGTTATCCGAAGCCAGAGACAAAGGTGCCCGTCATGCCATGCTCTATCTGGATCTCGATCAGTTTAAAGTCATTAATGATACGGCAGGCCACGAAGCCGGCGATGAAGCGCTCAAGCAAGTGGCCTGGCTGCTGCGGGGGATTATGCCGCATAAGGCGACGCTGGCACGGCTGGGCGGCGATGAATTTGCCATCATTCTCAGCCACTGTGAAGTGGAAGGAGCGCTGCGTCTGGGCGCGGAAATCCTGCATCTGCTGGAAGAAAGCGAGTTCTACTGGCAGAACACCCGTTTTAGCCTGAGTGCCTCGATCGGCATCCGGTTGATTGATGATACTGCCGGTTCCCCTCAGCAGGTGCATGCCCAGGCCGATACGGCGTGTTATGCCGCCAAAGATGAAGGCCGCAACCGCCTGCATTTGTACCGTCCGGATGATGAAGAATTGCAACGGCGCGAGCGGGAAATGGCGTACGTCAACCATATCCGGCGTGCGCTTGATGAACAGCGGTTTGAACTCTATGCTCAGGCTATTGCACCGCTGGCAACGGCGTCCGCCGGTCATCACTATGAAATTCTGATCCGGATGCGCAGCAGCGACGGGGCAATGGTACCGCCCGGGCTGTTTATGCCAGCAGCTGAACGCTACAACCTGGCACATCTGATCGACCGGTATGTGGTTAACGCGGTTCTCCTTTGGCTGGAAGCACACCCGGAAGCCGTTGCGTCGCTCAAGCTGTGTTCGGTTAACCTGTCCGGACAGTCGATGGGCAATCCTGATTTTGTCGATTTTCTGCTGGCGCGTATTAGCCAATCCAGTGTGCCGGCCAGTAAGCTGTGTCTGGAAATTACCGAAACCGCCGCGATCGGCAACATGAGTGAAGCCATTGAGTTATTCACTCAGCTGAAAGCGCTGGGGTGCCTGATTTCGCTGGATGATTTCGGCGCCGGTCTGTCATCCTTTGGTTACCTGAAACGCCTGCCCGTTGATCTGATCAAAATTGACGGTATGTTCGTCCGTGACATTGCCGATGATGAAGTCGATTTTGCCATGGTGAAAGCCATTAACGATCTGGCCAAGAAAATGGGTAAGCAGACAGTTGCTGAGTTTGTCGAAAACGAAGCCATTTTGCGGCGTCTGGAGCTGCTGGGGGTGGATTATGCGCAGGGTTACCAATTTGGTAAACCTATGCCTTTGGCCCGGCTGGTGGAGAGTTTAACCCTTTCTTCAGCAGCAGAGACGATCCTGTAAATCCCTCTTGATAGTTGGTATCGCGTGTTCAAGGGGAGTGCTACTTTATCCGCTGCCTTGTTGCCGCTTGTCTTCCTTGTCAAAAAGTAGACCAATAACCGATCCCGATTGGGTATAATCCGCCACAATATATGGATTCCTGTCTGCCAGCCCCGTGCCGGGCGGACATTGTTTTGCGGAGACACCCGTGCAAATCGCTTTACTTTGTGAGCAACCTGAACGTCACGCCGAGCTGGCTGAACTGGCTGCCCGTTGGGGACTGGAGCATAATGCTCAAGCGCAGTTTGCGCTGTCTTTGACGGCAGAGCGTCTGGAATTGCTCAAGCAGGATGAACCCAAGCTAGGGGCGGTTTTTGTCGATCTGGCCGGTGGCGCCGCCGCGCACAGACGCAAGTTTGGCGGCGGGCGTGGTCAGGCTATCGCCAAAGCCGTGGGCCTGAAAAGCGGTGTCACACCGACTGTACTGGATGCCACGGCGGGGCTGGGCCGTGATGCGTTTGTGCTGGCATCTCTGGGTTGCCGGGTACAGATGGTTGAGCGCCATCCTGTGGTGGCGGCATTGCTGGAAGACGGTTTGCGCCGCGCTTGCGCCGATGCGGAAATCGGCGGCTGGGTGAGTGAACGTATGAGCCTGTTACATGCTACCAGCCAGGATGCGCTCACTGGATTGGCGGCAGATCCTGACTATGTGTTACCGGATGTGGTGTATTTAGATCCTATGTTTCCCCACAAAAAGAAATCGGCTCTGGTAAAGAAAGAAATGCGTGTGTTCCAGAGTCTGGTCGGTGCTGATATGGATGCCGATCAGCTGTTGACGCCGGCGCTGACATTGGCGAACAAACGTGTAGTGGTCAAGCGTCCTGACTATGCCCCCTGGTTGGATGGTCAATCGCCGTCAACCGTGATCAATACCAAGAAGAACCGCTTTGATGTGTATGTCAAAGCGGCTATGAAGTAGCCGCTGACGGCCGCTGGCTGTTGCAGGTTGGAGAAAGCCGAAATGTCCAGGTCATTGTGTAAGTACCGTCGTTCAGAGATCAGCGAGAAGATTGCGTCAATTGCTGAGTTGGTGAGTGCGCCCCAGTATTTTTGCCGTAGCTGTGCCAGGGTCGCCAATGGTAAATCTTCTCTCTGCAAACCGGGTCGTTTACCCGTGCAGGGCCAGAAGAGGGTGCCAGCGACGATCCCATCGGTCACGGCGGCATCTGTGATGGCCCCGTCGCCTGTCTCAGGTCAGGAGCCGGCGTTGCCGCCTGTGGGTGAGCGATTGGAAAGCGGTGCCATGGTGGGGGTGCCGGTGGGTTTGCTGAGCGTGTCGGTCAAGAAACTGGATAAGAAGCTGCGCAAGCTGGCTAAAAAGAAACGTAAACGCCTCAAGAAAACCGACAAGTACCTGAAGAAGGCGGAAAAGTACCGGAATAAATCTGAGCAGATACAGCGAAAATTCGACAAGCTGATCTATAAAGCCAGTGCCTGATCATTGCCTGCAACCCGGTAAATAAAAGAAGCCTCCGTTAACGGAGGCTTCTTGGTTTCAGGGGGAACTGAATCAATCAGGATTCTTTAATCAGCACAGCTGTCATCAGGCAAGTGATTACCGCAACAATAATGCCAGAAACAATTAACCAAGGGAGCATAGCCTTACTTCCATCTATAGCGCTAAAAGAGGCCACATTGAATAGTTTTTAAATACTTCCATCAATAGCAAATATATATGATGAAATGGCTATTAACAGATGGATACAAAAGCGGATTAAATCTCGTTAATGCAATGTTAAATAGAACAAAAAAGCGCCTGTTACGGCGCTTTTTTACATTTGGAAACAGGTATGTCTATCAGGTCAGATTTTGGCCGGCAGGGCCAGGGTTAAGCCTTCTTTTGATAAGCGGGCCGCGGCAGCTTTATCGTTCAGGGTTTCCAGCACCTCGACCAGGTAGCCGTAATCAGCGACAGTCGGGTGCAGTTCAATTGCCCGCTCAAGGTGCGTGCGGGCTTCTTGGGCTTTACCGTCACGCAGATACAATTGTCCCAGCGCACTGTGGGTGGCTGCATTGTTACTGTCGTATTTCAGCAAATCCTGCAGTGTCACAATGGCGGGGTGATAATCGGTCAGTTTCAGCGTCGGCATCAGGCTGATCAGACGGGAATCAACCTTCTTGCGCAGTGCTTCGCGCAGTATGGTATAGCCTTCGCTGTCGGCGTTGCGGGCACACATCTCACGGACAAAGCAGGCGACCAGCTCCGGATTCTGTTTGGCTTTACGGCTCAGGCTGTTCCAGTGTCCCATCAGGCCATCACTGCCACTGTGCAGGCTGATCTGCGCCATCAAGCCGCACTCGGCCTGTTCCTCTAATTTATCCAGCTGCTCGCCGCTCAGGCTGCCGTACTTTTTCAGCGGGGCAATAAGGCCCAGCAGAGCTGGCCAGTCTTCCAGCTGTACATAGCATTGCTTCAGCAGTTCCAGTAACAGCGGATTACGCGGATGGCTGCTTTTCATCTCCTGCAGAGTGGCGACAGCTTCTTCATATTGATGCTGCTGGCACTGCAGTCTGGCGCGGGTCAGTGCTACCGCCAGGCTGTCGCTGTCCTGTTCGGCCGCCAGACGCAGGTATTCGTCACGCTGATGCAACTGCCCCTGTCCCTGCGCGGCTTCCGCTGCGGCAAGATAGTTCAATAGCGGGGTTTCGCTGTGATTCGCCGATTTGACGACCAGCTTTTCCGCTTGTTTCCAGTCACCTTCCAGTACTTTGACCAGGCCGCTGGAAGTCAGCTCACGTGCTTTGCGGGTTTTACGGCCGGAGAACCAGCCGCGGGTGACACTGCTCAGTGACAGCAGCCACTTCAGCAGATGCTCAAGCAGAAAAAACGCACCGAAAAGTACAATAACCAGTAAGAGCAGCGTGGTCAGGCTCATTTCCAGTGTCTGGTTGGCGGCGGAGATCAGCACATAGCCCTGGTTGCCGGCCAGCATGGGGCCGACAACGATGCCGGCAATCAGCGCGGCGACCAGCAGGAGAAGTTTAATCATGCCGGATCCTCCTCAGTCTTAATGGGAGCGATTTGTTGCCGCAGGCGCTGGTTCACCAGATCCGCTAACAGCGAGGGCGATTTCAGCTGCTCAGGGTAGCTGGCTTCAATATTCTGGCCGGCCATCTCATTGAGGCCTTTAATGAAGCTCTGCGTTTTAACATCGTCAGTGTTGTAGAACTGGCTGGCCCAGTCTTTGGCCATGGTCAGGGACTGGGTGTACAGCTCACCCTGTTCGCGATACACAGCTTTAATGGCGGTTTCCAGCTTGGATTTGATGTTTTCCTGCAGGTAGAAATCCTGTTCCGGGGACAAGAGCGGAATGACATTGCCATCGCGCTTACGGTAAGTCACAAAGTGTTCGCTGAACTGCTTCAGGGAAGTCATCAGGTTGGACTGCCAGTCGGACACCGACTCGCTGACCGTTTCACTTTGGGGCTGTTCCAGTGACTCAGGCACGATCGCGTTAGCCAGCGGCAAATTGGCGACCATCTGCTGCAGGCTGGTCAGGCGTAATACGATACCGTCACGGTCAACACGGGCCACGGCTTTGAGGCTGGCAATGTCGTCGTTCATGGCACTGCGCAGTGCCGTCAGGCTCGGGTCATTGAGCTGGGCAAGGCGGTTATCGGCAGTTTCCAGTAATACGGTGGCACTGGCCACATCGTGCTCCAGCCAGAGTTTGCGCCCCGCCATACGGGTCAGGTAATCCGCTTCGGCCAGTAACCAGTCATTCGGGCGACGGCCTTTGACTTCCGACATCGCCAGCTGCAGGCCTTTAATGTCATTGTTCTGCTGCTCCAGCTTGCCTGAGGCGTTGAGTAAGCGCTGATCAACCTCACTTCTGACATCCTGGGTATTTTTAGCCAGCTCGCTTTTCAGGGTATTGAGCTGGGCTTGCAGCGCACTCACCTGTGCCAGCTGGTCACGGTTTTGCTGGTGGCCGTGATAATACAGGCCAGCACCCAACAGGATAACCAGAGCAATGGCGACCCAGCCGGTTTTGCTGCCTTTGCCTGACTCGGCGGGGGCAGCAGGCTGGCTGGCGGCAGACGACTTGGGTGGCGTGCCGGCAGTGTGTGGCGTTTCCTTGGCCTTGGAAGAGGCATCAGACTGCTTGTCTGTCTTAGGGGTATCGTTATTGGTTTTCTTCTCAGTCATCCGTTTATCCCGTTGTGCCTGTTGTACTTAGTGTAGCAAGCAGTGTGGCATTGCTGGCACTGCCCACAGTCGTTATATGGCAAAAGCCAATGTCCCTGGCTTGACGGGCAATTCGCTTGCTGGGTACCAGCAAGTGGCATGTCATCAGCCATGGCTTTGCCTGCGCCGGCATCAGTCGGTACAGGTATTCCAGTTGCTGACCACTGGTGACCACCAGTGAGTCCACACCCTGTTGTTGCCACTGCTGGCTCAAAACAGCGCCATTGAGTGCCAGCCAGTGTCGGGCATAAGTTTCACAGTAGGAGACATTGGCCTGACGTTCAGTCAGTGTCTCGAAAATCAGTTCGCGGCCGCCGTTGCCGCGCAGTATCAGTACATTGCGCCCTGCCGGTGTCATCAGTGCTGGCAGGGCCAGCAGCCCCTCACTGTCTTCCTGCTGCGGTGCATCGACATGCTGACCGCAGGCGTTTGCCAGTGTGGCGGCGGTTTGCTGGCCGACGGCGATATAATGAAGGCTATCGGGCCAGCAAACCTCTTTTTCGGTCAGGTAAGTATGTGCCATTTTTACCGCGTGGGGGCTGACAGCAATAAGACAATCGCCTTTTTTCAGTGTGGCGAGCTGATCACCCAGAGTCAGCAGGCCGGCACCGGGGGCTATGGTCAGCAGTGGCTGAACCAGTGCCTTGATGCCTTGAGCGGCCAATGCTTGTGCCAGTGCCTCGCCGTGCGGGGCCGGTCGGGTGATCAGGACTGTCATTCGGCCTCGTCGTACAGTCGGGTCAGTATCTCGCGAGCCCCGCGTTCGAGCAGCTCTTCGGCCAGTTGAGTGCCCAGGTTTTCCGCCTCCGCAATCGGTCCGCGAATTTCACCGGCGACAATTTTGCTGCCATCCGGCTCACCCACCAGAGCGCGTAACCAGATTTGATCGCCTTCCAGTTCAGCATAGCTGCCGATCGGCACCTGACAGCCGCCTTCCAGCCGGTTGTTCATCGCCCGCTCACATAAAACGCGGGTGGTGGTGGTGGTGTCACTTAAGGCCTCCAGCAAGCCGCGGATACGGGTATCGTCCAGACGGCATTCAATGCCTACGGCGCCCTGGCCGACAGCCGGCAGGCTGACTTCAGGGGCAAGGGCACAGCGGATGCGGTCGTCCATTTTCAGGCGCTTCAGACCGGCACAGGCCAGCACTATGGCGTCGTACTCGCCTTCATCCAATTTCCGCAGACGGGTCGCTACGTTGCCGCGCAGGGTTTTAATCTGCAGATCCGGGCGGCTGGCCAGCAGCTGGCACTGGCGACGCAGGCTGGAGGTGCCAACTATGGCGCCTTGTGGCAGCGCGTCCAGATCGGCGTAGTGATTGGACACGAACGCATCGCGCGGGTCTTCACGCTCACAGATAGTGACCAGTCCCAGACCGTCGGGGAATTCGACCGGCACATCCTTCATGGAGTGGACTGCAATATCAGCGCGACCTTCCAGCATCGCCTGTTCCAGCTCTTTGACAAACAAACCTTTACCACCCACTTTGGCCAGCGGGGTATCAAGAATGATGTCGCCTTTGGTGACCATAGGAACCAGTTCGACAATAATGCCTGGGTGGGCCTGCTCCAGTGCGGCCTTAACATATTCCGCCTGCCATAGGGCGAGTGGGCTTTTTCGGGTTGCGATCCGGATTGGCATCTCAGTCATAGCTTGGGGATCCATCTAATTGCTCTAAATATACTAATCGTACCACTCCGATACGGGTAAGGTAATGTAGATGTTGTTGCCGGTGCGGTGAAGCGCATTTGTCCGGTTCTGTGATATCGCTTATGGGAGATATATCACATTACTGAGTGTGATCTGGCTTCCAAAGTCCAAGGTGCTGGCGATTTCGAGTCATTGTACTATTTTGTGGTGATACAGAATGGAATTGAGCATCACGAAGCAGGTTTCCGCTTGATTGACCGTGCAGACTTTACGGAATGCCTGAAAACTGTTAGATTGATCACGTTTTTGCTCACGAATGGCTCACAGAGTCCCCTAACGATGACAAGATTCGGGCCGCTCTGGATGCTGGTAGCTCTTGGAAGAGTAATTTGCAAAATTATATTAATACCTTAATTGGCAGGTTGGATAAGCATAACCACCGTCGGGTTGAACGTGCGCGTCTTGCCATGAACGCACAATCTGAGCAGGTGTTCAGTGTGCTGCCTGTGCTGTTGCATGTTAACCATCCCGCATTGCCTGGCTACCAGGATGCCGAAGTACCGCAAGGTATTGCGTCATTTGTTCCTACATCACGTCAGTCGACGCTGATCCGTGAGCATTTTGCTTTCGATCTTCCCGCTTCTTTTTTTCATGACTCACCGGATGGTGACATTCTGGGTTTATACGCGATGGGCAGCACCTCGTCGCTGGGCCAGAGCCTGACCAGTGATCTGGATATCTGGGTTTGTATCCGCACCCGTATGCCGTTAGATGAGCGTGAAGCGCTGCTTACCAAGTGTAAAGCCGTGTCCGGCTGGGCGCAGACACAGGGCGTGGAAGCCAACTTTTTCCTGATCGATGATAACCGTTTCCGCCATAACCGTTCGGAAGCCCTGAGTGGCGATAACTGTGGTTCCAGTCAGCATTTGCTGTTGCTGGACGAGTTTTACCGCTCGGCCGTGCATTTGGCAGGACAGCGCTTCCTGTGGTATCTGGTACCGCCGGAAATGGAAGAGTGTTATGACGATTACGTCGCTTATCTGGCGGCCAATGGTTATATCAACCGCGATGAGTGGATTGACTTTGGCGGCCTGTGCCGCATTCCGGCTGAAGAATATTTCGGTTCCAGCCTGTGGCATCTGTACAAAAGTATCGACTCTCCCTATAAATCGGTGCTGAAAGCCATTTTGCTGGAAGCTTATTCCTGCGAGTATCCCCACACGCAACTCCTGAGCGTGGACGGCAAGCGGCGCTTTTTCTCCGAGCAGTCGTCGCACTACGCGATGGATGCCTACTACCTGATGCTGGAAAAAGTGACCCGTTATCTGGAGCGGATTAACGATCACCGCCGTCTGGATCTGGTGCGTCGCTGTTTCTATCTGAAAACCCACGAAAAACTGACTCGTGAGCCCGGTATTGGCTCAGTTGCCTGGCGTCGTGAGGTACTGGCTGAGCTGACCTCTGAGTGGCAATGGTCCCGTGAGGTCATTGAAGAGCTGGATAACCGCCGCAACTGGAAGGTGGAGCAGGTCAAGCGGGCTCACAACGAGCTGCTTGACGCCCTGATGCTCAGTTATCGAAACCTGATCCTGTTTGCGCGCCGTAACGACATTACCTCGTCCATCAGCCCGGAAGATATCAGTATTCTGGCCCGTAAGCTGTATGCGGCCTTTGAGGTACTGCCCGGCAAAGTGACCCTGCTCAACCCGCAGGTGTCGCCAGACTTGCACGAAGGGGATCTGACCTTTATTCAGGTGCCTGCCGGCCGGACTAACACCGCGGGCTGGTACCTGTACAAGCAGCCGCTGGATCCGTACGCCATTCTGGGCCAGCCGTCGTTAGAGCATAACCGCTACCTGAGCAAACTGGTGGCCTGGGCGTATTTCAACGGCCTGCTGACCGAAACGACCAACCTGCACACTGTGGTGCGCGATTCGGCCATGGATATCGACAAGCTGTACCAGATGGTGAGCGATATCCGCAATACCTTTTCGATCCGCCGTCCCAAGCCAGGCCTGAAAGCCCTGTCCAGCCCGTGTGAAATCCGCCAGTTAGGGATTTTCATCAATCTGGAGCAGGACCCGACGGAAGAAATGAAAAGCCGGGCGGTGAAGTTTGATTTCAAAAATACCGATATCTTCAGCTTTGGCCCTGAACAGACCTGTCTGGTCGGCAGCGTTGATCTGGTTTACCGTAACTCATGGAATGAAGTGCGTACCCTGAACTTCAAGGGTGAAAACGCCATGATGGATGCACTGAAAACCATTTTGAGCAAGATGCATCAGGATGCCATTTCGCCCGAATCGGTCGATGTGTTTTGCTACAGCAAACACATGCGCGGGATGATCCGCAACCTGGTGTATCAGCTGGTGGCCGAGTGTATTGAGATGCGTCTGATGCCGGTGGAGCAGCAGGAGAAGCAGCGCCGTTTTAAAGCGATCCGCATTGGCAGCCAGACACATGGTTTGTTCTTTGAGCGTCGCGGGGTCTCGGTGCAGAAGCTGGAAAACTCGGTCGACTTCTACCGCTGTATTTCCAGTAATAAGCTGCTGGGCAGTGCTAGCGTGGTGATGGGGAAAACCGATGAGCCGCATCCGCCGTCCATTGTCGATGCTTACGCCAGTGAAGGCCTGATCCAGTTCTTCTTTGAAGACTGTGAAAACCACGGTTTCAATATTTATATCCTGGACGAAACCAACCGGATTGAAGTTTATCGCCAGTGCAGCGGCAACATGGATGAAATGGTCCATGGCGTGAACCGTTTTTATACCTCGGCGCAGGACAGGTTCAGTTACAGTTCGAATTTCATCAATTTTAACCTGCCTCAGTTCTACCATATTGTGTATGGCCAGGAGGGTGAGTGTCAGGTGTTACCTTACAAGAGCGGGTATCAGGCTGAGCGTCGGCTGGCGGCCGATAACCAGGCCAATATGGATGAAGCCGGCAAAGGCGGGCAGATGAGTCTGTCTTAAAGCTGTTTTGTCATATTGGGTGCCAGATTGCCGGCGCAGCAGAGAGTGTTATCTGCTGCGCCGGCATTGTTTTTACCAGTCGACACTTTCTTGCGCGTGAACCGAGCACTCGCGCTTAATCAGTGAAATCAGCTCTTCGCCGCTGCGGGTGCAGAGCCAGATCCCGTCGTTATATTTGAAGTGATAGCCGCCTGATTTGGATGCCACCCAGATTTCATGCAGCGGTTCCTGACGGTTGATGACGATCTGGCTGCGGTTTTCAAACTCCAGTGTCAGCACGTTGCCTGTTGTCTCATATTCGATGTCTGCGCCGGACTGATCGATGCCTTCCTCGATATGCATAAGTACCTGATCAGCCAGTTTATGAAATTCAGTATCGTTCATCCTGTAAGTCCTATTGCTTTTCCTAGTGTGGGTGCGATTATAGAGGGCATTGCAATCATTATCACTGGCTTTAAAAATGCGTACAGGTTTAATAGCAACATTTATTCTGACAGTACTGACATTGGCAGGCTGCGGCCAGAGTGGTCCGCTGTATATGCCAGCCGATGACACCGAACAGACAGAGCAAACCAAATAACCGCGGCCATAACAGGGAAGAGACCACATTGGATTATTTTAATTATCAGCAAGACGGCCAGCTTTACGCTGAAGATATCGCAGTAACTGACCTGGCTGAACGTTTTGGCACGCCGCTCTATGTATACTCCCGCGCGACCCTGGAACGCCACTGGCGTGCGTTTGACAGTGCGGTAGCTGATCATCCGCATCTGATCTGCTACGCGGTGAAAGCAAACTCAAACCTCGGGGTACTGAATGTGCTGGCCCGACTGGGTTCAGGGTTTGATATTGTCTCTGTCGGCGAGCTGGAACGCGTTATTGCCGCAGGCGGTGATGCCGGGAAAGTTGTTTTCTCCGGTGTCGGTAAAACCGCCGCAGAAATGCGCCGGGCGCTTGAACTGGACATCAAGTGTTTTAATGTTGAATCAGAGCCTGAGCTGGAGCGCCTGAATCAGGTTGCCGCTGAGATGGGCAAAGTGGCGTCTGTGTCGCTGCGCATCAACCCGGATGTGGATGCCAAGACGCACCCGTATATTTCCACCGGCCTGCGTGACAACAAGTTCGGCATTGCCTTTGACCGTGCCCCGGAAGTGTACCGTCTGGCACACAGCCTGCCGAATCTCAATGTGATTGGCATGGACTGCCATATCGGTTCACAGCTGACAGAGCTGACGCCCTTCATTGATGCCACAGATCGCCTGCTGGCCCTGATTGATACCCTGAAAGCAGAAGGCATAGTGATCCGCCATCTGGATGTCGGCGGTGGTCTGGGTGTGACCTACAATGATGAGCAGCCGCCACTGCCATCTGATTACGCGAAAGCACTGCTGGAGCGTCTGGAAAATCACATGGATCTGGAGCTGATTTTTGAGCCGGGCCGTGCGATTGCCGCCAATGCCGGTGTACTGGTGACCCGTGTTGAGTACCTCAAGCATACTGAGCACAAAAACTTCGCCATCGTTGATGCCGCCATGAACGATCTGATCCGCCCGACCCTGTATCATGCCTGGCAGGCGATAGTGCCGGTTGTTCCGCGTGACGGCGAGCCGCTGGAATACGACTTTGTCGGCCCGATCTGTGAAACCGGCGACTACATTGGTAAAGAGCGCCTGCTGAAGCTGGAGCAGGGCGATCTGGTCGCCGTGCGTTCTGCCGGTGCCTACGGGTTTGTGATGTCATCCAACTACAACACCCGTCCGCGTGTGGCGGAAATCATGGTAGATGGCGATCAGGCTCACGTGGTGCGCGAACGTGAAACACTGAGTCAGTTGTGGCAGTCTGAGCGCCTGTTGCCTTAACCCATAAGCGAGAGAACGCCGATGCAGTTTCAATTTTCTAAGATGCATGGTTTGGGCAATGATTTCATGGTCGTCGACTGTGTGACCCAGAACATCTTCTTCTCCCCGGACGCCATCAGGCGTCTGGCGGATCGGCATCGCGGGGTGGGTTTTGATCAGCTTCTGGTCGTAGAGCCGCCTTATGATCCCGAGACGGATTTTCACTATCGCATTTTTAATGCCGATGGCAGCGAAGTGTCGCAGTGCGGTAACGGAGCCCGTTGTTTTGCCCGCTTTGTCTCTATGAAAGGGCTGACCAATAAGTACCGGATCGCGGTCAGTACCAAGTCGGGCAAGATGGTGCTGCAGTTGGAGAACGACAACCAGGTGACGGTCAACATGGGCGTCCCTGAGTTCACGCCGGAAAAAATTCCGTTCAAGGCCAAACAGGAAGAAAAAACCTACATACTGCGCGCGGAAGATAGCACCGTATTCTGCGGTGCCGCCAGTATGGGCAATCCGCACTGTGTGACCGTGGTGGATAATGTGGATACGGCGGATGTCGAGACGCTCGGCCCGCTGCTGGAAAGCCATGAACGTTTTCCTGAGCGGGTTAATGTCGGCTTTATGCAGGTAGTGTCGCGCGCTGCCGTCCGCCTGCGGGTCTACGAACGCGGTGCGGGCGAAACCCAGGCGTGCGGCAGCGGAGCCTGCGCTGCTGTCGCTATCGGTCAGCGCCAGGGCTTGCTGGACAGCAATGTGACCGTCAGCCTGCCCGGTGGCGATCTGCATATTCGCTGGGCTGGCGATGGTCAGCCTCTGTATATGACCGGGCCTGTTGCTCATGTGTTCGATGGCCAAATCACGCTCTGAAGTGTGGCAAATGGCAAGTTGCCGGTGGGGCTGTCTGGCCCCATTGAGCCTAACCAAATCTGCAAGTGATGACTGAGATGACCCAACTGAACCAACGCCCTGCGGATGATGAGGGTGCAGCGCTCAACCCGCAGGCGATCGCGGCTTTTTTAACTGCCAATCCTGACTTTTTTATCCAGCAGCCCGAGCTGCTGGAGCAGCTCAGGCTGCCCCATACCGAGCGCGGATCGGTTTCGCTGGTGGAGCGCCAGATGGAGCGGCTGCGCCATAAAGTGGCGGAACTGGAAAAGCAGATCGATGGCATGATGTCTGTCGCGGCCAGTAACAGCGCGTTATTTGCTGCCTTTGCTCGTGCCCAGCAGCAATTGTTTCAGACCCACAATATTTACCAGGCGCTGAGTGTGCTGACTGCACTGGCGACGGAACTGGATTTACGGGTCAGTGTACGGTTGTTTGACAGCATGGACGCCGAACTGTCGCTGAGCCGGCAGGCGTTTGAAGGGTTTCGACGCGCCCGGCTCAACCCGCAGGATGTTTATCTTGGCCGACTGCGCAGTGCCGAAAGCGAAATGCTGTTCGAACAGCCCCCTCAGCTGGGCTCATTCATCGTGCTCAAGCTGGGTGAATCGGAACGGCCTGACGGTGTACTGTGTTTTGCCAGCCGGGATGGCGGCCATTTTCAACCCGGGATGGACACCCTGTTTGTGACTCAGTTGGCCGACGTGCTGGGACGCTTGATCCGCCACTGGGAATACAGCCGTGAGGTTATTGAATGAGTTTGCCGGCCAGTCTGACCCGCTCGCTTGACCGCTTTTACGAGTATCTGCGCAGTGAGCGGGAGCTGAGTCTGCATACCCAGCAGAACTACAAGCGCCAGCTGACCACAGTGGCTGAGCAGTTGCTCGAACTGGGGGTCTCCGACTGGCACACCTTAGATGCTGCCTGGGTTCGTCAGGTGGCGAGCAAAGGGATGCGGGACGGCCTCAAGGCCAGCAGCCTGGCTATGCGATTATCCGCGTTGCGCAGCTTTCTGGATTATCTGGTCCATCAGGGAGAGCTGAAGGCCAATCCGGCCAAAGGGGTATCAGCACCGCGTAAATCCCGGCCTCTCCCCAAAAACCTCGATGTCGATGAGATGGATCAGCTGCTCAGTGTTGATGAGAATGATCCCTTGTCGGTCCGGGATCGCGCCATGATGGAACTTATGTATGGCGCGGGCCTGCGCTTGTCGGAACTGGTTGGGCTGAACGTGAAAGACATCAGCCTGAGCAAGGGCGATCTGCGGGTGATAGGTAAAGGCGACAAAGAACGCATTGTCCCTTTTGCCGGTCTGGCCCGGGAATGGGTGGGGATCTGGCTGAAAATGCGCGGACAACTGGCCGCTCCCGGTGAACCGGCATTGTTTGTGTCCAAGCTGGGCCAGCGCATCTCCAACCGTAACGTGCAGAAACGTATGGCGGAATGGGGACAAAAGCAAGCGGTGTCCAGTCATATTAATCCACACAAGCTGCGTCACAGTTTTGCCACTCATATGCTGGAGTCCAGCGGTGATCTTCGCGCGGTGCAGGAGCTGCTGGGCCACGCCAATCTCAGTACCACACAAATCTACACCCATTTAGACTTTCAGCATTTAGCCAAGGTGTATGATCAGGCACATCCGCGTGCCAAGAAGACCAAATAAGGAGCCGGTGTCATGCAGTTTTACCGCAGTTTTCGTTCTCCCAAAGCACTCACCTTTGATCTGGACGATACCCTGTACGATAACCATCCGGTGATTCTGCGCGCCGAGCAGGCGATGTATGACTGGCTGGCCGCCGCGCATCCGGCTTCACATGCATTGACGCCCGCAGACTGGCAGCGGCTCAAATACCAATTGGCAAAGGACAACCCTATGCTGCGCCACGATGTCACCGAGTGGCGCCGGGTGATGCTGCGTACCGGTCTGATCCGGCTCGGCTATTCGCAGACCCAGGCCGCGGAGGCGACGGAAGAAGGGCTGCACATAGTATTAACCGTCAGAAATCAGGTCGATGTGCCTGATATGACCCATGCCGTGCTCAGCGAACTGGCCACGCGGGTGCCGCTGCTGGCGATCACTAACGGCAATGTGGACGCGGATAAAATCGGCCTGGGCCAGTATTTCTCCCGGGTATTGGTGGCAGGCCGTGACGGCTTGTCCAAACCGGCGCCGGATTTATTTATCCAGGCTCAGGCACTGTTGGGAGTGTCGGCGGCGGATATTCTTCATGTCGGCGATCACCTGATCAGCGATGTGGCCGGCGCCCGTCGCAGCGGTTTTCAAGCCTGCTGGTTTAATGATCAGTCACGTCAGATGCATCAGGAGTCTAAAGCGACATGGCTGCCGGATGTTGAAATCCACACTCTGGATCAGCTGCTGTTACTGGTGTGAGCCTATTCCAGTAAGCGGCTGGGCCGTCGCGCCAGGCCGGACAGATGATCCAGAGACACCAGCCCCGCGCCCCAGAATACATTCACCAGCAGCATCATGCCCCACAGCTGGTGGTCAAAAAAGCCTTTCTCCCACAGCAGCGGATAGGACACCACGGCTATGATGTTGAAGACAAACAGCAGCAGTGCCATCGGCCGGGTCAGCAAGCCCAGTACCAGAAACACAGGCACTATCAGCTCAGTTGCCGTGCCCAGATAGGCCGCTATCCGCCAGGGCAGCAGCGGAACCTGATATTCATATTCAAACAGATACAGGGTGCTGTCCCAGCTCTGGTATTTGATCATACCTGAGTTGAAAAAGACCCAGGCCACCCACAAGCGGGTGAATAACAACAGCAGGGGGATCAGCGGCGCCAGCAGACGGCTGAACCGGGTATCTGTGTCTTTAATAAGGTAGAGCATGTCAGCCTCCTGGACTGCAGGCGAGCCACTTTGATCGAGTAGTGAAACCAAAGTGGCAAAAAAGGTGATTACATCTCATCAGCATAGAGAATATCGCTAAAAACCTGTGCAGCAATCAGCTCCCCCAGCACCGCCAGCATGTCCTGGCTGGCTTGTCCCAGTGGTTGATGTTGGCGCGCCAGCTGCACCAGTGCGGTTCCCGCCTGAGTGGTGGCGATCACGGCCGGTCCGGGCAGCACTATGGCGGATTCACTCGTCCGGATGGTCAATCCGTCCAGCTGTTCATCGCGTATCGCCAGCCACAGCGACGCAACTGCATAGTCGCTGTCCAGCAACCAGCAGGCAGGATGAGGGATCAATCTGGCTTCAGCCAGACGCTGCTCTGTCAGCCCCTGCAGTTTTTCCAGCGGAAACGCCGCCAGGGCCGCATTGCACATAGACGCCCGGTCGACCAGCCACTCTAAGGCCGCCAGATCGGCCAGATAAGGCACAGCATCGGTAAGTGTTGCCTGAGCACAAATCGTCTGGTCAAAACCGCCGCCATAATGGCTGACATCGCCCTGCTCCAACGGTGTGGTCAGAATATGCTGGCGGGCCAGTGCGGAAAAACACTCGTCACCCACCACGGCTTTGACTGCCGGATAGGTCGCTTCTAGCACTTCGCTCAGGCTGATCACAAAGTTGTTGCGGTAGATTTGCAGCCGCTGTTCGGCGCTGAAAAGGTTATCGGTGATCAGGCCGGCGACATCGCTTGGCCGGTATTGTAAGGCCTGGGCAAAACTCGTCTGCAGGGTGGCCAGATCAGGCGCATCATCTTTCATGATTGCCTCCGCCAGGGTGGGTGTTACGCAGGATCTGCCGGGCCTTTTCGGCTTCGCCCAGCAGCACTGCCAGCGGGGGAATGTCGAGGTCCCATTCGATCAGGGTCGGCACTGAGCCGTGAGTTTGTACCCAGTCCCGGTACAGTTGCCAGACGGGATCACTGACCGGGCGGCTGTGAGTATCAATCCAGATTTCACCCTCATCAAGTTGTTTGACCGTAAAGCCAGCCAGGTGGATTTCTTTGACGGCGTTAGGGTTCAGCGCCGCCAGATAGGTGGCACAGTCAAAGCCGTGATTGAAACTGCTGACGTAGATGTTATTGAGATCCAGCAGCAGGCCGCAGCCGGTGCGCTGCTGGACAAGATCCAGAAAATCCCACTCGGTATACGTGGCATGGTGGAAGCTCAGGTAGCTGGACGGGTTCTCGAGCAGTAGCTGGCGTCCCAGCGTCTCCTGCACCTGACTGATTTTAGTGCAAACCACATTCAGTGCTTGTTCCGTGTAGGGAATGGGCAGCAGATCGTTGAAATACTGGCCGCTGATCGAACTCCAGCTTAAATGGTCGGATACGGCCAGGGGCTGAATGTCGTCGATCAGGCGTTTGAGCTGAGCCAGGTGGCGGACATCCAGCGGATCGGCAGAGCCCAGTGACAGGCCGATACCGTGGCAGCTGATGGGAGTATGGTCAGCGATGGTGTTGAGACTGCGGCGTGCCGGGCTGTCGGGGTTGAAATAGTTTTCGCTGTGAATCTCCAGCCAACCGACTTCAGGCGGGTTCATCGCGGCAAACAGACTCAGGTGGGGCGCACGCAGGCCAACCCCCACCTGTTCAAAGGCATGATCACGCATCATGATTAACTGCTTTGCGTGCTGCCGCCTGCCAGACGGTCACACAGACCTTTGGGCACCATGATAAAGGCGTCTTTCTGAGCATCGGTTTTGGCGGTACCGGCACAGGAGCCGGTTTTGGTGGCGCAGTCATTTTTACCGGCTTTGGCAACGCCGTAGCATTTTTCTTTGGCCTCGGCGGCAATAGCAGGTGCAGAAAGTGTACCGGCCAGAATTAACAGACCGGAGACGGCGGAGGCTAAGGCTAAGTGGCTCTTGTTCATTATCATTCCTCTTTCAGTAAACAGTGAGATGTTGCGGTGAACGAACGTCCGTCTTGCAGTACCTGGCCACCACTGAGTGGCTCATTTGCAGACTAGACCCTCTTATAAAGACTAGAAAGGCTGGCGGGCGGATAAATTTCAATCAGGTGTGATTTTTTGCTGAAAAGTGATTGTGGGTCGGTGACGGGGGGCAGAAAGAAGCCGGCGACAGGGCAGGCATTCTCTGGCTGAGCTGTTATAATCACCGCCAGTGTATAAATAACCAGTAGAAAGGCGATGGACGTTTCACTCTTGTTAGATGGTCTTAATGACAAACAACGCGAAGCGGTGGCGGCACCGCTGGGGAATCACTTGGTACTGGCCGGCGCCGGCAGTGGTAAAACACGGGTGCTGGTGCACCGGATCGCCTGGTTGCTGCGGGTAGAAGAAGCCTCGCCTTTCTCACTGATGTCGGTGACATTCACCAACAAAGCTGCGGCAGAGATGCGCGGACGCATCAATGCGCTGATGCAGGGCAACTGCGCCGGGATGTGGAACGGCACCTTTCACGGCCTGAGCCACCGCATGCTGCGCGCCCATTATCTCGACGCCAAATTGCCGGAAGATTTCAACATCATCGATTCTGATGATCAGATGCGCCTGCTGCGCCGCCTGATCAAAGCCCAGAACCTGGATGAAAAGCAGTGGCCGGCCCGTCAGGCGGCCTGGTATATCAACGGCAAGAAAGATGAGGGGCTGCGCCCGGCGCATGTCGAAACCTTTAATGACCCGGTTGAACAGACCTGGCTGCGGCTCTATACCGCCTATCAGGAAGCCTGCGATCGCGCCGGTCTGGTCGATTTTGCCGAATTGCTGCTGCGTGCTTTTGAGCTGCTGAAGTACAACAAGCATATCCGCGAGCACTACCAGGTGCGCTTCAAGCACATACTGGTGGACGAGTTTCAGGATACCAACAACATCCAGTTTGCCTGGCTGCGCCTGATGGCCGGCCCGGAATGCCATGTGATGATAGTTGGTGACGATGACCAGTCTATCTATGGCTGGCGGGGTGCCAAGGTCGAAAATATCCAGCGCTTCCTGCGCGAGTTTGCCAATACTTCCAGTATTTTTCTGGAGCAGAATTATCGCTCGACCGGCAACATTCTTCAGGCCGCCAACGCCCTGATTGCCCATAACAATGAACGTATGGGCAAGAATCTGTGGACCGACGGCAGCGAAGGGGAAAAGATTTCCGTTTACTCGGCCTTTAACGAGCTGGATGAAGCCCGTTTTGTGGTGGGTAAGATTAAAAGCTGGCAGGACAGCGGCGGCGCGCTTAATGACACGGCCATGCTGTATCGCAGCAATGCCCAGTCGCGGGTGCTGGAAGAAGCCCTGATCCAGGCCGGTATGCCGTACCGGATTTATGGCGGCATGCGTTTCTTCGAGCGTCAGGAAATCAAAGATGCGCTGTCGTACCTGCGTCTGATCTCGAACCGCAATGATGACGCCTCGTTTGAGCGGGTGGTCAATACCCCGGCCAGGGGCTTGGGTGAGCGCACTCTGGATACCATACGCATGGCGGCCCGCGATCGCGGTATCACTATGTGGCGGGCCAGTGTTGAACTGCTGGACGAAAAAGTCCTGGCAGGGCGCGCGGCCAATTCACTGCGCCGCTTTGTTGAGCTGGTGAATGCGCTGGAAGACGACACCCGCGACTTGCCGCTGTATCAGCAGACCGACGAGGCTATTCGCGCATCGGGTCTGCGGGCCATGTACGAGCAGGAAAAAGGCGAGAAAGCCCAGGCCAGGATTGAAAACCTGGAAGAGCTGGTGACCGCCACCCGTCAGTTTGAAGTGCCGGAAGAAGCCCAGGAAATGAGCCCGCTGGCAGCCTTTCTGTCGCATGCCGCGCTGGAGGCCGGCGAAGGCCAGGCCGATGAATACGATGATGCCGTTCAGCTGATGACCTTGCACAGCGCCAAAGGGCTGGAATTCCCTGTGGTCTTTATGGTGGGAGTCGAAGAAGGCATGTTCCCGAGCTTTCGCACCTCCGAAGAGCATGGCCGCCTCGAAGAAGAGCGCCGCCTGTGCTATGTGGGTATGACCCGGGCGATGGAAAAGCTGTTTATCACCCATGCCGAAATGCGGCGTTTGTACGGCAAAGACAATTTCCATAAAGTGTCGCGTTTTGTCCGGGAAATCCCGGAAGAGTTTATCGAAGAAGTGCGGATGAAAGCGCAGGTGTCGCGTCCGTCAACGGGCGGCCGTTTCAGCCAGACCCAGGTCAATGATAACTTTAATCAGACCGGTTTTAATCTGGGCCAGCGGGTACAGCATCCCAAATTCGGGGAAGGCACCATCATCAATTTTGAAGGCAGCGGCACCCAGAGCCGGGTTCAGGTGGCTTTCAACGGGGAAGGCATCAAGTGGCTGGTGACTCAGTACGCCAAGCTGGAAGCGATGTGAGTCATTGCTTACTTCGCTAATCAAAACGCGCCGTATCCGCCAGGTTACGGCGCGTTTGTATTGAATGTCTTACCAATTACCGGGCGACCACTTTCCCTTCACGGCGCGGGTCGGCGGCCCCATTGAGCTGACCACGGAACAGGCCGATTGCCTGGACCCCTGAGTTGAGCGGCTTGATCTGGACCTCAAACCCCAGTTTTTCCAGCTCCGGCGCCCAGTGCTCAGCACTGGTGCCCTGCTCCAGCTCGAACGGACCGAAGCGATTGTTCATGTTGGGCAGATCGATCGCTTGCTGCAGGCTCAATCCCCAGTCGAGGTGAGCGATCAGGGTTTTGGCGACATAACCGATGATCTGACTGCCACCTGGCGAGCCTATCGCCAGCACCGGCTGGTCATCTTTCAGCACTATGGTCGGCGCCATGGATGAACGCGGACGTTTGCCGGGTTCGACCCGGTTGGCAATCGGCATGCCATTGTCGTGGGTGCTGAATGAGAAGTCGGTCAGCTCATTGTTGAGCAGGAAACCGCGCACCATCAGGCGGGAGCCAAAACCGTTCTCTATGGTGGTGGTCATCGACAGCACGTTTCTGTCTTTATCGACAATCACCAGATGGCTGGTGGAAGGCAGTTCAAGCGCATTATCCTGACCGTAATTTACGGCGTGTGACCAGGGCGGCAGCCCCGCGCTGACTTCTTGCAATGCCTGACTGCTTTTCAGCAGGCCGGCACGCTGGCTGAGGTAATCTTTGTCTAGCAGCCCCGCGGTCGGCATAGGGACATAGTCGCTGTCCGCCATATAGCGGCCACGGTCAGCAAACGCCAACCGGGACGCATCGCCGATCAAATGCCAGCTCAGCGCTTTTTGCGGCCCCAGCTCTTTCATCGGAAAATGGCTCAGCATGCCCAGGATCTGACCCAGTGTCAGCGCCCCGGAACTGGGCGGCCCCATGCCACAGACTTCATACTGGCGATACGGCGCGCAGACTGCCGGACGTTCTTTGACCTGATAGGTAGCCAGATCCATGGTGTTGAGCACCCCGGGATTACCTTCGGCGCTGCGCACGGTTTTGACTATGTCTTTGGCAATATCACCGTGATAAAAGGCACTGGCGCCGCGCTCAGCAATTTGCTGCAGGGTATCGGTATAGGCCGGGTTTTTCAGCGTATCCCCGGCTTTCAGCGCCTGCCCGTTGGGGAAAAAGTAGGCTTTGGTGGCCGGCCAGCGCTGCAGGCGTTCGCTGTCTTGCTGAACCAGTTGCGCCAGTCGCGGACTGACGGTAAAGCCGTCGCGTGCCAGCGTTATCGCGGGTGCAAACAGATCTTTCCAGGGGAGCTTGCCCAAACGCTGGTGGGTATGCCACATCAGTTTGACCGTGCCCGGAGTGCCGACAGAGCGGCCACCGACCACGGCATCATAGAAAGACAAAGGCGTGCCTTTGTCGTCCTGGAATAATTGCGGCGTGACTTCGGCCGGGGCCGTTTCACGACCGTCGAAGGTGGTCAGGGCTGCTTCTTTGCTGTCCCAGTACACCAGAAATGCGCCCCCTCCCAAACCGGATGATTGCGGCTCGGTCAGGCCCAGCACCAGCTGCGCGGCAATCATGGCATCAATGGCATTACCGCCTTTGGCCAGAATGGCGGCCCCGGCATCACTGGCATACGGATTGGCGGTGGCAATCATCCACTCTTTGCCTGTGACCTGCGCGTTCCGCTGAAAGCCCGTTGCCCCTTCCGGGGCGATGAGATCTGTGGCTTGTTCGCTGTAGGCCGAGACGGAGAGCAATGCGCAGGTCAGAGCCAGCGCAAGGGAGGTCCTTTTCATGGCTTATCCTTCTGAAAATTGTTTTGAATCAGTCAATAAGATTAGGTGTTTTTAACACAGATTGCCCGCGAGTGTGAGCAATCTGTGTGCTGAGTAGCAAGGGGCGGGCAGTGTCAGGCGATTTGGGCTTTCTTGCGGCTCTGGCGGTGTCCCTTGATGCCATCGTAGCTGAACAACACCAGCGCGACCCAAATGCAGGCAAACGTCAGGCTCTTATCGGCACTGAATTCTTCACCGTACACGGCGACGGCCAGCAGGAACATCAGGCTGGGACCTATGTACTGGAAAAAGCCCAGCGTCGACAGCTTGAGTTTGGTGGCCGCGCCGGTAAAGCACAGCAAGGGCAAGGTGGTGACTATCCCTGCCGCCATCAGCAGTAAGTTGGTGTCTATGCTGTTCAGCGTCCAGTCTGAGGTCGGGCTGCTGGCGAACAGCCACACATAACCCAGTGCCAATGGCAGCAGAATACTGGTTTCCATCAACAGGCCGGTCTGGGCATCCAGATTGACTTTTTTACGCAGCAGGCCGTAGACGCCAAAACTGGCGGCCAGTACCAGCGCGACCCAGGGCAGAGAGCCGAAATGAATTAACTGCACCAGTACGCCGCCAGCGGCCAGTGCCACGGCCAGCCACTGCAGCGGGCGCAGGCGCTCGCCCAGAAACACCATGCCCAGCAGCACGTTCAGCAGCGGATTGATGAAATAGCCCAGGCTGGCATCCAGCATGTAGTTGCTGTTGACCGCCCAGATAAAGATCAGCCAGTTAGCACCTATGATGACAGAGCTGGCCAGCAGCATCAGCAGAACTTTAGGCTGTTTGAGTACCTGTCGGACTTTGCCCCAGCCCTTGCCAATAAAGATTAATCCCGCCAGAAAAAAGAAAGACCAAATAATGCGGTGGCTGAGGATTTCCATCGGACTGACGCTTTGCAGCATCTTAAAATAAATTGGTGCAATACCCCACATGGTGTAGGCGGCGATAGCCAGTATGACCCCACGTTGGATCGTTTTTGCTTGCTCGTCCATGCTATTCCAGTACGTTATGGTAAATATTGAGAGGAAGGTATGGGCATTGCGCTAGATATGCCCGAATGGGCAGTATAATGCCAGCCTGTTCAAAATGACCAGCGACTTCTTTTGCTGATCCGGTTGCGGTGAGGCTGGCGCTCCCATCCGGGATCTGAATGGTATAGAATAGCCGGCTGTGTCAATCAAGAGTGAAGTCATGTCCGCCTCAACCCCTGATCTCAGCCGTGCCGTTTCATCCGCCAACAGTGAGCAGATTCTGCAGCAAGTGTTTGGCTATCAATCTTTCCGGCCCGGCCAACAGGCGGTTATCGAAGCTGTGGCGTCAGGTCGTGATTGCCTGGTGATTTTACCGACCGGTGGCGGCAAGTCGCTCTGTTATCAGATTCCCGCTCTCGTACGCGAAGGGCTGACACTGGTCATTTCCCCGTTGATCTCACTGATGAAAGATCAGGTCGACCAATTGCAAGCCAATGGGGTAGCGGCAGGTTGCCTCAATTCAACCATGCCACCGGAAGCGATACAGGCTACCTGGCAGGGGATGGCAGACGGAACCTTGAAGCTGGTTTACGTGTCGCCGGAGCGGGTGGTGAGCCGGGATTTCATTGACCGGCTCAGTGGTTTGCCGGTCAGCCTGCTGGCCGTGGATGAAGCGCACTGTGTGTCCCAGTGGGGGCACGATTTTCGGCCTGAGTATGCGTCTTTGGGTATGCTCAAGCAACACTTCCCCGCCATGCCTGTCATTGCTCTGACCGCCACGGCCGATGACACCACCCGGCAGGACATCATAAGCCGGCTGGCGCTGGATGACCCTTTTACCCACCTGGGCAGCTTTGACCGCCCCAATATCCGCTATACCCTGCAGGAAAAGTACAAGCCGATGGCGCAACTGGTGCGCTTTTTAGCCAGCGTGCGGGGCCAGAGCGGTATTATTTACTGCAACAGCCGCAAAAAAGTGGAGCAGGTGGCGGAGAAGCTCGCTGAGCAGGGGGTACGTGCGGCGGCCTACCATGCCGGGCTGGAACACGACGAGCGAATCCGGGTGCAGGAAGGGTTCCAGCGCGATGACATTCAGGTTGTTGCCGCTACTGTGGCCTTCGGTATGGGGATCAACAAACCCAATGTCCGCTTCGTGGTGCATTTTGATATTCCGCGCAATATCGAATCTTATTACCAGGAAACCGGCCGTGCCGGGCGTGATGGCCTGCCTGCCGAAGCCGTGATGTTTTACGATCCGGCGGATCTGGCCTGGTTGCGCCGCTGTCTGGATGAGAAAGAGGAAGGCCCGCAAAAGCAGGTCGAAAGCCATAAGCTCAATGCCATGGGGGCGTTTGCCGAGGCGCAGACCTGTCGCCGCCAGGTGCTGTTGCATTACTTTGGCGAGCACAGTGAACACGCCTGCGGCAACTGCGATATCTGTATTGATCCGCCTCAGCATTTTGAGGCACTGGAAATGGCGCAGAAGGCGCTGTCCTGTGTCTACCGGGTGAATCAGCGCTTTGGGGTTCACCATGTGGTTGATGTACTGCGCGGCCTGCAAAACGCCAAAGTCAGGGAGCAGGGGCATGACAAGCTCAGCACCTACGGTATTGGCCGTGAGCACAGCCATGAATTCTGGGTCAGTATTGTGCGCCAGCTGATCCACCGCGGCTTCCTGACTCAGAACATAGTCAACAGTTCCACCCTGCAGCTGACCGAGAAAGCGCGCTCTGTGCTGCGCGGTGAGATCAGCCTCCAGCTCGCGGTACCGCGGATTGACAGCAGCTCGCGCGGCAATGCCCGTCAGGACAACCGGCTTAAACGCCAGTACGACAAGAAGCTGTTTTCTAAACTGCGGATGGTACGTAAAGCGATTGCCGACGAAGAATCGCTGCCGCCTTATGTGGTGTTCAATGATGCCAGCCTGATGGAAATGGCCGAGCGTTTACCGACTTCTGAAGGTGAATTGCTGGCCGTCAACGGTGTGGGTCAGCGGAAGCTGGAAAAATACGGCAAGGTCTTTTTATCGGTGATCGAAGAGCATTTGCTGGCTGCTGCTGAGTATCAAGCGGGCTGAGCCGGAGGCAAAAAAATACCGGACAATCGTCGATTATCCGGCAGAGAGTGTAGCAGAAACAAAATCCAGGATTTTGTTTACTACAAAACAGCTTGCGTATTGGGGTGAGAATGCAATTCATCACCTCAGTGTTACCCGGCTAGGCCTCCTGGCCGTCAAGGCAACCGGGCGATAAGACCACGAATCCCCGTTCATTGCTATGCCTTGCTTATGCTTTGATACGTTAATACACACTTACTTACACCATAACTGCCCGGCAGCACCGGAGACTGGAAGGACACCCAATGACTTATCCGACTGACATCCGTTTTGGCGTTCGCGAACTGGACAACGCGCAAGGCTGTTTGCATCTGCAGACCCCGGATTTTGACTACGACAGCTTTGCCGATGTCGCGCAGGCACTGGTCACTGTGCTGGGGGCGAGCGTGGTAGAAAAAGAGGCCAATGCCGATTTACATATCTGGCTGATCGATTTTGAAGGCTGCCGGATGATGCTGAAAGGCGAGCATTACAGTTCAGCGATGTGGCTGGAATTACTCAGCCGGGATGACGGCGACACGCTGGCTTTTCTGGCTGGTTGGCTCAAAAACTTGACTCAGTAATCAATTTTTAACAGCAAACGTTTGCCAAACCCTGTGGTGTCTTGGCAGTCGGATTGGTTACTGTATAATCAGCGCCTTTGGTGACAGCACTGTACATAAAATGTGCTGTTGGTGTGTTTGGGTTCCCTCGCCCCCATTTGACAAAAAGGTCTGTTGATGACGACTTCTCCTTTCTCGCCGGCCCAGCAGCGTCAGGCTCTGTGGATTCTGGTCTTGTTCCACCTGGTGATCATTGCCTCCAGCAACTATCTGGTTCAGATCCCCTTCACCCTGTTTGGTGTCCACACCACCTGGGGCGCTTTTACCTTCCCGTTTATTTTTCTGGCCACTGATCTGACGGTACGTATTTACGGCGCCGCCATGGCGCGTAAGATCATTACCCGGGTCATGCTGCCGGCTCTGGCGGTGTCTTATCTCCTCTCCGTGGTTTTCTATCAGGGCGCTTTTCAGGGGCTCGTGCCGTTGGGTGAGTTCAACCTCTTTGTGGCCCGGATCGCGATAGCCAGCTTTATGGCTTATCTGCTGGGGCAGATTCTGGATGTTTCTGTGTTTAATCGCCTGCGCCAGTGCAAGCAGTGGTGGATAGCGCCAACCTGCTCGACGGTATTCGGTAATGCCCTTGATACTATTGCTTTTTTCGCCATCGCCTTTTATCAGAGCCCGGATGCCTTCATGGCCGAACACTGGGTGGAAATTGCCCTGGTGGATTATGGCGTCAAACTGATCATCAGCCTGGGCCTGTTTGTGCCTATGTACGGCGTACTGCTCAATTATCTGGTGAAGCGTCTGACTGGTATTCGTTCCCAGCTTGAGCCCTCGCAGGGGCTGTCATAAACTCAAAGCCGGCAAGCGCCGGCTTTTTTGTCGGCGGCATCTGAGTTGGGGGCTGTGATGAAAATACGTGAAGCCAGTCTGGCTGAGGCGGCCAGCGTGCTGGCCAGAATCAAAGAATTTGATCACCCTGAGACAGAGCACAGTCTGGCAACCAGAGTGCGCGGACGTTGTCCTTTGATTCTGGTAGCGGAAAAAGAAGGAAAGCTGGTGGGCGTGAAAATTGGATACAGCCTGTCGGAAACCTGTTATTACAGCTGGCTTGGTGGCGTGGTCGCCGAAGGTCGTCACAATGGGGTGGCTCAGGCTCTGATGAGCACTCAGGAAGCCTGGGTAAAAGAGCAGGGCTATCTGGAGCTGAGAGTCAAATCCCGTAACCGTTACCCTTCGATGCTGAGATTGTTGTTGAGAAACGGTTATCAGATAGAGCATATGGAGAAGAAAGACGGCATAGAGGATTATCGGCTGCATTTCGTGAAAAGTTGGGATAAACAGGGTAAATGAAAATTATTCGCAAATAATGCTTGATCAATAAATGAGAATGGTTATTATTAACTTGCTTTCAGCGAGAAACGAACAGCAAGGCGTTTCTGGTCTGTCAGCACGACATTGCTCACATTGCTTCCAGTGTACTTTAGCGAAGGCAGATATTGAGTGTAGGGCTGAATATGTTGTCGACTTTTGCTTAGCGGTGCTTGTTTTCAAGCACCGCTTTTTCTTTTTTGTCTGCCAGAGAATGGGTAAAGCAAGCAATAAACAGGCGAAGGTATTGAATTTATTAATGAATGAAAATTATTATCAATTAACGCTTGCAAAGGTAATGAGAATGGTTATTATTAACTTGCACTCAGCGGGAAATAAGCAGTAACAGTTTCCGTATGAAGGCACGACATTGCTCACATTGCTTCCAGTAATACAGCTTGGTCAGGTTTTTGGTGTAGGGCTAAAAACAGTGACCACTTCTGCTGAGCGGCGCTTGTATAAAGCGCCGCTTTTTCTTTTTCAGGCCATTTTAACCAGTTGCTGTACCAGCTTGTTGATCCCGCTGGCAGCTTCTGAGATCGAGCCTGCCAGCATGTAAGCCGGAGTGCTTAACAGACAGCGTTCCTGATCCAGTACAAACTCATCGACAGGGCAGTCAATATGATCGCCGCCCATGGCGCGAAATGCACTGGCTACCTCTTTTTCATGCCCTATGGTGCCTTTTGCGCCCTTGCCATAAATCTGGGGGATCAATACCGGGGCAATACACAGATAAGCGGCCGGTTTCTGCGCCCGGGCAAATTCCTGGCAGGCACGCTTGACCTCGGGGTGGATCTGGCAGGATGCACCTTTGATGGCGAAGTCTGACAGGTTTTTCGCTGCCCCAAAGCCGCCCGGCAGCAGCAGGGCATCGAAGTCACGAGCGCTTAATTCAGCCACATCCTGGATCTGACCCCGGGCAATGCGCGCAGCTTCGATCAGTACATTGCGTGTTTCATTCATCGGCTCGCCGGTAATATGGTTAATCACATGGTGCTGATCCACGTTCGGGGCGAAACAGTGCCAGCTGGCACCTGCCTGCTCTATGGCATACAGCGCCAGCACAGCTTCATGGATCTCGCTGCCGTCAAAGACGCCGGAACCGCTTAATATCACTGCAACCTTTTTCATCTTGGCCTCCTTTTTGTTCAACCTTGGGGAATTTGGCATCGCTTTGACCGATTACACCGCCATCTGATAACTTTTTCCACACTTGATGATCTTTTCAGGATCAAGGGTTATTTTTGGTTATATGTTTTAAGTATATGATTTTTAAATTATTTAAATCATCTTTCTCAGGTTATTCAAAAAAAGATCATCAGGCTTATTCCAAAAACTCACAAACTTATCCACAGGTGGAGTAATCCAGGTAGGGAAAAACTTCTGTTAACACTCGGCACATCTCATGGCATCCTAAGACCCTGATCCTTTTATCTTCCAGATACAGACAATCCATTATGGCAACTATTCCAGAAAATCCACTGATCCTGATCGATGGTTCCTCGTATCTTTATCGCGCTTATCATGCCTCGCCCAATTTCACTAACTCAGATGGTGAACCAACCGGTGCTGTGTATGGCGTGGTAAATATGTTGCGTAGCATGCTGCGTCAATTTGCGACGGAACACATTGCTGTTGTCTTTGATGCCAAAGGCAAGACCTTCCGCGATGAGCTATATCCCGAGTATAAAGCGCATCGCCCGCCTATGCCGGATGATTTGCGTGCGCAGATAGAACCCTTGCACGCCATTATTAAAGCCATGGGTCTGCCACTGATATGCGAACCCGGGGTAGAGGCTGACGATGTCATCGGCACGCTGGCTTGTCAGGCTTCCCAGGCCGGGATGCCTGTGCTGATCAGCACAGGTGATAAAGACATGGCGCAGCTGGTGGATGAGAACGTTACCCTGATCAACACCATGACGGGTGTGGTGATGGATCCTGACGGGGTGCGGGAAAAGTTTGGTATCGGTCCGGAACTGATCATTGATTATCTGGCCCTGATGGGAGACAAGGTCGACAACATTCCCGGTGTGCCTGGCGTGGGTGACAAGACAGCAACGGCCCTGCTGACCGGGATTGGCGGCCTGAAAGATCTGTATGACAACCTGGATGCCATTGCGGCGCTGGGCTTTCGCGGCTCTAAAACCATGGCCAAGAAACTGGAAGAGAACCGCGAAGCGGCTTTGATGTCGTATGAGCTGGCAACCATCAAGCTGGATGTAGAACTCGAATTCGGTCCGCATGAGCTGCAAAAAGGCACCCCGGATATCGATGAGCTGACCCGGCTGTTCGGCAAACTGCAATTTCGTCGCTGGCTGGCAGAAATGCTCGACGGCAGCGATGGCCGCATTATTGCTGATGGCGCAGCCACCATTGCGACACAAGACAGTGAGCCGGCACAACCTGCAGCGCCAGCCCCTGTGATTGATCGTAGCGGTTATGAAGTGGTGCTGGATGAGGCCCGCTTTAGCGAGTGGCTGGCGATACTCAAGCAGTCTGATGTCTTTGCATTTGATACCGAAACGGACAACCTGGATTACATGGTCGCTAATTTGGTCGGGCTGTCTTTTGCGGCGGAAGAAGGCAAAGCGGCTTATGTGCCTGTGGCCCATGATTATCTGGATGCGCCGTCGCAGCTGGACCGCGACTGGGTGATCGCCCAGTTGAAACCTTTGCTGGAAGACCCGGAGCAGGCCAAAGTAGGCCAGAACCTGAAATATGACGCCAGCGTCCTGGCGCGTTATGGGGTTGCCATGCAGGGCATACGCTTCGACACCATGCTGGAGTCGTATGTGTACAACAGCGTGGTGGGCCGCCATGATATGGACAGCCTGTCTCTGCGTTATCTGGAACACAAAACCATCAGTTTCGAAGACATTGCCGGCAAAGGTAAGAAACAGCTGACTTTCAACCAGATCGATCTGGAGCAGGCCGGCCCTTATGCGGCGGAAGATGCGGATATCACCCTGCGTCTGCACAACCTGCTGATCGGCAAGCTCAATGCGGATCCTAAACTGAAAAGCGTGCTGGAAGACATCGAAATGCCGCTGGTGCCAGTACTGTCTCGCATGGAGCGCACTGGTGTGCTGCTCGATGCCGGTAAGCTGACCGCGCAGTCGCAGGAAATTGCGGTGCGGTTAGATGAGATCCAGGCGAAAGCCTACGAAGTGGCTGGTGAGGAGTTTAACCTCAGCTCGCCAAAACAGCTGCAGGCGATTCTGTTTGAGAAAATGGGCTTGCCTGTGATCAAGAAAACCCCTTCCGGTACCCCATCGACCAATGAAGAAGTGCTGCAGGAGCTGGCGCTGGATTACCCGCTGCCTAAGCTGCTGCTGGAACATCGCGGGCTGGCGAAACTCAAATCGACCTACACTGACAAACTGCCGCGCATGATTAACCCGGCCACAAAGCGGGTACATACGTCATACCATCAAGCCGTTGCGGCCACGGGACGTCTGTCGTCGACCGATCCGAATCTGCAAAACATTCCTATCCGCAACGAAGAAGGCCGCCGGATCCGCCAGGCCTTTACAGCACCGGAAGGCTACAAGATTCTGGCGGTCGACTACTCTCAGATTGAACTGAGGATTATGGCCCATCTGTCCGGCGACAAAGCGCTGCTCGATGCCTTCCGTCACGGCAAAGATATCCATGCCGCGACTGCGGCCGAGATCCTCGGCCTGCCAATTGAAGAGGTCAGCAGTGAGCAGCGCCGGCGTGCCAAAGCCATCAACTTTGGTTTGATTTACGGCATGAGTGCCTTTGGTCTGGCAAAACAGCTGGGGATGGGCCGGAACGAGGCGCAGCAATACATGAATGTGTACTTTGAGCGCTACCCGGGTGTGCTGGAATATATGGAAAGCACCCGTACCCAGGCCAGCGAGCAAGGGTATGTCGAAACTCTGTTTGGCCGTCGTCTCTATCTGCCGGACATTAAATCGCGCAATGCCATTCGCCGCAAAGCGGCGGAGCGGGCGGCGATCAATGCCCCGATGCAGGGCACGGCGGCGGATATCATCAAACGTGCCATGGTGGCCGTCGATAACTGGATTCAGACACAAGACAGCGAGCGTGTCCGTTTGCTGATGCAGGTACACGATGAGCTGGTGTTTGAAGTGAAAGAATCTGAGCTGGAGAGTGTGGCGAAATCGGTGTGCGAGCTGATGGAAGCCGCTGCCGAGCTGGATGTGCCACTTATCGCGGATGCAGGCAGCGGTGACAACTGGGATCAGGCGCATTAATCCTCCTCAGCGTGAACCGTGAAACATGTAATAAAATCGTCAAAAACCGGCCAGCAGGCCGGTTTTTTTCAATCTGAGTCAGGGTTTATCAAATTTTTGTATAATTTAATTACGTCTCATATGAAAAAAAACTACGAAAAGGGCTTTTTTTCTCTGCACACTTGATATACAGTTATCGGCGTAGGGTACAGAGGTAAGATGTTCTATCTTTCAGACCTTTTGTTTCACGTTATTGGATTTGGCTTTTTTTAGCCGCCCTGGTCATTTGGCCAGGGCGTTTTTATTTGTGGCCGGCCCAATCATTATCCGTTTTCATCTCCCGACTGTTGCTCATCCTCTCCCGCATAAGCTATCCCTCTGCTGGCAGTATTTGCTGATACTTTATGCATCTTTGCCCGGAATCGCGGCTAATCTGGCTCCTCAGCCCGGTGTCACAGATGTTGTGGTTTCTCTGCCGGATGACCCGACGGATAATAATTAGAGTAATTACTTTAATTATGTTAATGAGGCGTTTATAATGAAGCCTGCTTCTTGTTCATATTTGTCGGACTGAGTGAATACATCGCCAGCCGACCTATCCATGATCCGGCCACCCGTTTTTGGGTGGCTTTTTTTTGTCATTTTGCCATGTTTCTGTAATTTAGTTCCAAATTGAGCGGTTCAGGTAAATCAGGGGATGACTTAATTTGCAGAATGAAACAATTGGCTGAGCTTTTGGCCTGAGTCGGGCAAAAGTGAATGTTATGTCAGAGGGGAGCTATGGAAAATCAGGAATCAGAGGGGAACAAACGCCCAGATTTCGTATAAAAAACTTGCGTTGGCTGGTTAAATCATTAATCCTTTCTGAACAAATATAAAAACCTCCTATTTCTCTCCCGTTGCCCCATCGTTCCGGTGGGGACATTTTTATCTGGCGTTCGTCAATGGTCTGACCGGTGCGAAAGTGAGAAAAATGGCGGGTTGATGCCTGATCGGGCGATCAGGCATATTGATAGAGGTTATTCTGCGTCCGGCTCCATACCGTCCTGTTCAATATTCTCTGCCTCCAGCAAGGCCTGCTGACGGGCCAGTTCCGGGGCAAACCAGGTATCGAGTTTGCGGCGGACCTGATCAACACCTATGCCTTTCAGGGCAGAAAAATTCTCGACTTCCACATCGCCACCAAAGGCCAGCGCGGCTTCGCGAATTTTCAGCAACTGCGCTTTACGGGCACCGCTTTTGAGTTTGTCCGCTTTGGTCAGCAGGACCAGTACCGGCAAATGGCTTTCCACTGCCCAGTAAATCATTTGCTGGTCGAGATCTTTCATCGGATGGCGGATATCCATTAACACCACCAGTCCCTGCAGGCATTCGCGTTTTTGCAGGTATTCACCCAGTGCGGCCTGCCATTTCTTCTTCATCTCAAGCGGCACCTGAGCATAACCATAGCCTGGCAGGTCAATCAGGTTACAGCCGGTTCTGACTTCAAACATGTTGATCAACTGGGTACGACCTGGGGTCTTTGAGGTACGTGCCAGGCCTTTCTGATCAGTCAGACGATTTAAAGCACTTGATTTACCAGCATTAGATCGGCCAGCAAATGCAATCTCAACGCCTTTATCCAAAGGAAGGTGGCGGATGTCCGGAGCACTGGTAATAAAATGGGTTTGTCTGTAGTTGAGAGGGGAATTCACTGTTAACTCCGTCAAGTCTTCTGGTCGTCGACTAATTACTTTTATGCGAAAGTGTGTAAAATGTACCACTAACCCTGCTTGGTTAGTGGTGCATTGTATACCATGTTGCTAAGCAATACTTGTGGTACTGGAAGCTCAATAATTATAAACGGAATGTCATGAAGAAATTAGCATTGATATTTACACTTCTTGCCAGTTGCACAAGCTGGGCCCAGGGAGATGTTGAAGCTGGAAAAGCAAAAGCAGCGACATGTGCAGCATGCCATGGCGCTGATGGAAAAGGTATCACAGGACAATACCCCAACCTTGCGGGTCAGCACCCACGTTATCTGGAGAAGCAGCTGAAGGAATTCAAGCTGGCGATGACGACTGGTGGTGAACAAGGGCGTAATGATCCTGTGATGGGCGGCATGGCGATGCCATTGTCTGAACAAGACATGGCGGATCTGGCGGCTTACTTCAGTTCCCTGCCTGCGATTGAAGGCACTACCACTGAGAGCTCGATCGAAATCGGTCAGCAGCTTTATCGTGTGGGTGATGCCGACCGTGGAATTGCGGCCTGTACGGCGTGCCACGGTCCGCGGGGTAATGGCACCAGCCTGTCTGGTTTCCCGGATATTTCCGGACAGCCTGCGGAATACATCAAGAAACAGTTGACCATGTTCCGCGAAGGCCAGCGCAGCAATGATATGAACGCTATGATGCGTTCAGTTGCAGCGAAACTGAGTGATAAGGAAATCGACGCCTTGTCACAGTACGTTGGCGGTCTTCACTGATCACACACTCAGTATCGCAAGCTTCGCAGTGTAATAAAGGCAGCTCAGGCTGCCTTTTTTACTGGCTGGGATTCACCGCGCTGTCCGTTTCTCAATCGGCGCAGGTCTGCTATCATACGCGGCTTGATTTTGACCGCGCCGGAAATCCTGGCTCAAGGAGATGCTGATGACGGTTTGTACCTTATGCGACAGCGCAACCATTCAGGTTTATCATCAAGATAATCGGCGGGCCTATTTTCAATGCCGGGCCTGCAGTCTGGTGTTTGCGGACCCGGCCTCGCATCTGACACCTGAGCAGGAAAAAGCGGTCTACGATCAGCATGAAAACCATGTTGAAGATGAAGGGTATCGCCGTTTCCTCAGCCGGCTGGCCGCACCGCTTAGTGCGCGTTTGCCGCCAGGGCCGCTGGATGGCCTGGATTTCGGCTGCGGGCCTGGACCTGCTCTGGCAAGCATGCTTCGTGAGCAGGGACATCAGGTTGCTGTTTATGACCCCTATTTTGCCCCGGATACCGGTGCGCTGGCATCTCAGTATGACTTTGTCACCTGTACCGAGGCGATTGAACATTTTTATACCCCGGCCCGTGAATGGCAGTTGCTGCTGTCATTGGTCAAGCCGGGCGGCTGGCTGGGATTGATGACTAAGCTGGCAACCGATGCCGAGGCATTTAGCCGCTGGCATTACAAGAATGATCCCACCCACGTCAGCTTTTTCAGCCAAGAGACGTTCCGTTATCTGGCACAGCGAGATGGGCTGACGGTGGAATTTATTGGTAACGATGTAATTATGCTGAGGAAAAATCAGTCATGACCCGTAAGAAAAGAGGCCGTAAACCTGGCTCTGAAGGCCCGGCGCAGTTCGTAGAAAAGAGTGTCAGCCAGCAAGACCTGGATGGCCGTGCCCGTCAGAAAGCCCGTAAGCGTAAAGGCTTGAAAGCGGGCAGCCGCCACTCAGATGCTGATGCTCAGAATGCGCATCGTCAGGGGCAGGCGAAAGATCCTCGCCACGGCAGTAAAAAACCTGTGCCACTGATTGTTGAGCCAAAAGCCACCAAGCAGGCGCGCCGCATGAGTGCCGAGCAGGAACTGGCAATGCTGGAGAATGATCCGCAGCTGATGGCACTGTTGGACCGTCTCGATGCCGGCGAAAAACTGGGTGCCGGCCTGCAGAAGCAGGTTGACCAGAAACTGGACCGTATTGAGCAGCTGATGAAACAGCTGGGTCTGTACGAAGAAGAACAGGATGAAGCCGAGGATCAAATCGCCGCCGGGGATGCCCGCAGCGAAGAAGATCTGCTCGATGATTTTGAAAATACCCGTTGGGACGATTTCGATAAGGAGTAAGCCTTGCAGGATCTGAAACTCTGGTTGTTAGTGGCAGGAAGCCTGATTGTTGTGGCACTGGCGGCCTACGCCGGTTATCTGCTCTACCAGCTGTATTTACAAAAGCAGCGCCATAAGGCTTTTATAGCCCGCGCAGAGCAGCAACAGAGCGAGGCAATTGCGCAGCGAAATAGCAATATTCTGGAAAGTGTCTACATCATTGCGCAAGCCGGACGGCAGGAGCAGTGTGACATGTCGGAAATTGCCATTCGCCTGTACAAGCTGATGACAGTCCTGCAGGCCGAGCGCAGCGTCAACTTTTCCGCCCAGTATCCGGCTTTGTTTGAGCTGTATAAAGTGGTTGAAGAGATGCCGCGTGGTGATGAACGCAAAGCCCTGGCTAAGCAGGAGCGGATGAAAGACGATCTGCTGCGCATGAAAGCCGAGTCACGGCTGTTTGATGCGATACAGTCGGAACTGACTCAGATCCTGGCGCAAAAGGCCTGACCCAGAGCCTGCGAGTGAAATGAAAAACCCAGTGGCTGGCCACTGGGTTTTTTTGTATGCCGGTCGGCCTAATCCGAGCTGTTTTTGTTATCGATCAATAATCGGGCGGCGGCCTCATGCTAGCTTGGCGGATTGACTTGGCAGAACGTCTGTGAGGTAACGCCGCGATGACAGAGCAATCCATGATTTGGGATCAGGCACTGATCGAAAAATATAACTATTCAGGCCCCCGCTACACCTCGTATCCAACGGCCCTGGAGTTTCAGCCCGACTTTACCGCCGCGGCGTTTTCCGCCGCCTGCCAGCGTTATCCCGAGCGCCGTTTGTCGCTCTATATCCACATTCCGTTCTGTCACACCCTTTGCTATTACTGCGGCTGTAATAAAGTCATTACCCGGCATGCGCATAAGGCCGACATCTATCTGGCGGCACTGGACATTGAGATTCGCCAGCGTGCAGCGCTGATGCGTGGCCGGGAAGTCAGTCAGCTGCACCTGGGCGGCGGGACGCCCACTTTTCTGACCAAGCCGCAACTTACCCGGCTGATGGCACAGCTGCGCGCCTCCTTCACCCTGCTGCCGGATGCGGAAATCAGCATAGAAGTCGACCCGCGCCGGATAGCGCTGGATGTGCTGGATCATCTTCGGGCGGAAGGCTTTAACCGCCTGAGTATCGGTGTGCAGGATTTCGATAAAGAGGTTCAGCAGCTGGTTAACCGCGAGCAGGACAGAGATTTTATTGAAGCTTTGGTCAATCGAGCCAGGGAATTGGGTTTCCGCTCGACCAATCTGGATCTGATATACGGTTTGCCGAAACAGAACAATGCCCGTTTCGTTAACACTCTGGAGCAGGTGTTGGCGATGAAACCGGGGCGCTTGTCTGTGTTTAACTATGCCCACATGCCGTCACTGTTTGCCGCCCAGCGAAAAATCAAAGACGCCGATTTACCGGCGCCGTCAGAAAAGCTGGCGATGCTGCACAGCACCATTGAGACCCTGACCGCTGGCGGTTATCAGTTTATCGGTATGGACCATTTTGCCCTGCCGGAAGACGAACTGGCCGTGGCCCAGCGCGAAGGCAAGCTGCACCGCAATTTTCAGGGCTACACCACTCAGGGGGATTGCGATTTGCTGGGACTCGGGGTGTCTGCGATATCGATGATTGGCGACAGCTATGGCCAGAACCAGAAAGAGCTGAATGCTTACTATGCCGACATTGAATCGCACCAGCATGCTCTGTGGAAAGGGGTGAACCTGACCGCCGATGATCTGCTGCGCCGTGAGGTGATTAAAACCCTGATTTGTCAGTTTGAGTTATCGATAACGGATATTGAGCAGCGCTATGGCATTAGCTTTGCGGACTATTTTGCCCAAGACTTGTCGCTGCTGCAGATGTTTATCGATGACGGTCTGGTTGCTGTGACAGGTGAGCGGATTGCAGTCGCCGCCAAAGGACGGTTGCTGATCCGCAATATCTGTATGTGCTTTGATATCTATCTGCGCCAGCGCGCCCGCCAGCAGCAGTTTTCACGGGTGATCTGACCCTTGCGCTGATCAGGCTAACCCGAAAAAAAACGCCCTGCTTGCGATTTCAAGCGGGGCGTTTTTGTTGCGCAGGCGATGGCGGGATTAACGCTTGGCCGCCATCTCGCGCAGGGCGTTCTTCTCGCTGTCAGACAGGAAAGCCAGTTCCAGGCCGTTGATTTGCGCCTGGCGGATTTGCTCCGGCGTCAGACCTGCCTTAGGCGCAGCCACTTCGTACTCGTAAGGCAGCTCAATGCCTTCAACGGCCGGGTCATCGGTATTCAGACAGGCCAGAATGCCGTGATCGAGAAACTGCTTGAGCGGGTGACCGGCCAGGCTGGCGACAGTGCTGGTCTGGATATTCGAGGTCAGGCAGGACTCAATACCGATGTTGTGCTCAGCCAGATAATCCATCAGTCTGGCATCTTCCACCGCTTTCACACCGTGGCCGATACGCACTGCCCCCAGCTCCTCAATCGCTTGCCACATGCTTTCCGGGCCTGCGGCTTCACCGGCATGCACTGTGACCTGCAGGCCGGCATCGCGCACCTGTCTGAAGTGGCCGACAAACTGGTTACCCGGCTGGCCCAGTTCATCGCCGGCCAGATCAACGGCAACAAGGTGGTCTTTCTGGCTCAGCAGGGCGTCCAGCTCCTGCTGGCAGGCCTGGGTGCCGAAAGTCCGGCTCATGATACCGATCAGGTTCGCTTTGATACCAAAATCGCGACAACCGGCTTGAACGCCGTCGACAACGGCTTCGACCACGCCGGCGACTGGCAGGTTGTGTTTCATCGCCATGTAATAGGGTGAGAACCGCAGCTCAGCATAGTCAATTTGCGCGTTGAGGGCATCTTCGACATTTTCGTAGGCTACGCGGCGGCAGGCCTCCAGATCGCCCAGCACCGCGACGCCCCAGTCCAGTTTGGACAGGAAAGCCACCAGGCTGGGCTCGGCTTCCACGATTTGAACGTGCGGACGTAGTGACTCAAGGTCGTTGGCAGGCAGTGCCATGCCAAACTGCTGGCCCAGCTCAAGAATGGTCTGAATACGGATGTTACCGTCCAGGTGACGGTGCAAATCGGTCAGTGGCAGGTGTTTGCTAATCATGATCATGGTATCCCGGAAAAACTGTAGCCTCAGTATAAGCAAAGATATCAAGACAATCATTACACTCAGGGTGAGGATCTGGCCCGATCATCAAGATCGGGCTGATGTTTACTTCCGCTGTTGAAAAAATCACCAATCCTGCTCACCGACAGTGGCAGGGCTGTCAGTCACTGGCCATGTTGAGCTCTTTGAGTTTCCGGGTCAGGGTGTTGCGTCCCCAGCCGAGCAGCTTGGCGGCTTCCTGCTTGTGACCGTGGGTAAATTCCAGGGCGGTATCAAGCAGAATACGTTCAAATTCCGGCATGGCTTCCCCCAGCAGATTCTGGTTGCCCTGCTGCAATGCCTGGCGGGCCCAGTGCTGCAGCGATTGTTGCCAGTGCGGTTCGCTGCCGTCGCCTTTCGGCTGGCTGTCGACGGCGGTCAGTTCGGGCGGCAGATCCGACGGCAGGATTTCGTTGCCGCTGGCCATCACTGTCAGCCAGCGACAGGTATTTTCCAGCTGGCGAACATTACCCGGCCATGCCAGGCTGGTGAGCAGGGTTTCTGTGTCCGGGTGCAGGGATTTGATTTCCACTCCCAGTTCATCTGACGCCCGCTTTAAGAAATGGCGGGTCAGTTGCGGGATATCCTGTCGGCGGTCTTTCAGAGCGGGCAGATGCACCCGGATGACATTCAGGCGGTGGAACAGGTCTTCCCGGAAATCCCCTTTGGCCACCAGCCGTTCCAGATTCTGGTGCGTGGCGGCTATGATGCGGACATCGACATTGATGGGTGAATGCCCGCCAACGCGATAGAACTGACCGTCAGCCAGTACCCGTAGCAGCCGGGTCTGAATATCCAGTGGCATATCGCCGATTTCATCCAGAAACAGGGTGCCGCCATTGGCCTGCTCAAAACGGCCCTGGCGGATGTTGTTGGCGCCGGTAAACGCGCCTTTTTCATGGCCAAACAGCTCAGATTCAATCAGGTCTTTGGGAATGGCTGCCATGTTGAGGGCGATAAATTCGCTCTCCCGTCTCGGGCTGTGGCGGTGCAGTGCCTGAGCAACCAGCTCTTTACCTGTGCCGGATTCGCCATTGATCAGCACGGAAATCGAGGAACGGGACAGGCGGCCGATGGCACGAAACACTTCCTGCATTGCCGGTGCTTCGCCGATGATCTCCGGGGCCTGCTTGGTGATTTCCTCCGGCTGCTGCTGGCGCTTTTGCTCCTGGCTGTGGGTGACTGCCCGCTCCACCAGGCTCACGGCTTCGTCGATATCAAACGGCTTGGGCAGGTATTCAAACGCCCCTTCCTGATAGGCGTTAACGGCCGCATCCAGATCTGAGTGCGCCGTCATGATAATGACCGGCAGGGTGGGGTAATCATGATGCAGGTTGCGCAGCAGTGTCAGGCCATCTGTGCCCGGCATCCGGATATCAGATACCAGGACATCCGGCACGCTGCGCTCCAGTGCTTCTACGACGCTGTCGGCATCGGCGAAGGTTTCGCAGCGCAGTCCGGCTGCATTCAGGGTGCGCTCCAGTACCCAGCGTATGGAGCTGTCATCGTCGACAACCCAGATTAGTCCTTTGCTCATCGCATGCCCTCCGTTGTGTCCTTTGTGTGCATGCCGGGCGTGATGGCGGAAATGCTAACAGGCCCGGCTGCTTTGTTATTCTGTTGATTGAATCGGTAGATAAATGGAAAATTTTGTCTGCCCTGGCCAGCTCGACACTTCAATTTTGCCGTGGTGCTGATCAATTAAATTCTGGGCGATGGACAGGCCGAGTCCGTTACCGCCTTCGCGGCCCGTGACCATGGGATAAAACAGGGTGTCCTGTATGTCGGCCGGAATGCCGGGTCCGTTGTCTATGATGTCGATCTTGGCCGCGATTCTGTGTCGCTGACCGTGAATTAAAGCCTGGTGTGCGGTGCGTGTCTGCAGGGTGATTACCCCTTCGCCCGACTGCTGGCTCAGTGCCAGGGCGGCATTACTGACAATATTGAGGATGGCCTGCTCCAGCTGCTCCGGGTCCATGCTGAAATCCGGCAGACTGGGGTCATAATCGCGCTGGATGCGCAGCTGTTGCTCTCTGTGATCCAGCGACACCAGCTGGCGAACTTTTTCCAGTACCACATGGATATTGCCTACCGTTCTGATGCCGGGTTTTTGCGGCCCTAACAGGCGGTCGACCAGATTTCGCAACCGGTCGGCCTGTTCAATGATCATTTGGGTGTACTCGGTATAGCTGGGATCCGGCAGGGCTTTTTCCAGCAATTGCGCGGCCCCGCGTAATCCCCCCAGCGGGTTTTTGATCTCATGGGCCAGCCCGCGGACCAGCTCTTTGGCGGCTTGTTGCTGCGCGTGCTGGCTGATTTCCTGGCTGATCCGGCGCTGCTGATCTATGGGTTTGAGCTCGAGCAGAATCAGCACCTCTTTTTGCCAGCTTACCGGGCTGGCATTGATTTCCAGGGTATGGTGGCGGCCATCGATCACCAGGGTTACTTCGCCGTCGGTTAGTCCTTGTCCACTTTGCACTGTCGACTGAATCAGGCCCAGATCGAGCGAGCTGTGCTGGAGCAGATCCGGAAAGCGACTGCCCAGCAATCGCCGCTGGCTGCAGGACATCAATTGCTCTGCGGCCGGATTGACGTAGCGAATTTTCAGCAGCTCATCGAGCAGTATCACCGCAGTGACCAGGTTGTTCAGGATCAATGGCGTAAAAGCGGCAGTCACAGTCTCATCCTTGTGGTTATGGCCAGTGTGCCCGCTTGCGGAGCAAACACCTCTGGTGCATTGCACTGTTTTGGTGCATTACAGTGTAGCCCGTCTTTTGTTACTTGTGCAGCACTAAGTGAGCGAGTCCAGCCTTTTTAGGCTGTTGGTGACAGCAACCGCTTTGAGACTGACTTTTGGCAACGCATAAAGACGGTGAACGTTGAATAATGCAATAACCTTGCCGTCTTTTCCGGCCCAATCACCTCAGTGGGCCTGTAAAGCGTGCCGGCTGCGGGAAACGGGATGAGTCGTTTTGGTGAAAGTGGTTGCGCCAGCCTGGGTGCTGAGGTTTGCCCAGCCTTGGTGAGCCAGATAAAGAAAAGGCCTGCATGCGCAGGCCTTGAACAGTGAATCGCGGTGTTCAGACTTATACAGAGTAGTACAGGTCGAATTCCAGAGGGTGAGTCGCCATGTTGATGCGCTCAACATCTTTTGATTTCAGTGCGATGTAAGAATCGATGAAATCGTCAGAGAACACGCCGCCAGCGGTTAAGAACTCGCGGTCCTCATCCAGTGCTTTCAGTGCGATCTCCAGTGACTCTGCCACTTTTGGAATCTCTGCCGCTTCTTCTGCTGGCAGATCGTACAGGTCTTTGTCCATCGCTTCGCCTGGGTGGATCTTGTTCTTGATGCCGTCAAGACCAGCCATCAGCAGACAGGCAAATGCCAGGTACGGGTTAGCCGCTGGATCTGGGAAGCGAGCTTCGATACGGCGCGCTTTCGGGCTTGGTACCACAGGGATACGGATAGACGCAGAGCGGTTACGCGCTGAGTACGCCAGCATAACAGGGGCTTCGAAACCAGGAACCAGACGCTTGTACGAGTTGGTTGACGGGTTAGCGAACGCATTGATGGCGCGTGCGTGCTTGATGATACCGCCGATGTAGTACAGTGCCATTTCAGACAGGCCGCCGTACTTGTCGCCCGCAAACAGGTTCTGACCGTCTTTGGCCAGAGACTGGTGCACGTGCATGCCGCTGCCGTTGTCGCCAACCAGAGGCTTAGGCATGAAGGTTGCTGTTTTACCGAAAGCGTGCGCGACGTTATGAACCACGTATTTGTAGATCTGGATTTCGTCCGCTTTTGACGTCAGGGTGTTGAAACGGGTTGCGATTTCGTTCTGACCTGCAGTCGCCACTTCATGGTGGTGCGCTTCAACAACCAGACCCATTTCTTCCATGATCAGACACATGGCAGAACGGATATCTTGTGATGAGTCAACCGGTGCAACCGGGAAGTAACCGCCTTTCACGCCCGGACGGTGACCTTTGTTACCGCCTTCAACGGTAGAACCTGTGTTCCATGCCGCTTCGATATCGTCAACCTTGAAGAAAGAACCTGACATATCAGTGGCGAACTTCACGTCGTCGAACAGGAAGAACTCAGGCTCAGGACCTACCAGCACTGTGTCGGCGATGCCGGTGCTGCGCATGTACTCTTCCGCACGCTTGGCGATAGAGCGCGGGTCACGGTCATAGCCTTGCATGGTGGCAGGCTCAAGGATGTCACAGCGAATGTTCAGCGTGGCATCTTCGGTAAATGGGTCCAGCACAGCGGTAGATGCATCTGGCATCATCACCATGTCTGATTCGTTGATTCCTTTCCAGCCAGCGACCGAAGAACCATCAAACATCTTACCGTCTTCGAAGAAGTCTGCGTCAATCTGGTGAGCGGGGATAGAGATGTGTTGCTCTTTACCTTTGGTATCGGTAAAGCGTAGGTCAACAAATTTAACTTCGTTTTCCTGGATCAACGCGAGTACGTTTTCTACTGACATCTTAAGTAACCTCCGGTGTTAGATTTGGGCAACTGGCCGCAAAAAATTTTGGAAAGGAACAAGCATGTGCTCCGATACAGTAAGCTTTGCGAAATCCATGCCAACTTTTTAAATCCCCAAAATTGCCATATTTACGCCCTGTTATGGCGCTCAGTGCAAATAATCATGGGCTCCATTGCACTGATATGGTGATTTTGCGCACCACAATGGTGCAAGCGGGGATTATCTCCCTCTTTGTCACTCCGTTTCACCCGAATGCAAAGACATCGGCTATATTTAGCCCACGCTGATCAATTGTCAATCGTCTGCGCGACGGATTGCATTCACTTTATTGCACCAAAAAAAAGCCCGTTGCGCGCTCTTGTTTTTAATTGACTGTTTTTATTGGTTTTTTACGCTTTATTCTTGCTATTGCTATCAGTTTCGTTCCGACGTGATGATATAAATCACATATTTGCTGGGTTTTGACGTAAAATCTGGTAGATTATGAGCCGTTTTTTTAATCAGTGGCTGCCTGTTTTTCAGGGGGTCGCAACATCTGAGTGAATGCCAAATCCATGTCTAATCCACAGATCGATAAATTACGTAATATCGCAATCATTGCGCACGTAGACCACGGTAAAACCACCCTGGTTGATAAACTGCTGCAGCAATCAGGTACCTTGGACTCCCGTGGCGGCGTTGAAGAACGCGTGATGGACTCCAACGATATCGAGAAAGAGCGTGGCATTACCATCCTGGCGAAAAACACCGCCATCAACTGGAATGATTACCGCATCAATATCGTGGACACCCCAGGGCACGCCGACTTCGGTGGTGAAGTAGAGCGTATTATGTCGATGGTGGATTCTGTTCTGCTGATCGTTGACGCAGTTGACGGCCCGATGCCGCAAACTCGTTTCGTGACCCAGAAAGCGTTCGCTCACGGTTTGAAGCCAATTGTTGTTATCAACAAAATCGACCGTCCGGGCGCTCGTCCTGACTGGGTGATGGATCAAGTATTCGATCTGTTTGACAATCTGGGTGCGTCCGACGAACAGCTGGACTTCCAGGTGGTTTACGCATCAGCACTGAATGGCTGGGCAACACGCGAAGAAGGCGAGACTGGCGAGAACATGGAACCACTGTTCCAGGCAATCGTAGACAATGTTGCACCACCTGCGGTCGACGTTGACGGCCCGCTGCAGATGCAAATCTCTCAGCTGGACTACAGCTCTTACGTCGGCGTTATCGGTGTTGCCCGTGTGACCCGTGGTTCTGTAAAACCAAACCAGCAAGTGACCATTATTGGTGCAGACGGTAAAACCCGTAACGGTAAAGTCGGTACTGTCATGGGCTACCTGGGTCTGGAGCGCCACGATATCGATCGCGCGACTGCCGGTGATATCATCGCGATCACTGGTCTGGGTGAGCTGAAAATCTCTGACACCATCTGTGATGTCAACGCGGTTGAAGCACTGCCAGCGCTGAGCGTCGATGAGCCAACTGTAACCATGACTTTCCAGGTGAACACCTCTCCGTTTGCCGGTAAAGAAGGTAAGTTCGTGACCTCTCGTAACATTCTGGAGCGTCTGCAGAAAGAGCTGGTTCATAACGTTGCGCTGCGCGTTGAAGAAACAGAAGACCCGGACAAATTCCGCGTGTCAGGTCGTGGTGAACTGCACCTGTCGATTCTGATTGAAAACATGCGCCGTGAAGGCTTCGAGCTGGCGGTATCACGTCCTGAAGTTATCATCAAAGAAGAAAACGGCCAGTTGATGGAACCGTTTGAAACTGTGACCATTGATGTCATGGAAGAACACCAGGGCGGCATCATGGAGAAAATCGGCCTGCGTAAAGGTGAGCTGAAAGATATGGCGCCGGATGGTAAAGGTCGTGTGCGTATGGATTTCGTCATGCCATCACGTGGCCTGATCGGTTTCCAGACTGAGTTCATGACCCTGACCTCAGGCTCTGGTCTGATTTACCACACGTTTGATCATTACGGTCCGCACAAAGGTGGTGAGATCGGCCAGCGCGTCAATGGCGTGCTGATTGCAAACGCCGCGGGTAAAGCACTGACCAATGCCCTGTTTAACCTGCAGGAGCGTGGTCGTCTGTTCATCGGTCACGGTGTCGAAGTCTACGAAGGCATGGTGATCGGTATTCACAGCCGTGATAATGACCTGACGGTTAACGCCCTGAAAGGTAAGCAGCTGACCAACGTCCGTGCATCAGGAACCGATGATGCGCAGGTGCTGACCACGCCAATTAAGTACACCCTGGAGCAGGCGCTGGAATTTATCGATGACGATGAGCTGGTGGAAGTGACGCCGGAAAGCATTCGTATCCGTAAGAAACTGCTGACGGAAACGGATCGTAAGCGTGCGAGCCGTGGTGCGAAGTAACAACTGATTCTGTGCGCCCTTTGGGGGCACAGTGAAAAATCCCCCGTTCCGGTTATCCCGGCGGGGGATTTTTTTATTCAGGCCGACACCAGATTAACTGCGGTTCAGCTGGGCCACAAAGCGCTCAGACTCACTGATAGCGGCGCGCATATCGCTGATCGCCCGCTGGATATCGCGTTCAAGCGAGCGGAACTCGCCTTGCAGGGAGCCGATGGCCGCAGCATTGAGGTTGTGCTTCAGGTACAGGCTGTTATCCCGCAACGTATCCAGCACAGGTGCCATTTTGCCTTCTGCCCTGTGCATGGCAGCAATCATCTTGCTGTAAGAAGCGCGGGTGGCTTTGAGTTTGGCTTCGCTGTCGCGGCGCAGCGCTGAGCTGGAATACAGGCTCAGCTCCTCTTGCCATTCATCGAACAAGGCTTGTGAGACATTTTCAATCGCTGCGATGCGGTCGCTGACTTTATCGGCGGCATCGGCACTGGCTTCATACTGCGCATTCACCCGGTTGTAGGTCTCTTCCAGCGTACCACCTTCAAAGCGGGTTAGTGACTGTAACGCGGCCAGCGCTGAGGTAAACTGTTCCTGGGCGTCTTTCTGCGCCTCAGTGGCATCTTCGACGCGATCGATCATGATATCGCGTTTATGAACACCGACCGATTCCATGGCAGAATAGTAGGCGCTCTGGCAGCCCGACAGCAGTGTCAGGCTCAGTATCAGGGCAAAAGCATATGGCATAAAAGCTCCTGGCTGGCGACCTGGCTGGTTGTTATTCCCATCCGGACGCACTATGTTGTTGATATACCCCAATATCCATGACACGGCTGTTCAGAGCCAGAATGCGGCATATTTGAAAGGGCTGAGGTTAACTCTGTCGCGAGTAGGGTCGTTTCGTAGTTGAACGATAAACAACAAAGATTAATTCAATATGGCTGATATGAAAATAACGTCCAGGCCGGGTTTGCGCCAGGCGGTCACAGAACTTTGGCAATTCGTACAGTATTTGTACCGTCGCATCGATCATGATCGCCTGACCGTCACGGCCGGCTCTATGGCCTATGTGACGCTGCTGTCGCTGGTGCCCATGATCACTGTGGTGCTGTCAGCACTGTCGAGTTTTCCCGTGTTTGCCTCTCTGGGCGATCAGCTGCAGGCCTTTGTGTTTGAAAATTTTGTGCCGACAGCAGGGGACGTGGTGCAAAACTACCTCAATCAGTTTGTCGCTAACGCTGGCAAAATGACGGCTGTGGGGATCGGGGCCTTGTTTGTGGTCGCCATTCTGCTGATATCCGCCATTGATAAGTCACTGAATTATATTTTCCGGGTTCGCCAGCACCGCCGTGTGGTGATCTCCTTTTCGATTTACTGGATGGTACTGACCTTGGGCCCGATACTGGTCGGCTCCAGCCTGGCGATCAGCTCCTACCTGGCTTCACTGAATATCTTGGGCAGCGAAACCGTGAACGGCTTTGTACAGCAGCTGTTGCGTGGTCTGCCTGTTCTGATGTCCACCCTGGCCTTTCTGGGCCTGTATATGCTGGTGCCTAACACTAAAGTCCGGTTGCGTAATGCGCTGATAGGTGCTCTGATCGCCAGTGCCCTGTTTGAGCTGAGCAAAAAAGTCTTTGCGCTCTACATCACTAATTTCCCGTCTTACCAGCTGATATACGGCGCACTGGCTGTGGTACCTATTTTGTTTGTGTGGGTGTACCTGTGCTGGTGTATTGTGTTGCTGGGCGCAGAAATCACCGCCAGCTTGTGTGAAGAGCAGCATTGGCGTCAGCGGGCAAAAACACCGCACGGCTCAGGTGAGGGTGAAAAACAGCCTCTGGCCTCAGTGGATGCCGGGCATCAGGGAGCACAGGCATCCGGTGCTGAGCAAACGAAGAACAGCAATAAACCGTGAAGACGTACAAGGATACAAAATGATTGCGCTGATACAACGAGTGAGTGAAGCCAGTGTTGCCGTCGATGGCAAAGTGACCGGTGCTATTGGCAAGGGGTTACTGGTTTTACTCGGGGTAGAGAAAGGTGACGATGAAGCGAAAGCCCGCCGGCTGCGCGATAAAGTGCTGGGCTACCGGGTGTTTGAGGATGATGCCGGAAAAATGAACCTCAATGTGCAGCAGGCGGGGGGCAGTGTGCTGGTCGTCTCGCAGTTCACGCTGGCCGCCGATACCAACAGCGGTATGCGTCCGAGCTTTTCGACCGGGGCACACCCGGCGGACGCTGAGCGCTTGTACGATTACTTTGTGTCAGCCTGCCAGGAAAGCGCTGTCCGCACCGAAACGGGTATCTTTGCCGCCGATATGAAAGTGGCGCTTCTTAATGATGGTCCTGTCACTTTCTGGCTGCAGTGCTAGCCTTCATGCTATAGCGTGAACAAGGTGGTTATCTGAATAACCACGGCCGTTTGCGCAGGTAAGCAGACCAACAGGCGGAGCGTGTGAGTGCGCAAATGGAATTGAATGACTGGAGAAGGACGCTATGTTTCGATTGATCACCCCGCAAACTGAGGCGGAACTGGCCCGCTATTTTGACTTTCGCTGGCGGATGTTACGCCAGCCCTGGCATATGCCGGCGGGATCAGAACGCGATGCCTATGACGCCCTGAGCTGCCATCGAATGATAGTCGATGATGACGGTCAGCCGGTGGCGATTGGCCGGCTGTATATGACGCCGGAAAATGACGGTCAGATCCGCTATATGGCTGTCGATCCCAATTACCGCAATAAAGGCATGGGCGGCTTGCTGCTGATGGCGCTGGAATCGCTGGCCCGGCAGGAGGGTGCTAAGCGGCTGGTCTGTAATGCCCGCGAAGAAGCCATTCGCTTTTATCAGATCAACGGTTTTGCCAATCAGGGTGAGTTAAGCGAGGAACGCGGGCCGGTTCGTCATCAGCAGATGCTGAAATATCTGGATCCGTTAACTGAAGTGGTGCGCCATCCCGACTGGTGCCAGGAGCTGCAGGATGTCTGGCAGTCTCATATTCCGATCAGTGAAAAAATGGGCGTCAAAATCAGCCAGTACACAGGTTACCGGTTTGAAGTCAGTGCGGTACTGAACGCCAACCTCAACCCGAGGGCGACCATGTTTGCCGGCAGTATTTTTACCATGGCGACGCTGGCTGGCTGGGGATTCCTCTGGATGTTGCTGAAGGAGCGCCAGCTTCAGGCTGATATCATGCTGGTTGATAGCCGCATTCGTTACTCCGCGCCGGTGAAATCGCGCCCTCGCGCCGTCACGGGTGTGGAGACCCTTACCGGCGATCTGGACCGGATCGCCAATGGCCGTAAAGGGCGAATGGTGGTGGAAGTGCAGGTGTTCAGCGATGAATCCCATGCTGCAACCTTCACCGGAACCTATATGCTGTTTCGCTCGCAAGACAGCACGGATATGTCCTGCTGATGGTTATGCCAGCGTTTGCTGAGCTGTTGGCAGCCATTGCTGGCGTTGAGCTGGATTTCGCGTTCGGACGGGATCGCCAGATCCCACTCTCCCTGTAGCTCCGCTGTTAACTGCTGGCCTTGCAGGCTCAGCGGCTGTATGGCAATGCGTCCCCGATCAGCCCGCAACTTTAGCGGACTCAGCGTGACTGGCGAGCGGACTGGATTGTTACCACTACTGAGTGGGGTAACGGCCAGTGTTTCGCTATTCTGCCAGCTCTGCAGCAGCGAGGCTTCGCTCTGGGTCAGAGACTGTTGGCGGAATGCCGCGTTGAGATGACCATTCAAACTGTAAGCCAGCCCGCGGTGAAACTGCCCCAGACCACTTGCCTGGGCGCTGATATCCATCTTTCCCTGCAGCGGGAGCGGCAGTCCTAACCAGTGGTGCAGCATCTGTGACGGTAAACTGTCACCGGCCAGAGACAGTGTCCATGGCCAGCCTGCTTCGTTGAGCTGGATATCGGCGCTGCCTTCTAACAAACCTTCTTCAATTGGCAGATTTAACCGTGTGATTTGCCAGTGTCCTGCCTGGCTGCTCATGGTCAGCAGCGGATCGTGGATGGTGATTTGGCGAATATGGGTGAAACCGGCACTGGCATTGAGTTCACCTTGCCACAGTCCGGGTTGTCCCTGACGCAGCAACACCAGCCCTGTGCCGTCCAGATTGATATCGCTGATCTGAAAAGGCAGTGGCGCATAGGTGCCGGTCAGCTGACTGTAGCCGACAGAGAGCTGATCCACGGTCAGAGTATCCAGCTGGCGCCACCACTGATCGACCTGAGCCTGCAGAGGCGTTTGCGGGGCGCTGTCGTGCATCAGCCAGGCCTGAATGGCTTCGGGCAGTACCCAGCGAATACCCTTTAACTCCAGCTGATGCAGCAACATGGCTTCGGGCGTCAGGGTCGCCTCAGCGCGCAGGTAGCCTTCAAGCATACGGGCCGAAAAGCCGTTCAGGCTGATCTGCTCCGGGGTGAAGTGCAGCTCGGTAAGGGGAGAGTCCAGCAGCAGGTCATGCCAGCGCAGCGTATCGGCCCCCAGCGACAGACGGGCATCCTGCTGTTGCCACAGCGTGCCGGGCCAGCGCCAGTTTTCCAGGGCCAGATTCGCATGACTGGTACTGTATTCTTCGTGTTCCAGACTGCTGTCCAGGATATCCAGACGGCGTAAATCTACGCTCAGCCCGGACTCGTTCGCCTGTGCGCTCAGATCCAATAAGGTTTGGATCGGGAAATCTTGGTCTATCTTCAGGCCGCTGGCGCTGAGCTGGTGGATGATCAGGTTATGCTCGTCAGTCTGATATTCGGCCTGGCCGTGGAAGCGGGCACCTTGCCAGTTCAATGACAAACCATACACAGTCCAGGTTCGGGCATCGCGCTCCCCGTCAATAAGCACCTGCTGCAGTGAGTGATCGTGCCAGGTGGCCTGCTCGGCCGAAAGGCGGAAGTCCCCGTTGAAGTCTCCCCAGTCTTGTGCGCGGTTTTGCCAGTTGTCGAGTTCGAGGCGCGCGTTATCTAGCTGCAATCCGGGCACAGAAACAGTCAGTTTGGTCACAGCCAGCCGGCGGGCGTTGAGCTGCCCGTTTTCCAGCCCGATAACCGGTAGCCGGTCGAGATTAACGCCTTGGATTAACAGGCTGTCAAAATGCCAGCCCCGCTGGTAGAAAGAGGCGGGAGACAGCCAGAGATCAAGCTGCTCAGCGGCTAAGGCGGGCGCATCTTGCCTTTGCCAGCGTGGCTGGCTTAGTCGTAAATGCAGCGGGTCGCTCTGCAGTGAATATTGCACACCGGTAACCTGAGCGCCGCTGTAGCCGGCTCCCTTTAAAAAAGTGTTCACCAGGGCAGCGCTGTAGCGGGTATGCAGCAGGATGACAATAATGGTTGCTGCCATCAGCAGCAGAATCATCAGGGTAGCCAGTATTTTTGTGAAGAAACGCATGCCGAACTCCATATCAGCCGCCAAACCATGTTTAGGCCGCTGCCGGGCAATCGGGCGGTGATGAAAGTCTTGGGAAAAAGGCATGGTAAGGCCGGTGTCAAAAGAGTGAAGGAAATGCGACTACTTGGCAAGGAATGCGGCGGGTTTTTGTTGGCTATTTAGTGTTTAGCTAAGGTTGTTGCACGAGTGTGCGATTGGTTCAGAGACAAGGAAGCCCTGCGGTGCAGGGCTTCTTTCAGTTTCACTCAAATCAGTCCAGCTGAGGGCCAGCGGCAACCAGAGCGGCACCTTGTTCGTTATCTGTGTATTTATCGAAGTTGCTAATGAAGAGTTTGGCCAGATCGTTGGCTTTGGTTTCCCATTCCGCTTCACTGGTATAGGTATCGCGCGGATCCAGAATGTCGGGGTTCACACCCGGCAAGGCTGTCGGCACGGTCAGATTGAAAATGGGCACTTGCTTGGTTTCAGCGTTTTCGATCGAACCGTCGAGAATGGCATCAATAATGGCGCGGGTATCTTTGATTGAGATACGTTTACCGCTGCCGTTCCAGCCAGTGTTGACCAGATAGGCTTCAGCGCCTGCCGCTTCCATGCGTTTGACCAGCACTTCCGCATATTTAGTCGGGTGCAGACTCAGGAATGCATTACCAAAACAGGCCGAGAAGGTCGGTGTCGGCTCTGTGATGCCACGCTCGGTGCCAGCCAGTTTCGCCGTAAAGCCAGACAAAAAGTGGTACTTGGTCTGCTCAGGCGTCAGCTTGGACACCGGAGGCAGTACACCGAAGGCGTCAGCCGACAGGAAAATCACTTTATTGGCATGACCACCGCGGGATACCGGCTTCACTATGTTCTCAATGTGGTACAGCGGGTAGGACACACGGGTGTTTTCGGTTTTAGAACCGTCGTCAAAATCTATGGTGCCGTCATCGCGAACGGTCACGTTTTCCAGCAGGGCGTCACGACGGATCGCCTGATAGATGTCCGGTTCGGCTTCTTTCGACAGTTTAATGGTTTTGGCGTAGCAGCCCCCTTCGAAGTTGAAGACACCGTTGTCATCCCAGCCATGCTCGTCATCACCAATCAATTTACGCTTAGGATCGGTAGACAGGGTGGTTTTACCTGTGCCGGACAGGCCAAAGAACACGGCAACATCGCCATTTTCTCCCTGATTAGCTGAACAGTGCATAGAGGCAATGTCCTGCAGCGGCAGGAAGTAGTTCATCATAGAGAACATGCCCTTTTTCATCTCGCCGCCGTACCAGGTACCCCCGATCAGCTGCATGCGCTCTGTCAGGTTGAACACGGTGAAGTTTTCAGAGTGCATGCCGTGTTGCTGCCACTGGTCATTGGTGCATTTGGCACCGTTCATCACCACAAAGTCGGGTTTGAAGGTGGCCAGCTCTTCGTCACTCGGACGGATGAACATGTTCTTCACAAAGTGTGCCTGCCAGGCCACTTCAGTGATCACCCGAATACATAAGCGGGTGTCCGGGTTTGCACCACAGTAGCCGTCGATCACAAACAGACGTTTGCCGGATAGCTGATTGGCGACCAGCGCTTTCAGATCGCTCCAGACCTCTGAACTCAGTGGTTTGTTGTCGTTGCTGCCTTGATCTGACCACCACAGAGTATCGCGAGTGGTGTCGTCTTTGACTATGTACTTATCTTTTGGAGAACGACCGGTAAAAATGCCAGTGTCTACAGAGACAGCGCCCAGCTCTGTCACTACGCCTTTTTCATAACCTTCCAGACCGGGTCTGGTTTCTTCCTCAAAAAGGACTTCGTAGGAAGGATTACGAAGGACTTCTTTTACGTTATGGATACCATACTGAGACAAATTCAGCTGTTGGTTGACCTTTTTATCTTCGGCGTGCATGACTGTCATTAGCGACTCCTGGGGGGTAAGAGGTAGTTAGGCTGTCTTTTTTTACCCTGCGTACAGGGAGGTAGCTTTTGTCGTAACCACATACAAAGTGTGGTTACTTTCTAGTGTTTTTATCTGTACCTAGCCTAATTTTACCCTGTCTGGAAAGGTTTATGCCAGTGTAAGTGATTAATATTCCTTGCCAATTAAGCATGAATAAGCTGTGCTTGCATTTCAGAAAGTAGCATAAAAGTGTGGGGGAGTTAAAAAAAAAGCCAGCATGTAGCTGGCTTATGTAATTTACTTTCAGTCTTAATAATGGATGAAAATTAATGCAGCTGCGAATCGTCGGCTTCGGAGCCGGTTTCGAACAGGCTGGTAATATCAAAACTGTCGAAATCGTAGCTGGTGCCACAGTAGTCGCAATGCAGTGAGACTTTACCCTCTTCCTGCAAAATACGTTCAACTTCATTACGATCCAGTAATTTAATGGCACCGGCGCTGCGCTCGCGAGAGCAGCCGCAGTGGAAAATCACCGGTTGCGGATCAAAGAGTTTTACTTTCTCCTGGTGGTACAGGCGGTATAACACGTCCTGAGCAGGTAGACCGAACAGCTCTTCATTCTTCACTGTCTCTGTTAATTGCTCCAGGTGCTCAAAATCACTGGCATCGCCTTTACCATCTGGCAGGATCTGCAGCAGCATGCCTGCGGCTTTAGTCTGGCCGTCGGCCTCACCGGTGCGCAGCCAGATGCGGGTCGCCAATTGCTCTGAGTTAGCAAAGTAGCTTTCCAGACACGCGGCAAGCGTGTCGCCTTCCAGGCCGACCACGCCCTGGTAGCGTTCACCCTGGTTCGGTGTGATGGTAATGATCATATGGCCTTTGCCCATTAGATCGTGGATGTTGCCGTCCGCAGCCAGTTCGCCGTCCCAACGTGCGACACCACGCATCTGCTGGTTGTGATCACCATTAATCACAGCCAGTTTCACAGGACCGTCACCTTGCAGTTGTACCGTGATGGACCCCTCGAATTTCAGAGTGGCCGTCAGCAGGCTGGTGGCAACCAGCAATTCGCCCAGTAGTGTCTGCAAAGGCGCAGGGTAGTCCTTGCTGGCAATAATGTGCTGATAGGTATCGGTGAGTTGTACGAGTTCACCGCGAACAGACACATCGTCAAACAGGTAACGGTAAAGATTATCGCTGGTCATGATTTGGTTTTCTCCGGCACTCACTGTCAGTGATTGCTTTTAAACTTAAGTATATCGCGTCGCTGCTTTTTATCCGGGCGCTTGTCCGGGTGCGGATTGTGCGAATTGAGCTTACGCATCTGTGCCTGTTGCTCGCGCTGAGTCAGGCTGGCTGCTGTTTCCTGATAAAGGGTTTGGGCCTCCGGGGCGCCACGACGCGTACCGGACACTTTGAGGATAGTGACTGTTTTTTCCTCATTACCCTGCCGAAGTTTGATTTCAGCCCCCAGCTCGACAAGCTTGCTGGGTTTGGACCGCTGGCCGTTATAGTGCACTTTTCCGCCGTCGATCATGTTTCGCGCGATCGAGCGGGTTTTGTAAAAGCGGGCAGCCCACAGCCATTTGTCCAGACGCACTTCTGTTGTATCGGATTCGGAGGGTTGCCGACTCATAAAACAGGCTCCTTACCCAAATGGGCGCTAAAAATATCACAATGGAAATGCTGCGTCAGCTGCATAGCCTGATTCCCTTCCGGATTGTCTCTGAGTCAAGGTGATAGCGATCCGGGTAAGTCACAGATCACCAGCGTCACATTTTGGCTAACGACCCGAAAAGCCAAGGAAAAATACCGTTCGTTTTGGCTTGATCTGACATCCAGCATGCACAGCGTTGGGTTTTGCCGTCATGCGAAGATAGCCTTAGATCTTGTTTCGTTGCACAAAAAGTCAGCGTTACAGGTACACAGTAGTTATTAAATGGTGATGCCGGATCGCAAATTCAACAATGAATGGGAATTTCCTCACACGAAATAACACACTGCTAAATGAGTAGTATTTTTTCAGTGAGTGGGTTTGCTATATTAACCTGTCATGCAACAAGATGAGCGTCGGGATTGCGGCAAGCAAAAATCCGCTTGAAATAACTGGAACTCAATCCGGGCTTTTCTTGTCATATTATTGATTACAAAGAGTCATGAGGCAGAAAACAGCAAATGGATGTAGCTAGGGTAACAATGCACTGGCGTCAGGCAGTGACGGGGAAACGTATGCCCTCAATGCAGTCTCTGACCCGAATCGTGACCTGGTGTCTGGTGGTTGTTCTGGCCTGGATGCTGGGGCGTCTTGTGTGGTCGGCATTACAACCAGTGGAAGCGCCGCCGGCCTGGCAGGCACCCAGCATCAAGTCTGGCGGGGCTAATCAGCAGGGGCTGCAAGTCTCTGAATTGCTGACGTTGGAGCTGTTCGGCCGCTATCGGGCGGATGCCCCTAAGGCAATTCCTCAGCAACCTGTCAAACAGGATGCACCAGAGACTAAACTTAACCTGACACTGGTTGGGGTGGTGGCGAGTAACAACCCGCAAACCACTCTGGCTGTGATCACCAATCGGGGTAAGCAGAATACCTATGGTTTGAATGAAGCGATAGACGGCACGCGCGCGACCTTGCAGGGGGTGTTTGTTGATCGGGTCATTATCCGTAACAACGGGCGCGATGAGACACTGATGCTGGACGGACAAAAGTTTGGCCAGAATGGGTCTCAGGTGTCAGCCCCTTCTACTGCACCGGCTGCACGGCAGGCACCCGAGCCGACAGTGCAGCCCGATGCTGCCGAGTCCGAGGGCGCCGGTGACGAGCTGGCGCAGATCAAACAAGAGATCATGGACAAGCCGCAAAACCTCTTCTCATACATTCGTTTATCTCAGGTAAAGCAGGATGATGAGCTGATAGGTTATCGGGTTAATCCAGGGAAAAACCGTGTGCTTTTTGATGCCGTTGGGCTGCAGCCGGAAGATCTGGCAGTGAGTCTTAACGGCAATGATTTGAAGGACCCGACCGTGATGGCACGGTTGTGGACTGAGCTGTCCTCTGCCACTGAACTGACATTAACAGTAGAGCGTGACGGGCAGTTACATGACATATTGATAGAGCTGCAATAGCGGCACGAATACATTGCGTATATACGCAGGAGTTTTTTGTGAAAAAATGGATGGGTAAGGGCACCCTGTGGCTGGCGGCCAGCTTGCTGTCGACTCCCCTGATGGCAAGTGAATTCAGCGCCAGTTTCAAAGGAACTGATATTCAAGAGTTTATCAACATTGTTGGACGTAATCTGCAGAAAACTATCATTGTGGATCCCTCTGTCAGAGGGCAGGTGAATGTCCGCAGCTATGATCTGCTGAACGACGAACAGTATTACCAGTTTTTCCTCAACGTACTGGAAGTGTACGGGTTTGCCGTCGTCGAAATGGAAAACGGCATACTGAAAGTTATCCGTGATAAAGACGCGAAAATTTCTTCTATTCCTGTCGTTGACAGCAAAACCCAGGCGCAGGGTGATGAAGTGGTGACCCGGGTGGTGGCGGTACGCAATGTCTCCGTCAGAGAGCTGTCTCCTCTGCTGCGTCAGCTGAACGATAACGCAGGTGCGGGTAACGTGGTGCACTACGACCCGGCGAACATCATCATGATCACCGGCCGTGCGGCCGTCGTTAATCGTCTGGCGGATATCATTGAGCGGGTTGACCGTGCCGGTGATAAAGAGATCGACGTGGTTGAGCTCAATAATGCCTCTGCCGCAGAGATGGTGCGCATTGTCGATGCCCTGAACAAGTCGGCTGATGCCAAGTCGACGCCAGAGTTTCTGCAACCTAAATTAGTCGCGGATGAGCGCACCAATTCTGTGCTGCTGTCCGGCGATCCTAAAGTGCGTGAGCGCCTTAAACGTCTGATACGCCAGTTAGATAAAGAAATGGCGAGCTCGGGCAATAACCGTGTCGTTTACCTCAAATACGCCAATGCCGAAGAGCTGGTCGATGTACTGAAAGGGGTATCCGATAACTTGCAGGCCGAAAAACAAGGCAATGGTCAGGCCGCTGCTGTTGCTAAGAAAAATGATGTGATGATAGCCGCGCACGCCGACACCAATGCCCTGATCCTGACGGCACCGCCGGATATCATGCGCGCGCTGGAAAACATCATTGCCCAGCTCGACATCCGCCGTGCTCAGGTGCTGATTGAGGCGATGATTGTTGAATTGTCTGAAGGGGCCGGTATCAACTTCGGTATTCAGTACGGCTCGAAAGAAAACGGGATAGTGCAGTTTAACAACTCTAATGTGCCTGTCGGTCAGTACCTGATTGGTCTGGAAGAGGCGAAGGATACTACCCGGACCGAGCAGCGCTTTGACAATAATAACAATCTGGTTGACGTGGAAGTTACCGAAAGCGGCGATTTTTCGACTCTGGGCCAGGTGCTGTCAGGTGCCAATGGTGCGGTACTGGGCTTGATTATGGGTGACTGGACCATGCTGGTCAATGCGGTGGCCACAGACCGTGAATCTAACATCCTGTCTTCACCCAGTATTACCGTGATGGACAATGGCGAAGCTTCGTTTATTGTCGGTGAGGAAGTACCTGTGGTGACTGGCTCAACGGCCAGCTCTAATAACGATAACCCATTCCAGACCGTCGAACGCAAAGAAGTGGGTATCAAGCTCAAAGTGACCCCGCAAATTAACGAAGGGGATTCTGTGCAGCTCAAGATTGAGCAAGAGGTCTCTAACGTTCTGGGTGCCAACGGCGCGGTTGACGTGCGTTTCTCCAAGCGACAGCTTACCACCTCTGTGCTGATTCAGGACGGACAGATGATTGCCCTGGGCGGCCTGATCCAGGACGAGACCAACGAAAATGAATCCAAGATCCCGATTCTTGGCGATATTCCTATTCTGGGCCACCTGTTTAAATCCAACAATACCAGTAAGGGCAGAACCAACCTGATGGTATTTATTAAGCCGACCATTATCCGTGATGGCGTGACGGCAGATGGTATTACCCAGCGTAAGTACAACTATATCCGGGCTGAGCAGCTGTATAAGGCCGATGAAGGCCTGCGTCTGATGCCGGAGACCAAAACCCCGGTATTGCCGAGATATGGCGAAGATATTTCTCTGCCCCCTGAAGTACGGGCATTTGTATCCCGTCTGGAGGAGAAGTGATGGACACGCTGCGCCCGGCCGATCTGGTGCAGTTCCGTTTGCCGTTTTCTTTCGCCAAGCGTCATAAAGTGGTGCTTGAAACGGGTGAACACGGCAGGGTGCTTTATCATGACGGACCGCTAAAAGCTGTGGTGCTGGCGGAAGTGCGCCGGGTGTCTGGCCGCAGTTTTCGTGTTGAAGCGCTGGAACCGCATGCTTTTGAACAACGCCTCACCGATGCCTATCAGCGTGATTCGTCGGAAGCGCGTCAGTTGATGGAAGATCTGGGCTCTGACAGCGATGACTTTTTCTCGCTGGCTGAAGAGTTGCCTCAAACCGAAGACTTGCTGGAATCGGAAGATGACGCGCCAATCATCAAGCTGATCAATGCCATGCTGGCTGAAGCGATCAAGGAAGGAGCCTCGGATATCCATATCGAGACTTTTGAGAAAACCTTGTCGATTCGTTTTCGTGTCGATGGCGTGCTGCGCGAGGTGCTGACCCCGAGCCGCAAGCTGGCGCCGCTTCTGGTCTCCCGGATCAAAGTCATGGCCCGGCTGGATATCGCCGAGAAACGCGTGCCTCAGGATGGCCGGATCTCTCTGCGCATCGGTGGCCGGGCGGTAGACGTGCGGGTGTCAACCATGCCGTCCTCGCACGGTGAGCGTGTCGTATTGCGTTTGCTGGATAAAAATGCGACCCGGCTGGATTTACACAGCCTGGGCATGACGCCCCGTATTCACAAAAGTTTCCAGTACCTGATTGCCCGTCCGCACGGCATCATACTGGTGACAGGGCCGACCGGTTCGGGTAAATCGACCACTTTATATGCCGGCCTGCAGGAGCTGAACAGCCATGAGCGCAATATCCTGACGGTCGAAGATCCGATTGAATTTGATATCGATGGCATAGGTCAGACGCAGGTGAATACCAAAGTGGACATGACCTTTGCCCGTGGGCTGCGGGCGATTCTGCGTCAGGATCCGGATGTGGTGATGGTCGGTGAGATCCGTGACCTGGAAACCGCTTCCATTGCCGTGCAGGCCTCCCTGACCGGTCATATGGTGATGTCGACCCTGCACACCAACACAGCGATTGGTGCCGTGACCCGTTTGCGCGATATGGGCATCGAGCCTTTCCTGGTCTCTTCTTCTTTGCTGGGAGTACTGGCGCAACGTCTGGTACGGACGCTGTGTCCCCATTGCCGCGATCCCTATCAGGCTGACAGTGAGCAGAAAAAGCTGTTCGATGTACCGGAATATGAGTCCTTGACCCTCTATCATGCCGTCGGTTGCGAGCACTGCAATAACAAAGGCTATCGTGGCCGGACCGGGATTCACGAACTGCTGCTGGTGGATGAACAGGTACAGGAGCTGATCCATGCCGATGCCGGCGAGCAGGCGATAGAAAGAGTGATCCGCCAGCACACCCCGAGTATCCGTGATGATGGTCTGGCCAAAGTCCGCCAGGGTATTACCACGCTTGAAGAAGTGATGCGAGTGACCAGGGAGGGCTGATGGCAGCATTTGAATATAAGGCCCTGGATACCAAAGGACGCCAGAAAAAAGGCGTCATGGAAGCCGATACGGCCCGCCAGCTTCGCCAGCAACTGCGCGAGCAGGGATTGATCCCGGTTGAAGTCAGCCAGAGTCATGAGCGTGAAAAGCGCAAGGCGGGCGGGCGGATTGCGTTTCGCCGCGGGATCAGCACCAATGAACTGTCCCTGCTGACCCGCCAGCTGGCCACCTTGGTCCAGGCGGGGATGCCGTTAGAAGAGTGCCTGCGCGCGGTGGCCGAGCAGAGCGAAAAAGTCCGTCTGAAAAACATGATGCTGGCGGTGCGCTCTAGAGTAGTTGAAGGCTACACCCTGGCAGACAGCATGGCAGAATTCCCTCATATCTTTGACCAGCTCTTTCGGGCCATGGTCTCGGCAGGGGAAAAATCCGGCCATCTGGATACCGTGCTCAACCGTCTGGCCGATTACACTGAAAACCGGCAGAAAATGCGCAGTAAGCTGCAGCAAGCGCTGATTTACCCGACCATGCTGACTCTGGTTGCCGTGTCTGTGGTGGCTTTTTTGCTGGCCACTGTGGTGCCGAAAATTGTGGATCAGTTTGTTCATATGGGGCAGGAATTGCCGCAGATCACTCAGGTGCTGCTGGCCGCCAGTAATTTTGTTCAGCACTGGGGACTGGCCGTTGTGCTGGTCATCATACTGCTGATTGCGGGTATCCGGATGGCGTTGCGTCGTCCGGACCTGCGGCTGCGCTGGGACAGGCGGATGATGGGCGTTCCTGTTATCGGTAAAGTGGCGCGTGGCCTGAACACATCCCGTTTTGCCCGCACGCTGTCGATTTGTACCTCCAGTGCCATCCCTTTGCTTGATGGAATGAAGGTGGCCTCTCAGGTCATGACCAATACCTGGGTGAATCAGGAAATCCTTGAGGCAGCCGATAAGGTCAGGGAAGGCGCCAGTCTTCGCGTCTCACTGGAACAAACTAAGCTGTTTCCGCCCATGATGCTCCACATGATAGCCAGTGGTGAGCGCAGTGGCGAGCTGGAGCAGATGCTGACCCGGGCGGCCGATAATCAGGACAGAGATTTCGAATCTTTGGTCAACATGGCACTGGGGGTGTTTGAACCCCTTTTGATTGTAGTAATGGCTGGGGTGGTGATGTTTATCGTTATCGCGACTCTGATGCCAATCATTGCCCTGAATAACATGGTGGGCATGTAGTTTTCCCTTTTGGAGGTGTGTCAATGCAACGTCAACAACGCGGTTTTACCCTGCTGGAAGTCATGGTGGTTATCGTGATTCTGGGCGTACTGGCCAGTCTGGTCGTCCCGAACTTGCTGGGTAATAAAGAAAAGGCCGATCAGCAGAAAGTCGTGACCGATATTGGTGCGCTGGAGCAGGCATTGGATATGTATAAGCTGGATAACAGTGTTTATCCAACCACAGATCAAGGTCTGGATGCGCTGGTGACTGAGCCATCGTCAAGCCCTGAACCACGTAATTACCGTAACGGTGGCTATATCAAGCGTCTGCCTAAAGACCCTTGGGGTAACGACTATAACTACGTGATGCCTGGTGAACATGGTCCGGTGGATGTCTTCAGCCTGGGTGCTGACGGCCAGGAAGGCGGTGAAGAGGTCAATACCGATATCGGTAACTGGAATATGCTGGATTACCGTTAATTCAAACTATGAAACGTGCAGCTGCCGGATTTACGCTGATTGAACTGATGCTGGTGCTGGTATTGCTGGCCACCAGCGCCGTAGCCGTTGTGATGACACTGCCGGCGCCTAAAAATGAGGTGCTGAAAGAAGAATCACAGCGATTTTATTATCTGGTGCAGCTGCTGGGTGAAGATGCCATGCTGAATGGCCGTGATTACGGTGTCCGGGTTGACAGGCAGGGCTACCAGTTTTTTGAGCTGGACCCGAACGGCTGGCAACCCCTCAAGGATTCACGTTACTTCAGCGAAGTCACTTTGCCCGATACGCTCGGCATGGAAGTCAAGGTTGGCAGCGACGCCTGGCAGGACGAGGATCGTTTGTTCGAACCCGGTTCGCTGTTTGACGAGGATCTTTTTGCCAGTGAAGAAGATGAAAAAGCCAAACCGCCGCAGATTATCGTGATGTCCAGTGGTGAGTATACGCCTTTTACTGTGTCGTTTGATGCCAGTGGAGAAGGTGATATCTGGACAGTCGAAGCCGATGAAGTCGGACAATTGCACCTGCTTGAACCGGGAGCCACCCGAGAGGAGTCAGGCCAATGAGTTCCCGGCGGAAATTATCTTCTCACGCGGGTTTCACATTACTGGAAGTGCTGGTTGCCATGGCCATATTTGCGACGGCCGCCTTGAGTGTGATGAAGGCGGTCGGACAGCACATCAACGCTATGGGCTACCTGGAGCAGAAAACCTTTGCCACCATGGTAGCGGATAATGAGCTGGCCCGAATTCGCATTGCAGGCGAGCGGCTGACCGCCGAGAAGAAAGGCAAATCTGAGCTCGCCGGACGGCAATGGTACTGGTCAATCAAAAGCACCGCCACAGCGGATGGCTACCTCCGGGCTCTGGATATCGTTGTCGCTACCGATGAGGCACTGAAAGACAGGGTGGCGACCTTAAGGACTTACATTGAGAACTGAGCATCGTCAGCCATTATCGCGACATGCGGGATTTACACTGCTCGAAGTACTGGTGGCTATTGCGGTGTTTGCTATGTTCAGCCTGTCGGCCTATCAGGTCATGAACGGGGTGCAGCGCAGCGATGAACAGTCGCGGGAGCATAACCAACGGTTACAGGAAATTCAGCGGGCCATGCTGATGCTGGACAACGATTTTCGTCAGATTATCGGCCGTCAGGTCAGGCAGCAGGGCAATAACGAGAGTGGCCCTTTGTTGCAGAGCGGCGAATACCTGCTTGATTCCGCCAGTCACGGCATTATTTTTACCCGCGATGGCTGGCAGAACCCACAGCAAATGTTTCCCCGCAGCGAGATTCTCCGGGTGGGCTATCGCATTATTGATGACAAACTCGAGCGGGTGTGGTTTCGCTATCCCGACACTGTGGTAGGTACTGAGCCTTTGGTGCGTAAGGTGCTGCAAGGGGTGACGGCTTTGTCATTCAGCTATTATGGCCCGCAAGGCTGGCAGGAAGCCTGGTCAGATAATACCAGATTGCCCAAAGGCATTGCTGTCACCCTGACACTGGAAGATCTGGGTAAGATAGAGCGCGTTTATATGCTGCCGGAAGCGGTATTGCCGGACGCAGAAAAGCCAGATGAGGAGACCGCCTCATGAGACAGTCTCCCGCCAGACAGCAAGGGGTAGCCTTAATTGTGGCCCTGCTGCTGTTAGCCATAATGACATTGCTGGCGGTTCAGATGACAGATCGTCTGCAACTGAATTTTTATCGGGTTGAGAATCAGGTTTTTAACCAGCAGGCCTATTGGTATAGCCAGGGTATGGAGCAGTTGGCCAAAGTGGCGATAGAACAGAGTCTGGCGGACAGTGACACTGTTAACTTAAGCCAGGTCTGGGCAACCGAAGGCCAGAGCTATCCGCTGGATAATGGCGAAGTGCAGGGAAATATCTATGATCTGCAGGCGTGCTATAACCTGAATGCCTTGTCGGGTCAGGCACCTGAGCAGGATCGCAGCCAGAAGCCGTTTCGGGTACGTTTTCTGCAGGCTCTGTTAGAAGAGGCGGGAGCGGAAAGCTATGAAGCAGAAGTGGCAGCGGATTCGGTGTGGGAGTACGTCGATCCCGACGAGACAGTGTACAGCGCCTACGGTGCAGGCGACAGCAGCTATGAAGGGTTTTCACCGGCATACCTGCCGCCCAGAAATCTGATGGCAGATGTGAGTGAGTTTCGCGCGGTGAATGGCGTGAGTGCCACCATGTATCAGCAGGCTCGCCCTTTATTATGTGCCTTACCGTCGACCGATCTGCTGATCAATGTCAATACGATCCAGCCAGCTCAGGCAGCGTTGCTGGTCGGCGTATTCAGCCCGGAGCTGAGCCTGGATGATGCCCGTCAGTTGATAGAGAACCGCCCTTATGACGGCTGGCAGGATGTGGATGCCTTTCTGGCCGAAGGGGCCGTTAACCGGCTGACTGAAGCGGCGCGCAAGCAGGCGAAATCTTACCTGGCCGTAAAAAGTGATTTTTTTGAGCTCGATGCTGAAGTGACAGTGGATCGTGCGCGATTGCGAATACTAGCCCTGCTCAAACGAGACGGGGAGAACAAGGTGACTGTCGTACGTCGCCGTTATGGAGGAATGAGTGAGCGAGTTTCTGACGATAAGGCTGAGTAGCCGTCCTGACGGGCCGGTACATTGGCTGGTCTGGTCGCCACAGCAACAGGAAGTGATTGCCTCGGGTGAACTGGCTGACAGTGGTCAGCTGGGCGAGCTGGCGGCATACGGGGAAAACCGGCCTGTGTATCTGCTGGTATCAGGCAGCGATGTGCTGTTGAGCCAGGTATCGATCCCATCCGGGTCCGGGCGTCAACTGGCACAGGTACTGCCGTATCTGCTGGAAGAAGAGCTGGCTCAGGATGTTGATGATCTGCACATTCATATGCTTAAGCGGGAAGCCGATAAAGCGGATGTTGCTGTTGTCGGACATCAGCGGATGCAGCACTGGTTGTCGTTATGTGACGATGCCGGGCTGGCCGTACGAAAAATCATTCCAGACTGTCTCTGTTTGCCGGCCTTTGACAATAGTTACAGTGCCGCCGAAATTGATGGTCAGTGGCTATTGCGCCAGTCGGCGACTCAGGGCATTTGCGCCGACACCGAATGGCTGGCGAGCTGGATGATGGCACAACAGGTGCCATTAATCAGCCAGGTGCTGGAAGAGGAATCCCCTGAAGCGCAGAGCGCCGATGCGCAAACCGCGGCCGAGGCGTTGACGGACGACACAGAAGATTCGGTCAGTCAGCACCGGATTCGTCATTTCACCCCAGCACCATCCGGCATGCCGGGACACTGGCAGGCCGAAGCGCCTGAGCTTGTGATGGCCTTGTTGGCGAAAGGGGCTGATGACAGCAAAGTCAATTTACTGTCCGGTCCTTATAAACTGCAACCGACCTGGCACAAAGCGCTTAAGCCCTGGCGAAAAGTGGGCATTGCCGCTGTGCTGGTACTGGGCGTGCTGGTGGCTGAATATGTGGTGCGTGTGCAGGGTATGGAAAATCAGGCGCTGGCCTATAAAACCGAGAGTGAGCGTATCTTTCGTCAGGTACTGCCGCAATTTAACAATATTCCCACCAGCAGTTACCTGAAACGCCAGATGAATCAGGAGCTGTCACGCCTCGGCGGTGCGGAATCGGGTCAGGGGGTTTTGCCCTGGCTGATTGAGCTGCGTCCGGCGTTACTGAAAGTGCCTCAGATCTCGGTGCAGAATCTGAAATACGATCACAACCGCCATGAATTGAGATTGCAGGCGGTGGCGGCTGAATTCCAGCATTTCGAACAGCTCAGGGTTTTGCTGGTGGAAGGATTTGAAGTTGAACAGGGCCAGCTTAACCGTGACGGCCAGCAGGTAAGTGGTGCTCTGGTGCTGAGGAGACGTTCGTGAATCAGTGGTTTAAAGCATTAAGCGGGCGAGAGCAGCGTCTGGTGATTGGCGGCGCAATCGCACTGGTGATTGCCGTATTATACTGGGGCATTTGGCAGCCGATGGCACAAAGGGCTGACTCTGCCGAGCAAAACCTGCAAACAGAGCGTCAGCTACTGAGCTGGGTCAGCGAGAAGGCTGACGATATTACCGCGTTGCGGGCTAAAACCGGCGCAACTGGCAGTGTCAGCCCCCTGGGGCTGAATCAGGTCGTCAATGAAACCACGCGCCGGTTTCGCATTGAATTGATCAGAATGCAGCCGCGTGACGAAGCCGTTCAGGTTTGGGTGCAGCCTTTGCCCTTTAATACATTAGTTAACTGGCTGGCTTTTCTGCGTGAAGAACATGGTATTGAAGCGCAGTTTCTGGATGTATCAAAAACCAATCAGGCGGGGCTGGTAGAAGTGAACCGTTTACAGCTGGGACGAGGCTAAGCGTGAGGTACAACATATTGTTAGGGGTGAGTTTTGTGCTGGCCCTGATTGTAAGTCTGCTGGTGCATTTGCCGGCGAGCTGGGTGTGGCAGTATGTGCCCAAGGTGCCCGGACTGTCGGTGACCGGCATCAGCGGAACGCCCTGGCAAGGGGCCGCGAGTCAGGTGCGTTGGCAGCAGTGGAACCTGGGGCAGGTTTACTGGGAACTCAGTCCGTGGAAGCTGCTGAGTGCCAATGCTGAATTTGCGGTGCGACTGGGCCAGGGCAGTGATCTGGGGCTGAGAGGACGAGGTTTGATGGGCGCGGATCTCAGTGGTTTGTATGCGCAGAACTTGCTGTTATCCCTGCCTGCCCAGCAGGCGATTCAGTATGCACGCCTTCCGGTGCCTCTGAATCTGGGCGGTAACTTCGAACTCACCGTTCGTGACTACAGGTTTGCGGTGCCTTACTGCCAGTCGCTGGACGGCGGACTGGTGTGGAGTGGAGCCAGCATAGGCACACCGCTGGGTGACGTCGATCCCGGTCAGGTACTGGCGGAACTGAGCTGTAATGACGGGCAACTGGCGGCGACGGCCAATCAGGCTTCGGCCCAGGTAAGCAGCGAATGGCAAGCGGGCTTAACCACGGATCAGCGTTATAACCTGAATGGCTGGTTTAAACCGGGCGCCGAGCTGCCATCAGGCTTACAGGAACAGATGAAATGGCTGGGCAACCCGGATGCCGATGGCCGTTATCCTATTCGTTATACCGGTCGCCTGTAGGCCACAGGCTGCGCAGCGACACCTGGTCTGGCGGGGTGAGGAAAATCAAATCTGTCTGAATACGCATTTTTCCTTTATTTCATGACCGCCATGCCATTTAATAGCAGATAGACCAAGCGACAGGGAAATATGATGGCGGCAGAGAATAAGAAACCGACAATTCTGGCAACCGAGGTGGTGGCACAATCCCGCCTGTTTAAAATAGAGTCTTTGGATCTCCGTTTCAGTAACGGTGAAACCCGTACTTATGAGCGAATGAAACCCAGCGGCCGGCATGCTGTGATGATGGTGCCTGTGACGGCAGAGGGCGATCTCTTATTGGTGCGTGAGTATTCGGCAGGAACGGATCGCTATGAACTCGGCTTTCCCAAGGGTTTGATAGACCACGGCGAAACGGCCGACGAAGCCGCTAACCGGGAATTGAAAGAAGAAATTGGTTTTGGTGCCAGACAGTTAGTGCCAATGAAAGAAGTGGTGCTGGCGCCGTCTTATTTTTCCAGCAGGATGACGCTGTTTCTCGCGCAGGATTTATTTCCCGAGAAACTGATCGGCGATGAACCTGAGCCGCTGGATATTGTGCGCTGGCCATTGTCACAGGCTGAAGAGTTACTGAGCCATCTTGATTTTGCTGAAGCCAGAAGCATTACCGCCTTGTTCCTGGCATTGAAGTACTTATCCTAGCAGGAGTGTGAGATGGAGCTGTCGATGTTAATTCCATCCGTGATAGAAATTGCCCGGGAATCGGGACAGGTGATCCTTGATATTTATCAGCGTGGTCAGTTCGAAAAACAGATCAAGACTGACAATACGCCTGTGACCAGCGCAGATCTGGCCGCCCACAAACTGGTGCTGGAAAGGTTAACCGAGCTGACTCCGGATATTCCTGTGTTGTCTGAAGAAGATGCAACTATTCCGCTGGAAGAGCGCCAGCAGTGGGAGCGTTACTGGTTGGTCGATCCTCTCGACGGTACGCAAGAGTTCATCGCTGGCAGTGGCGACTTTGCCACAATCATCGCCCTGGTTGAGAACAATCACCCTGTGATGGGTGTGGTATATGCGCCGGTATCAGGTGTCGTTTACTACGCTAGCCGCCGGCAGGGGGCCTGGAAAATTACCCCCGAAGGTGAAACTGTCTCCATCTCGACCCATAAGCACGAAGGGCCGACCCAGTCGATAGCTGTGGCTATCAGTCGCCGCCAGGATATCCGGGCGATCACCAACCGGCTGGATCCGGCGCTGAATTACGACTTAGTCCCGCTGGGGTCAGCGGCCCTGAAATCCTGTCTGGTGGCAGAAGGGGCAGTCGATTGTTACCTGCGTTTAGGCCCCACAGGCGAGTGGGACACAGCGGCGACACAGTGCATTGTGGAAGAAGCGGGCGGACGTATTCTCAATACCCACCTGACACCTCTGTCTTACAATGAGCGCCACACGCTGGAGAACCCGAACTTTATTACGCTGGGCGATGAAAGCCTGCCCTGGGCAGATATCCTGACCCCGGACAACCGGATGATGGAAGCCAGCTAAGTGGGCTGACTTGGCCTCTTTTGACAGAAAGAGGCCGTGGTACGTTGTCAGCCGCTCGGGAAAAACCGCCTCAGACTTCATGTTCAAAGATGCGATCGCAAGTACTGATCAGTCGCTCTGCCAGGGTTTTGCTCAGCGCCGACAGCTTATCCTGGGTATGCAGGGTCACTTCCATATCCTGCACCGGCGGCAGTCCGTCATCTTCATCCAGAATTCTGTGGTGCTCGGTCACCAGCCTTCTAGGCAGCAGCGAAATACCCAGCCCGGCCTCGACGGCACAGCAAACCCCCGACAAACTGGTGCTTACGTAGGCCAGGCGCCAGCTTCTGCCCAGGCTGTCAAACGTATGGGCCATTTCATTGCGATACAGGCCGCCAATAGGAAAAGACACCAGGGGAACCGGCTGCCTGTCGAGGTTATTGCTGTGTAAGCTATCAATCCAGCACAAAGGCTCCGGCCAGCTGGCTAACCCCGGCAGGCTGCCCTGCCGCTGCTTGACCAGGGCTAAATCCAGCTCGTTACTCTGAAATTTCCGCCATATATCGCTGCATAAGCCACTTTTCACTTCCAACCGGATGCCCGGAAATTCAGTTGAGAAAGCATGCAGCGTGGGCATGATGGCGTGAGTGGCAAAGTCCTCCGGCACCCCAAGCCGGATTTTTTGCTGTTCGGCGCTGACACTGGTCTGCACGACCGCTTCATTCATCAATTGCAGGATGCGGCGGGCATAATTGAGCACCCGCTCGCCTTCCAGCGTCGCTGTGACATAGCGTCCTTTGCGGTGCAGCAGTTCGCAGCCGAGCTGAGACTCAAGTTTGCGGACCTGCTGGCTGACCGTCGACTGAGTGAGGTGAGTACTGTCGGCGGCTCGGGTAAAGCTGCCGGAATCGACCACGGCGACAAAGCTGCGCAGCAGCACCGGGTCTAACGTCTTGTTCTGATTCATAATTCGTTACCAGTGGAAATCCCACTACTTGGCATTAAGTTATTTAATTTATAAATCAAATTGCCATGATCTACAATCAACACAATTCAGAATTGAAACAGCAGCCTCGTCAAGACTCTGCTTATCCATTGGCGCAGTAATACTGCTATACATGAAAGGACATATGTAATGGCCCGGAATACTTATTATGCCCCCACAGGTGGCCTGCCACCGCAAACACAGATTCTCTCTGACCGCGCGGTTTTTACCGAAGCCTATGCCATCATTCCTAAGGGCGTGATGAGTGATATCGTGACCAGCTTTCTGCCGTTCTGGGACAATACCCGGCTGTGGGTGATTGCCCGGCCAATGAGTGGTTTTTCTGAAACTTTCTCCCATTACATCATGGAAGTCTCCCCGCAGGGCGGCAGCGACAAACCCGAACTGGATGCGGGTGCGGAAGGTGTGCTGTTTGTGGTAGAAGGCGAGATGACCCTGACGCTGGAAGGCGAGCAATATCAGATGGAAACCGGCGGTTATGCCTATCTGCCGCCATCAGCCAAGTGGAGCCTGAAAAACAATGGCGATGCGCCGGTGCGTTTCCACTGGATCCGCAAGGCCTATGAATTTGTTGAAGGTATTGAGGTGCCTGACGCCTTTGTAACCAATGAGAATGACATCGAGCCAACGCCGATGCCTGACACCAACGATGCCTGGGCAACAACCCGCTTTGTTGATTCTGAAGATATGCGTCACGACATGCAAGTGAACATAGTGACTTTCCAGCCCGGCGGGATCATTCCGTTTGATGAGACTCATGTGATGGAACATGGTCTGTACGTACTGGAAGGTAAAGCGGTTTATCATTTGAATCAGGACTGGGTGGAAGTGGAAGCCGGTGACTATATGTGGTTACGCGCTTTCTGCCCGCAGGCATGCTATGCCGGTGGTCCGGGTCGTTTCCGCTACCTGCTGTTTAAAGACATCAACCGTCACATGGTACTTAACCCATCACCGGCTTATCGCGGTAACCGCCGATAAGCAAAGCCCCAATCGCAAAAGTCCCAATCGTAAAACGGCGCCTAGAGCGCCGTTTTTTTATGGTGTGTACCGCTCCACAGCATCGGCTGCGGAGTGGTGCTTTCAAAACAGGCGGTTCAGTCCATTCAGCGCGGCCACCCGGTAGGCTTCAGCCATGGTCGGGTAATTAAAGGTGGTATTGACGAAGTAATCTATGCTGTTACCGCCGTTTTTCTGTTCCATGATCGCCTGACCAATGTGAATGATCTCAGACGCCCGCTCACCGAAGCAGTGGATCCCTAAGATCTCTTTGGTTTCGCGGTGGAACAGTATCTTCAGGCTGCCGACATCGGTACCGGCTATCTGAGCGCGGGCCAGGTGTTTGAATTGCGCCCGTCCCACCTCATAAGGGACTTTTTCCGCAGTCAGCTGCTGCTCTGTTTTACCCACAGAGCTGATTTCAGGAATGGTGTAGATACCGGTTGGGATGTGATCGATCAGCTGGCCCTGAGCCTGACCGGTTGCTATGGCCTGCGCCACGAAGCGGCCCTGATCATAGGCGGCGCTCGCCAGACTCGGATAGCCAATCACATCACCCACCGCATAAATGTTATCGGCCTCGGTACAGTAGTTTTGGTCGACGGACAGCTGGCCGCGTGAGTCTGGTGTCAGTCCGACCACCTCCAGGTTGAGGCGATCTGTGTTACCTGTCCGGCCGTTGGCGTACAGCAGGCAGTCGGCTTTCATTTTCTTGCCGGATTCCAGATGCAGGATCACACCGTCTTCTGTGCCTTCAATCTTGTTGTAGGCCTCCCCGCTGCGGATCATCACACCGTTGTTCCACAGGTGGTAAGACAGCGAGTCAGAGATCTCGTTATCGAGAAATTCCAGCAGCCGCTGGCGGGTGTTGATGAGGTCAACTTTTACCCCCAGGCCGCGGAAGATAGAGGCATATTCACTGCCGATCACCCCGGCCCCGTAAATAATAATGTGGCGCGGGTCGTGCTGCAGACGCAGCACGGAGTCACTGTCGTAGATGCGCTGGTGGGTGAAGTCGACATCTTTGGGCTGGTAAGGACGTGAGCCGGTGGCAATCACGAATTTATCGGCGGTATAGGTGTCATGACTGCCGTCAGGGTGGCGAACACGTATGGTGTGTTGGTCGACAAAACTGGCTTCACCGGCAATGATGGGGCAACTGTTGCGATCATAAAAGCCCTGGCGCATTCTCGTTTGCTTACTGACCACTGTCTGCGCGTGACCAAGAATCTGGCTGAAAGTACTGTGCAGTGTGGTGGTGTTTTTGCTGTAGAGCGGGTTTTTATTGAATTCGATAATACGGCTGACCGCGTGACGCAGTGCTTTAGAGGGGATAGTGCCCCAATGGGTACAGCCGCCGCCGACACGGCTTTCACGTTCAATAATAGCGACGCTGAAACCTGCTTTGGTCAGTCCCATGGCGGCCCCTTCGCCTCCGGGTCCGCTGCCGATAATAATCACATCATAGTGAGAAGGAGTCGTGGGGTGTTGAGTGCTCATGGGCCGCCTTATTTATCCGATTGTTTCTGTGGTGCGGAGTGTAACGCTTTCCAATCGAAGGGAAAATCGCGACTCCCCGATAGAGCGCGTAGGATCACGTTGTGGCAGAAGAAACCCCCATTTTTATCGCTGGCAGACAGCAGTTTGTGAGCCGACAGGGAAAATGACGTTTGTGATTTTGCTTCCACCTGACAGGGCCGTTAGTATTCCCACCGGCAAAGTGTGGATTGGCGCTGATCAAGTGGCTGAAAGCGGGTATAGTGAGATTCAAACTGGCAACTTAACAGAAGCAGGAACCCATGGGGATCAGGGCCCAACAAAAAGAAAAAACCCGGCGTTCACTGATTAACGCAGCCTTTAACCAGCTCAGTGCTGAGCGCAGTTTTTCCAATCTCAGTTTGCGCGAAGTTGCGCGTGAAGCTGGTATAGCACCCACATCTTTTTATCGTCACTTCAAAGATATGGATGAACTTGGACTAACATTGGTTGATGAAGGTGGCTTACTGCTTCGCCAGCTGATGCGTCAGGCTCGCCAGCGCATTGCTGAAGAAGGCAGTGTTATCCGCACTTCTGTTGAAACCTTCATGGAATTTATTGAAAGCAGCCCGAACGTTTTTCGTTTGCTGTTACGGGAACGCTCCGGCACCTCGCCGGCATTCCGTGCTGCTGTGGCGAGAGAAATTCAGCACTTCGTGGCGGAACTCACTGAGTATCTGGAAGCTAAAGGCGGGAGCCGGCACGAAGAAGCTTATATCCAGGCTGAAGCGTTAGTCACTTTGGTGTTCAGCTCAGGAGCCGATGCACTGGATCTGGACAGTCAGTCGCGGGCAGAACATGCAGAGCGCTTAATCATGCAACTGCGAATGATAGCCAAAGGAGCTTACTGGTATCGTAAAGAGCGTGAGCGCAACACGCTGGCGCATAAACCTTAATTGAGTATGTTGGTGAAGATATGGACAAGCAACAAGTTAAAGCAGAACGCAAGACCTTAATCCTGTCACTGTTAGCAGGACTGTGCGGTAACGCCACGCTGGCAGTATTTACCTCCAGTGCTGTCGCTTTTTCTATTTTTCCGGTGATTGCTTTTGTGATGACTGTGTATTGCATGTATCAGGACTACCTGACACGCCCGATGGCGGAAGGGACCCCGGCCATTGCCTTTGCTTTGTTTCTGGTCGGCGCCTTTGGCTATTCTGCCTTTCTGCGCGCGCAGGCACCGGATATGGGATCTAACTTCCTGCCGTTGATGATTTGTTTAGCGTTGCTGTTGTGGGTCGCTTACCGCATGGGTGTGATGAAGCCGAAATCGAAATCCAAAGCTCAGGATGATGCATAATCTCTCAGCATGAAAGACAGAAAAGGCGCCTGAGGCGCCTTTTTCGTTTTTGCCGTTTTCGCTTGGATTATTTACGTTCCAGCATTACACCCGCTTCCATGTGGTGGGTGTAAGGGAACTGATCAAACAGCGCAAACCGGGTAATGCGATGGGTGTGACCCAGAATCTCCAGGTTAGCTTTTAAGGTGTCCGGGTTACAGGAGATATAGACAATACGCTCATAGGCCTGAACCATGCGACAGGTATCCTCGTCCATGCCTGAGCGGGGCGGATCAACAAAAATGGTGTTGCAGTTGTAGCTGCTGAGATCAATGTTATTGTCTTTCAGGCGGCGAAACTCGCGCTGCCCTTCCATCGCCTGAGTAAATTCTTCAGCAGACATACGTATGATCTGCACATTGTCTATCTTGTTCGCTGCAATGTTGTACTGTGCCGATTCCACCGACGGCTTGGCCAGTTCTGTGGCCAGCACACGGTCAAAATTCTTTGCCAGTGCCAGCGAGAAGTTGCCGTTGCCGCAATACAGCTCCAGCAGATCGCCTTCGCTGTCCTGAGTACAGTCTACTGCCCACTCCAGCATCTTTTGCGCCACTTCGCCGTTAGGCTGGGTAAAACTGTTTTCAACCTGCTGATAGGTCAGTGTTTGATCGTGAATCGTCAGTTTCTCAATCACATAGTCCTGATCCAGCACGATTTTCTGTTTACGTGCACGACCTATCAGATTGAGGTTGAACCCTTCATCATTCAGCCTTTGCTTCAGGGCTTTGGCTTCTGCGACCCACAGATCATCCAGTTGACGGTGATATAGCAGGGAAACCAGAATCTCTCCGCTCAGTGTTGACAGGAAATCGACCTGGAACAGCTTATGACGCAGCGCACGGTTCGGCTTCATGGCATCTACCAGCAACGGCATCAAATCATTGATCAGACGGCTGGCTTGCGGAAACTGATCGACCCGGTACTTCTCGCGGGTTTCCTGATTGAACATGATGTAATACAGGTCTTCACCTTCATGCCAGACACGAAACTCAGCACGCATACGGTAGTGTTGAGCAGGAGAAGCGAACACCTCCAACTCCGGGGTGTCTACGTCAGCAAACAGCGCCTGCATACGCTCGGCCTTTTCGTCCAGTTGTGCTTGGTAGGTGGCGGGGTTGATTGGGGTTGCTGCCATGGTGTTGCCTCAAAACTGCTCAAAATAAGAGCGCAGATTTTATTGCATTGTTGACTGATGTCCAGTGAAAGGGGGGAGAAAAGTGCAGGCCAGATAGATTTGTCATGACTAATAGCAAACTAAACTAGACAATTCCGACCGGTAAAATTAGCATTCCGCTGCGCTGGTTTGCCTGTTCACAGGCGGGGAATACGGTGAGAATCCGTAACTGACGCGCAGCGGTAAGAGAGAACGAAAGACACAAGGCAGATAGCCAGACACTGTTTCATCAGGCAAGCGCAACGCCGGCCAGATGAAATGGGAAGTCGTTGTCCTAGGCGGTTGTTCAACCATGCTCTCAAGTCCGAAGACCGACCAGCGAGACAGGCAGTATGGAGACTGCCCAGATTTCAACGCGATTTAAGGTATCCATGACAATGAAAAAAACGCTTTTAGCCGTGGCGTTGGCACCTTTGTGTCTGCAATCCTCGCTCGTTTCCGCCCAGAACACCACCGATGAGACCATGGTGGTGATAGGTCGAAGTACCAATGTTAATTCTATCGAAGATATTCCTGCGAATGTCACCGTCATTAGCCAAAATGAAATAAAAGAGTCTGGCGCGCAAGATCTTACCTCTTTATTACGTGGACGAGCAGGAATTCAGGTTTCTGATACAAATAGTGGCCCTGTTTTTTCTCTTCGTGGATTCAGTGGTGGTCAGGCAGCCAGTAACACATTGATATTGGTTGATGGTCGTAAGCTCAATCGTAATGACCTTTCGTCGCCTAATTTGAATGCATTAGCGCTGAGTCAGGTTGAGAGAGTTGAAATTTTGTCAGGCAGTGCGGGTGTCTTGTATGGCGATCAGGCAGTCGGTGGCGTGATTAACATTATTACCAAGTCGCCGGATGCAACTGGCGGTAGCATAGGTGCGACAGGTGGTAGTTTTGATACATACGGTTATAGAGGCGATGTGTTTGGCCGTATTAATGAAGATTGGCACTATTATCTTGCTGGTAATCAGACAGATAGTGATAACTATCGTGAGCATAATGCCAGCGAAGATGGCTCTATTCTGGGGAAAGTACAGTTTAATAAAGGCGATAAGCGTTTTTTCTTTGAGATTAATTACTTAGATGCATATAGAGAATATGCTGGTGCCCTGACTGAAGAACAATTTAAAGATAATCCAAAACAGGCTAACCCCAGTAATCCTGACGACTATTCACACGAGATTTCAACAATTTATCGAACAGGTTATCGACAAAGCATTGCTGGAAACTGGGACATTGATGCTGAAGCCAGCTATGAGGAGATGGATGCACGGGGTATCTCTTCGAGCGCTAACAATACTAAGAAATTGGATAATCTATACGGTGCGTTGCAGCTAGAGTCAGGGTTACCATCTAAACATGGTGAAATGAATATTTTGCTCGGTGTTGATTTTGCCGATAGCGACTTTGACTACCTGAGTAGCTTTTTAGACCGGGGTAATGAGCAGAAAACCGTTAGTGCATATGGTTTAGTGAATTATCCGGTACAGGATGATCTGACGGCTTCAATCGGAGGCCGATATACCTCTGTAGAAGACACTTTACGAGATAAAACAACTTATCCTGCAGGGCAGTCCATTGATAACGATGCTCATGCGTTAGAGTTCGCTCTTAATTATCAGGTTAACGATAAGCAGCGTTTATATGCGCGGTATGATCAAAATTTTCGGTTTGCAAAGGTAGATGAGCAAGCTTATACCCCTGCAGGTGTTGTTGGCTTGAAACCGCAGACTGGTGATTCGATTGAAGCCGGATGGTCATATTCTGATAGTGATGTAACGACAAGATTGAATGTTTATCGGCTAGAGCTGAAGGATGAGATTGTCTTTGACAGTAGTGCGCCCGCACCCAATGGTGGAACTTTTCCGGGAGCGAATGTTAATGCTGATGCAACGAGTCGATTGGGGATTGATATTAGTGGTATATGGTATGTAACTGATGTGGCCTCAGTGGGTACTGAGTATCACTATGTAGATGGTGAATTTACCAAAGGTGTTAACGAAGGCAAACAACTGTCTTGGGTGGCACCGCATACTGGCCGTGTCTACGGAACCTTAGCTTTCCTGCGTGACTGGCAATTTTTTGCGGAGTCAGTATATACGGGATCAAAATATCGTGATGGTGATAACGCCAATTCGCAAGAGAAAGTGGATGATTACTGGTTGTTCAATACAGCCGTGAGCTACACCACCAATAATTGGCAGGCGTCTTTGCGAGTTGATAATTGGGCTGATAAGAGTTACGCAAGCTCTGTGAACTCCTGGGGAGCTTATTACTCAGGAGATGGTCGTAAAGCGATGCTATCAGTAGATTACCAGTTCTAACCCTCAGCCGCCTTCGGGCGGCTTTTTCGTGAGGCGACAATGAAACCAAAGAAAGTGATAGTCAGTTGGTCATCCGGTAAAGATTCAACACTGACGCTGTTGCGCTTATTAGAAAGCCCTGCCTTTGACGTTGTGGGGCTGTTTACCACTTATGTCGGTACCGAGGTGCCGTTTCAGGCAACACCAATCGCTGTGGTGCGGGCACAGGCCCGGCTGACAGGGCTCCCCTTGGTTGAGATACCGCTGCCTGACGTGTTTCCTCCGAATGACGTGTACCAGGCGCTGGTGGTGGAAGCCATTCGCAATAGCGGATTGGCCGTTGAAGCCGTGGCATTTGGCGATATGTTTTGTAATGGTATTGAAACCTATCGGCGCAGTTATATTGAGCCGGCCGGCTGGCAATGTGTTTTTCCTTTGCTGGGGGAGGACAGCCAGCTGCTGGCCGAGGAAATTTTGCAACGAGGGATAAAAACGATTCTGACCACTGTGGATACCAGCCAGCTCAGCGGTGAGTTCTGCGGTAAATGGTTTAATCACTCATTACTCGCACGGTTGCCTGATGAGGTGGACCCTTGCGGGGAAGACGGCGAATTTCATACTCTGGTGATCCATGCCCCATGTTTTTCAGGGCAGTTAGCGCTTGAACCTCTGCATATAGACAACCAAGGCCGGTTTCACCATCTTCGCTATCGGATCTCAGTACCAGAGTCACAGTAAACTGATGTGTGATAGTTGGCTTTTATCTGTCAGCCAGTATGATGAGAGCTTCTATCTTGGAGCAGTCAGAAAGACGTTGTGAAAACCATCCTTATTTTTGATTCTGGTGTGGGCGGCCTCTCCGTCTATCAGGAGATATACCGCCAGCTGCCACATTATCAATACATCTACGCATTTGATGATGCGGCTTTCCCTTATGGTGAGTTGGACGAGGCGGTATTGGTTGAGCGTACCCTGCACATTGTGTCGTCTCTGGTCACAAAACATAACGCAGATCTGGTTGTGATTGCCTGTAATACCGCCAGCACTATCGTCTTGCCTCCTCTGCGGGCTGCGCTGAGTTTGCCTGTGGTTGGGGTTGTGCCTGCTATTAAGCCTGCGGCATTACTGAGTAAAACGAAAAGCCTGGGCGTGTTAGCCACACCGGCTACGGTTAAACGCCAATATACTCAGGCTTTGATCCAGGAGTTTGCTTCAGATTGCGAGGTCCATTTGCTGGGCAACACGCGCCTGGTTGAAATGGCAGAGATGAAACTACGGGGAGCTAAGGTCGATCTGGACGAGCTGACCGGGATATTGCAGCCTTGGTTTCACACGGCAATTGATACGGTTGTACTCGGATGCACTCACTTTCCGCTGATAAAAGATGAAATCAGTAAGGTGTTTGTCCAGGCTACGAATGTGATTGACTCCGGCAGCGCGATCGCTAGCCGGGTCAATTCACTGTTGGGAGACATGGCCACAGGAAGGTCACCGCAATGGCAGAACTTGACCTATCATTCTGGTGAGAATTCCAATGTTGTGATTTTAAATCACAGTCTATTAGCCATGAACTTGGGCCGGGTAATCAGCCTTAATTATCCTCATTCTTAGGGTCGTTGGCTTCACGTACTTTTAATGTACGCTGACCAAATTCTTTCTCATTTAGCTTGCTGACAGCATAGTCAGCATCTTTGCTGCTCATAACCACAAAGCCGAAGCCCCGCCTTTTTCCTGTTCGTTTATCTTTCATCAAGCGAACAGCAAAGACCTCCCCGTACTCTGAGAATAAATCTTTAACTTCACTTTCGTTAGCACGATAGGGAAGGTTACCGACATAGAGCGTTTTACTGCTCTGGTTTTCATCGCCCATCATATTTTCATCCTGATTCGTGTTCAGGTAATGATTGGCAAATCCGGATAAGACGGCGCCCAGTGCGAAGGCTATCGCAGCGGTAGAAGAAATGAAGCTAAATATGATGGCACCAATAAGAGTTATCAGCGCAATGATCATAGTGTGTGAGTTGGAAAATTTCATAGGCAAGCTACAGTGTCATCGATTGAAAAGTTAGAAGGCGATTTATTTAACAAATTAATCACAATAATAGTACGTGCATAGTTTTACGATTACCAGAAAGTGAATGTATTGATCGTATAATGTTGACTTAAGGCGCATATTTTTACATTAGTTGAAATTATGACCGGTTAAACATTTTTTATTAAGAAAAGGGTTGTCAGTCTTTTCCAAGTCTCTATAATGCCGCCTCACCAAGACGGGAACGGATGAAAACATCAGTTCGGTTTTGATGAAAGGCGGCACAAAGAAAGCAAATAAAAAATTGTTTGACTACTTTGTTTGATTCGTTAGAATGGCCGCCCTGTCCACGACAAGCT
>NZ_JAKLTE010000015.1:0-120776 GCF_022014395.1 Photobacterium sp. WH77 | reverse complement strand
GTCTGGCGCGCATCCGTAAATGCTCAGATTGCCACTGAACCCAAGCGCGACATACCTGACAGACCTTAAATAGAGTACAGCTTCAGGGTTTGCCCGCTTCGCTGGGCTACATAAAAAATGCCCGAACTCACTACAGAGTCCGGGCAAAACGGGCGGTCAGCCAGTCCACCTCCCCAAAGTAAAGCGCTAGTTCGCGTACCTCAACCGCGCATCAGCCCAATCTGCATGGTCATAGCCATCGCCATCACCCGCGGTGCCCACGACCAATTTCAGCTCAGTGACATTGGACGGGATCGGCAGATTCACATTCACCGGTCCCTGACTGCCGGTCAGCGTGACACTCTGATAAGCCAGACTGCCGTTCAGCCAGACTTCAAACACCACGCTGCCGTTATTGCCCACTTCATCATCCACACCGATCACCGCCTGGAACTGGTCATACTCACCGGCAATCAGGGTATAAGTGATGCTTGAATCCGCATGCACACCCAGCCCTTTGCTGTAGACCGCACCGCCAATCGTGATCGGGTTGCCGTCATTAGCCAGCTCTTCGCCATTGCTGGTGTCTTTCTCCAGTGGCCCCCAGCCGTTGGTCACTGCGCCGGTTTCAGTCATGTCGCTGAGATAGCTGTACTGACTCTGCCCGGAAGACTGCAGCAGTTTGGCATCGCCCCAGCTGGCATGGTCACTACCGACACCGTTACCGGCACCTGTCACCACCAGCTTCAGCTCATAGTTATCCGGGCTCAGGTTGATGGAGACATACTGGGCGGTGTCTGAACCGGTCAGCGTGCCGCTCTGATAGCTCAGCACACCATCAACCCAGACTTCAAACACCACGCTGCCGCTGCCGCCAACTTCATCATCGACCCCAACAAAAGCGCGGAACTGGGTATAATCACCACCGCTGATGTCGTACACCACTTCAGATTCGGCATGCACACCCAAACCTTTCTGATACTGGGTGCCACCAATTGAGATGGTGCCGCCGTCATCCGATGCGGCCTCGCCATTACTGGCGTCTTTTTCAAACGGCCCCCAGCCATTGCTGGATGACACTTCTGCCATATCACTCAGGTACACCACTGTGGCTTCTGCCGGTGGCTCAGGCACTACGATTTCCGGTCCTTCGTACTCAATCTGCTCCAGATAAGCGACCAGCGCTGCCCGTTCGCTGGCACTGCTGACGCTGTGCTGGGAACCGGTTTGCAGCACATCATTGAGCGTCGCGGCCTGTCCGTTATGGAAATACGGTGGCGTTGACCAGACGCCAACCAGGGTTGGCGTATCAAAGCCGACGCCGCCAAGCGGATTACCGCTGCCCTGACCGGACGAGGCCTGAATGGTGCCGACATCATGGCGTTGATTATCGGTATAGAAATCCCCGCTGTGACAGGTGTCGCAGCCTTTTTGGGTAAACAACGTCTTACCTGTCGATGCGGCCGCGGTCAGACTGCCGTCCTGATTGCGGTACGGGCTGCGTGGATACGCATTCAGACTGCTGACGTAAAACGCCAGATTGTCGAGATCGACACTGTAGCCTGCTTTGTTCGCGCCCAGTGGGTCCGAGGTCAGCGCAAAGATCGCATCATCGAGAAAACCCACGCCCTGAAACGCCAGACGAATATCGTTTTCAAAATCATGAATTTCATCGAAGTTGGCTGTCCAGTGAACTCGGCCATTCCCCATACCGACACGGCCGAGCAGAGAAATGGTATTGCGCAGCCCTTCACCGCGGTCGGTAAAGTCCCAGACACGGTTATCACTGTCGCCGTCTGTATGGCAGCCGGCACACGAGATATAGCCATCCCTGGTCATGCGCGCATCGCTGGCGTTGTAGAAAATCTGCTTACCGGCCAGAACGCGCGGATGCATGGTTTCATTTGCCACCAGTGAAATATCCGCCAGCTTGGCAATGGCCTCGCCCTGATTTTCAAACGGTGACAGGTCATGAACAGAAACAGTGCGCGACAGGAAGTTATGCACAAACAACAAGTTACCGGCTTTCACCAGTCCTCGCGGGGCTTTACCTGAATCTGCAATTTCACTGGCCCGCTCACGGGAATAGGCATCACGCACCTCGACGCTGTTTTGCCCTTCCAGCGCAATGTAGACATAATCGCCCAGCTCGCTGAACACCAGCGCTTTGGGTTGTGCCCTGTCGTCCATGTCCATTTGCAGGCTGGGGACTTCTGCCAGTGTGTTGAGGTTGATCTGCGAGGTAATGGCACGCAGGGTGGTTTCAAAGGTCAGCGCCTGGTTTGGATCCCCCTCATTGTATTCACCGCGATCCACATTGGCTTTGATTGCCGGGATCCATGCCGACTGACCGTCCGGCGAGATAGTAACCGCATTGAGATAATTCGGGATCCCGCGGCTTCTGTCTTCGCCATCCACAGTGGTGGTGTCTTTCTGCAGATTGACCACAGAGTCCACTGACATCGAACCGATATGCACGGCCACAACTTCAGCGTGCGACTGAGGTGAGATAAAACGTGTGACCAGTGCGGTGGCCGAATCGCTGTCGACTGCTATGCCTCTGGCGCTCTGGCCCACACTGACCGTGCCGGTAATCGTGCGGTTCGACGGGTTGATTTTGACCACTTCGCCGGTTGCCTGCAAAGTGACCAGCGCCGCACTGCCATCCGGTGTAAACACCACACCATGCGGCTGGCTGGCGCGCGGCAGATCTATGGTATGCAGTACGCTGCCGGTGGCAGACAAGACTTTGATGTTGTCGCTGTCCTGATTCGCCACCCAGAGGTTGCCATCAGGGGCAATCGCCAGGGTGCGGGGTTTCTCGCCGACCTGGGTTTCCCACACTTTACCAAACGGCGAGACCTGGCTGATCGCCGAGACGGTGCCGTTATCCTCATTGACCGCGTACACCCGGTTGGCATCTTTCACGATTGTACTGGCGGTCGTGGGCGTGTTCAGCGTCAACGGGTTGTACACGGTATGCTGCTGCGTTTTACTCGTGGTCAGAGAGCCCGATTCTCGTACAGTCACAATGGCATTCCAGTGATTTGGCGAGCTGTAAGTGTGACTGACCGAGCCATTGCTGGAAAATGCGGTTGGCGGTGTGCCGTCACCAAAGTCCCAGGAATACTCCAGATTACCGCCCAGCAAAGGAGAAGCCGAGGCTGAGAAGGAAATGGGCGTACCCAGCGTAACCTGAGCCGTGCTGCCAAGAGTAATATCATGACCCACCACAGAGCCGGTGGAGAAACGGTAGCTGGTCGCTGGCAGCGGGTTACCGGCAAAATCTTCAATGCCATCTAATTCAACCACATAAATGCTGTCGGCATCTAACTGGCTATCCGGTGTGAAGTTGGCAAACCCTAAGTTCACACTGTAGGTGCCGCTGACCGGGGTACTGCTGCCCAGCTTGGTCACGGTAAAGGTATTGCTGTTGACCGACTCCATCAGCAGGCTGTCGGAAAAGACAATACCGACCCGGGACGAACGGGGTTGCAGCGTTGAATCGATAGCCGGACTGCTGTGAACAATCGCCGGAGGCGTATTGTCTGGCCCGGCCTGATGGGCGATTAAACCGCTGCCTGTGCCGTGATCATTGCCGACCCAGACCATATTGCCGAACGGGAACACCTGACCATGGTCGGTATCGCCGCCGGCGGCATTGAGCGAGCCGCTGCCTGATAGCTGTATGTTGCTGATATTGCTGACATCCAAGACTGAGATATCGTCCTGGTTGCCGAGAAACAGCTTATGATCCTGCACGTTACAGTACAGATTCTGAAACCCGGACAGCTGATCGTGCACCAGTGTCATGGGCGTTGTTGTTGTATCGTAAATTCTCAGCTTGTCCGCGGTAGAGCGGGCGCCGAAGAAGGCATATTTACCGTCCCAGCACGAGGCATAATATTTCTCCGGCAGGGAGCTGAGGGTTTTCTCCAGCGTCGGGGTTTCCGGATCATCCAGGTTCAGGATAGAAAAACCGGCGGTGGTTTCCATGCTCGACAGGAACATCTTGTTGCCCACCACAAAGACCGGACCGATATTGAAACCGCCCAGTTGCGAGGTTGGAATGGTTTTCACTATCGAAGGGTTACTGACGTTGCTGGTATCTACTATGGTTAACCCGGCATTACCACGGGCCACATACAAATAAGGTGCCTGCCAGAACAGCTGCCAGGACACGTTATTATAATCCCCGAAGTTCACTCCTGAGATGGGCAGTTTGGAGACCTGAACAGGATTATTGACATCAGACCAATCCCATATTTCAATCCCTTTCCCGGTCTGGATGGCAATCAGATTACCTTCGCTCAGACCAAAAGAATGCGGCTCGCGAAATTCCGCGGTACGCAGCCCGTTACCGGTACGGTACTGATTACTGGTATCGGGTTCATAGACCGTCTTGACCAAAGACAGGTTGGTCGGGTCTGAGGCGTCCAGCGCAATCCAGCCACCGGGGCCGCCGCCGCTGTCAGGGGCAAAAATACCCACCATGTAACCATTGAGCATGGTCATGACATTCACGCCATAATGTTTTCTGCCGGGGTAATCCGGCGGCAGAAATCCGGTGGTGTCATCCACCAGCGGGTAAGACACCTGAGTGAAAGTTTCGCCTGTACTGTAGTTGAGATTACCCAGCCCCGGCCCCTGTACCGCCATTACTGACGCACTGAGTCCGAGCGAGGCAAGCATGCCCAGCACAGGTCGTATGCCGGGGTAGCGGTTAAATCGCTTCCGTATTGCAGCCATGAAAGATCTCCATGATTTATTGTATCACTAGCGCAGAATTGAACTGCATGGGGCCTGTTCAGAGACCGCCCCTCAACCTCGGTTAGTGAGTAGGGTTGATTTATCGTGATTACTGCAAAACTTCGCCAACTGAGTCGCGGCGGTAAGCCGCTTATTATTGAGGCGGCTTCCTGCATTGGGAAGCCGCTCTTTTGAGGTGTTATTTCATGGTCGGCATGACAAAGTCAGCCTGTTGCTGCTGGTTTTTCGGCCAGCGGGTGGTGATGGTTTTCATGCGGGTAAAGAAACGCACACCATCGCTGCCGTGCATGTGCAGCGGCCCGAACAGGGAACGCTTCCAGCCACCAAAAGAATGGAAAGCCATAGGCACTGGAATCGGCACGTTGACACCCACCATGCCCACTTCCACTTGATCGCTGAACCGGCGCGCGGCTTCCCCGTCGGCGGTGAAAATCGCCGTGCCGTTCCCGAATTCATGTTCATTGATCAGCGTCAGGGCTTCATCCAGCGACTGGGCGCGCAGCATTGACAGGACAGGCCCGAAGATTTCTTCGCGGTAAATGGTCATCCCGGGGGTGACGTGATCAAACAAAGTGCCGCCAACGTAATAACCGTTTTCAAAGCCGGGAACCTGATAATCACGGCCATCCACCAATAAAGTGGCGCCTTCAGCTTCACCTTTGTCGATATAACTGCTCACGCGTTTCATGTGATCGTCTGTGATCAGCGGCCCCATTTCGTTCTCAACCGACTGGCCATAGCCCGGCCCGACCCGTAACTCACGAATCCGGGCTGTGAGTTTCTCTGCCAGCTTATCGGCCACTTCGTCACCAATGGCAACCGCGACAGAAATCGCCATGCAGCGTTCTCCGGCCGCACCAAAGGCGGCGCCCATCAGCGCATTAACCGCCTGATCCAAATCCGCATCCGGCATCACCACCATATGGTTTTTCGCACCGCCCAGTGCCTGCACCCGTTTGCCGTGTGCCGAGCCCTGTGAATAGATGTATTCCGCAATCGGAGTCGAGCCGACAAAACTGACTGCTTTGACTCTGGCATCGCTCAGCAGCACATCCACCGATTCCTTATCGCCCTGCACGACATTAAACACCCCTGGCGGCAATCCGGCCTGGGTCAGCAATTCCGCCAGTCTCAGTGCCGCGGACGGGTTTTTCTCAGACGGTTTCAGCACGAAGGTATTGCCGGTTGCCAGGGCAATCGGGAACATCCACATGGGCACCATGACCGGGAAATTAAAGGGGGTAATCCCCGCGCAAACACCCAGCGGCATCAGCATTGAATGCGAATCTACGTCGGTACCCACATTGCGGCTGTGTTCGCCTTTTTGCAGGTGCGGGATCCCGCAGGCAAATTCGACCACTTCCAGCCCGCGGGTCAATTCGCCTAACGCATCACTGTGTACTTTCCCGTGCTCGCGGCTGATCAGTGTTGCCAGCTCGTCCATGTTCTGTTCCAGCAAGGCTTTGAAGCGAAACAGGATGCGCGAGCGATTAAGCGGTGTCATTTGCGCCCAGGCCGGCCATGCCGCTTCCGCGCTGGCGATTGCCTGCTCGGTATCCGCCACGCTGGACAGGCCAACCTGATCGATCACTTTACCGGTGGCCGGATCCGTGACCGGCAGATTGCGATCTGAGGTCACTGGCACTAATTCACTGTTGATGTAATTTCCAATCATCATTAACTCCATACCTTTTTATACAGTTCAATCACTTCATTCTTGCTCGGAATGCGCGGATTATTATTCGGTGAACCCGATGCCAGCGCCTGCTCCGCCATGGTGTCCAGCAACTCAAGATATTGCTGTTTATCAATCCCGAAATCCGACATGGCCGGCACCTGCAGATCGACGTTGAGCTGGGTCAGCTCAGACATCAGGCGTTGCACGGCTTCTTCATCACTGACGATGTCATCAGCCAGCCCCATTGCGCGGGCGCAGTCGGCATAACGCGTCATGCTGGCCGGAATAGAAAACTCGGTAATCGCGGGCAGTAACATGGCATTGCTCATGCCATGCGGGACATGAAAATGGGCGCCAATCGGACGGCTCATGCCGTGCACCAGAGCAACAGAAGCATTGGAAAACGCAATACCGGCCAGTGTGGCTCCCAGCATCAGTTTTTCTTTCGCATCATGATTGCCCGGGGTATTCACCGCTTCGCGAAGATTCGGCGCAATCAGGTGCATGGCTGACAGCGCCTGCTGATCGGAAAACACCCCGGCTTTGGCGCTGACATAAGCTTCAATGGCGTGTGTCAGCGCATCAATCCCGGTATCGGCAGCGATACGGGCCGGCACCGACAGGGTCAGCTCATAGTCGATGATCGCCGCCTGGGGGATCAGTCCCGGCCCCATGCACAGCATTTTCTCGTCTGTGTCCTGATCTGTGATGATGGTCACCCGGGTAACTTCCGACCCCGTGCCTGCCGTGGTCGGAATGGCAATCACGGGCAAGATGGCTTCTGTCACCACATGCGGTACTTTGTAGTCACGCATCTGACCGCCGTGCTGTGCCAGTAAACCAATGGCTTTTGCGCTGTCAATGGCACTCCCGCCGCCCAGCGCAATCAGGCAGTCAAACTGGCCTGTCACCACCTGATCAACCGCAGGCAGGATAGAGGCCTCAGTCGGCTCCGGCTCGGTATCCAGAAAGACACCGCACTCCAACCCTACCGCCGCCAATGCGATTTCAACCCGGCGTACATAACCCAGCTCAGACATCACTCGGTCGCTGATAATCAATGGCTGACGGCAAGACAGCAGTTTCAGCATGTCTGCCACTTTATCCAGCGCGCCAGCCCCGATTTCCATCAGGCCGGGCATTACGATTCGTTGTGTCATCCCTTTCATCCTTTCCACCTTTTAATCATCTTAATAATATAGAGCACATACCGATAAAAATGAGACAAAAAATATCAAAATAAATCAATTTTGAGAGGGTGAGCAAAGTCGGTGAACATCAGGATCGGCAAAGCCGTTCCGGTAGCACAGCCACCGAAACAGCGAAGTTAACCCATTGATATTAAGTGAATTATCTGAGAGTCATGACATCAGCCCTTTCAAGGCGTTCGACACCGCCAGGTAGCGTTGGTAGCGCTGATGAAGAATGGCTTGCTGCTGTGGCCTGGGCGTAAGAGGCGTATTGAGCTTGGCCATAGCGGCTACCGCCTGCTGCAGAGCCGGGAAACAGCCTGCACCGGTTGCGGCAGCCATCGCCGCTCCTCTGGCACCGGCTTCGGTGCAGTCGGAGGTCTGAATCGCGACATCCAGCACATCCGCAAACAACTGGCTCCAGACCGGACTTTTGGCGGCCCCGCCGCTGAGAACCGCAGTGTCGATATGCTGACCCGCCAGCCTGAGCTGACCAACATGTTCTAAATGCCCAAAGACAATGCCTTCATAAACGGCATAGAGTAAGTCCGATTTTTTATGCCATCCGGCCAGCCCGAAAAAATTCCCCTGCACCGGCTGATTATCACAGCCTCCGTAGAGGTAAGGGTGAAACAGCGGCAGATCGTCACTGATCACAGTGTCAGCCACCATGGCATTAAGTTGCTGAAAAAGATCAATATTGTGGGTTTTGGCTTGCTGTTTTTCTTGTTTGAAAAATTCACAGATGAACCATTCGAGGTTCGAGGCCGAGGTCGCACTCGACTCCACCGCCAGATAACGCTGGCCGGGAAAATGGCAGGCCATAAAGACATCCCTGCCCGGTAAGGTGTCCGTCACCACCTGATTAATGCTCCAGGAACCGGCAATCACAGAGGCGGCCTGGCTTTGCCAGACCCCTGAGCCGATAGCGCAGGCCACGATATCAAAACAGCCACTGACCACAGGTGTGCCTTCGCTCAGTCCAGTTAACGCCGCTGCTTCCCTGCTCACCCGGCCCATAACATCCTGACATTCCCTGATGTCGGGAATCGCCTGCTGCATCTCTGGAATAGCTAATGCAGTAAGTAAAGCGGCCGACGCCTCTCCTGCTGAAAAATCGTATAAACCCGAGGCACTGAGATCCCCGTACTCGGTCGATATCTCGCCGGTCAGGCAAAAATTCAGGTAATCCTTACAGAACAGGACGCTGCCGATGCTCTGGTATGTCTCCGGGTGATACTGTTTGAGCCAGCAAAGCAGTGTGGCCGATTGCGACGGCCAGACACCCTGACGGTTGAGCTCCTGAATCAACTCATAGTCGGGCTGATTTTTTATCGTCTGCACCAGATCACCGGCGCGGCAATCGAGCGATTTGATCGCCAGCAGGGGCATCGCCTCGTGATCCAGCAAATACAGCCCGTTACCATGACCGCTGCACCCGACAGCTACCACCTGTCCGGACTGCACGGCCCATTCTTCCAGTAAGCGACGTATCAGGACCGCGCACTGACTCCACAGCGCTGCCATATCGCACTGAGCAAAACCCGGTGCAGGAAAATGCGTCGCCACTTTGTCACCCAGCGCACCGATTTCGCGGCCCTGTAAATCAAAGAGCGCCACTTTTATTCCCGTGTTTCCGCAGTCTATACCCAGTACGTATGGTGTCATTGCTTGCTTCCTTTTCTTGCTGACAGTGAAAAATTACTGCTGATAAATGGCCAGTGCATCAGACACGCTGGCGTTGTTGTGGATCATTGCCATGAATGCCTGCACGATGCGGCTCGGGTTAGGGTGCTGGTAAATATTCCGGCCATACACCATACCCAATGCGCCCTGATCCAGCAGTTGACGCGCCTTGCTGAAGACCACTTCGACATCTTCTTTGCCGCCGCCGCGAACCAGCACAGGACAACGCGCCGCTTCGACCACACGGTGGAATTCCGACGCATCAGCCGTTGGATCGGCTTTGATGATGTCTGCCCCCATTTCGCGGGCCAGACGCACCAGAGTCACTATCTTTTCCGCATCACCGTCTACTGCATAGGCTTTACCCGAACTGGCCGGCTGCATCACCAGTGGCTCGATCATCAGCGGCATACCGTATTTGTCGCAGTCGTTTTTCACTTTGCTGATATTCACCACACACTGGCGGAACAGATCCGGCTCATCAGGCAACATAAACAGGTTGACCACCACGCAAGCCGCGTCCATCTGCAGCGCCTGCAGTACCGGCTCCTGATCATTTTGCATCACAGCCCACATATGACGGTGGCGAATCGTGTTGTACGGATTACCCATATCCAGCCGCATCACCAGAGCCGGTTTGTCTTTGCCGTCAACGTTTTGCAGCAGGTCGCTCTGACCATAATTCATCTGAATCGCGTCCGGTCTGGCTTCCACCAGCTGGCTGACCACAGAGTCCATGTTTTCCAGGCCATCGAGAAAAGACGGCTCGTTACACACCCCGTGATCCAGTGCCACGTCCAGACAACGGCCGTTGTTAAACAGCCGGTTCATCCTTACTTTCTTACTGATATACATAGTTTCCTCCTGAAAAAGATGTGGTCCAGATTTGCTCAACCTGCTCAGTGCTGACGGCCAGACCATGATGTAGCTGCAACTGACGACAACTTTCTGCCAGATCCTGTTTCGTTTGCTGTTCATTCCAGCCCAGCGTCGCGGCCACCAGCTCAGTCACCTCAGCCAGCACCTGATTGTCTATCTCTCCTTGAATCGCCACCGAAGTGCGGCGCTGCAGCACATCCAGCGTGCGGCACACAACCTCGTGTTCAATCAGATACATCAGCTCGCGCCTGGTGTACGCCGGCAGGCTGGTCAGCACCGTATCCTCACCGGCGGCCAGGTAGGCCATCACCGCCAGGCACATAGTGCCGTAACGTTGCAGCAGCATCTCTGCTCTGGCTTCGCTCAGGGCATATTTGACATGGGCTGCTTTAGTAAAGGCTTTGCGTTCGATATCTGTCACAGGGAAATCCCTGCCGCCGCCTATGGGCCGGTCGGCGGTTGAGATCCGGCGGGTGTGCGCCATATCCGATAAGATCTGATCGGCCACTTCCTCCCCGAAGGCGCGAAATGTCGTCCATTTGCCGCCGATCAGAGAATAAAGGCGAACCTGACCGTCTTCCGTGCTGTCCACCCGCAGAGCATGACTGCGCGGGATCTGCCCTGTGGTCGAGGTTTTCACCGACGGCAACGGGCGTACGCCGCTGAACTGATACACTATGTCTTCCCGCTCAATCACCAGTGCCGGAAACACGGCTTTCAGTGAGTCGAGCATGTAATCAATTTCTTCACCGGTACAGGTCACGGCATCCAGATCTGCCACCGGAATGTCTGTCGAGCCGATCAGTACGTTGCCGTAGTAGGGAAACAGAATGCATACCCGCCCTTCCGGGTTCTCGTAAAACACCATGTGCCCGTCCAGCTCGGCCAGTAACTCAGGGTGGCGGACAATAATGTGCGAGCCTTTGGTGCCCTGCAGATAGCCCGAGGCCAGTCCCAGACGATCATTGGTCTGATCGACCCAGGCCCCGGTGGCATTGACCAGTTTGTCTGCGCTGATCGTGCTGGTTTCCCCCGTCAGGGTGTCACGCAGGGTAAAACGCTGACCGTCCCGTGCCAGCAGCTCGGTATAGTTACAGGCCAGACTGCCGCTTTGCTCGCCCGTGTCGCTCAGCACCTCCATTGCCAGACGCTCAGGGGCACTGATCCAGGCATCGTAATAATCGGCGCTGCAGGCGACGGCAGAGTCAAACTGTGGCCAGCGTGCTACCGTTTCAGACTGCGAAAAGAAACGGTGTTTCGGCAGACGCTGATCGCGACGGGTGAAAAAGTCGTAAAACCACAGCCCCAGTTTAATCACCAGCGCCCCGCGGCGACTGGGTTTGTCCATCAGTCCGGTGAAGTTAAACAACGCGTAAAACAGCCCGGACCAGCGAGAAAAGATCGGTATCGTGGTAACCAGCGGCTGCACATAATGCGGCGCATTGACCAGCAGGCGGTTACGCTCTGCCAGTGATTCCCTGACCAGGGCAAACTCGCCGTTTTCAAGATACCGCAAGCCACCGTGAATCATCCGCGACAGGGCGGCGCTGGCTTTACTGCAGAAATCTTCTTTCTCCACCAGCAAGACTTTCACCCCCTGCAAAGACAACTCCCGGTACACACTGATACCGTTAATACCGCCACCGACTATCACTACATCGAAATGCGCATCCTGGGGTAATCGTTCCCGCCTTTGTGTTCCATCGCCTGCCATACTGCTCCCCTTATCGATTCTTATTGTGGGTGGGAATCACATCAGTCAGTCTGTAACTGGCTGAGCGACTGAGCCACCAGCGTGCTGATGGTATCCACATCCACAGCAGCCAGATTTACCTCTCCGGCCCGCGCATTCTCAGCCGCCTGGATCGGATTACGGGCGCCGCACAAGGCATAGGTAATGCCCGGCTGTGACAGCGTCCAGGCAATGACCAGCTGCGCAACCGAGATGCCATAATCGTTAGCCAGCGGCGTGACCAACTGGCAGAACTGCTGCACTATCTGACGGTTTGGCTGAGAAAATAACGGATTCGACAACCGCTGATCGTCGCCGTCAAACCTACGGTCGGCAGAGATTTTTCCGCTCAGCAGACCAAGTGCCAGCGAGGAATAACTCAGGCAGGACACCCCGGTGGCGCGGGTATGCGGCAACAGGCTCTGCTCAAGCTCACGTTCTATCATGTTGTACTTTTCCTGCACCGCATCGACGGTGCCGAACTGCTGATAATGCTTCAGGCCTTCCAGGCTGATATTGCTGACACCAATCGCGCGGATCTTGCCCTGTTGTTTCAGCTCCATCAGGGTCGCCATGGTTTCTTCAATCGGTGTGGTCGGGTCCTGCCAGTGGGTGATGTAGAGATCGATATAATCTGTCCCCAGACGACGCAGACTCTGTTCCAGTTCGTACTGAATAGCATCGCGGCCAAGATAACGGTGTACCGGTTTGCCTTCTTCATCGAAGAAATGGTTGCCTTTCTGAGTGTGCCAGACCAGGCCGCATTTGGTGGCCAGCACCACTTTATCGCGCTGGCCCTTGATGGCTTTACCAACCAGTTCTTCCGAGCGGCCCAGTCCGTATGCCGGGGCCGTGTCAATCAGCGAGACACCGCAAGTGATCGATTCCTGAATCGCGGCAACGGCCTCCTTTTCATTGGTGCCACCCCACATCCAGCCACCCATAGCCCAGGTGCCCAGGCCAATCACCGAGGCATCAATACCTGAAAAACCTAACTGTCTTTTGTTCATGGTCATCCCTCTCAAGTTAACAATTCTTCTATGTTTCAATATGCATCGAGCACACCCTGTGCGGTCGATTCATCAGTGATCAGTGTATTGAGAAAACCGCCGCGCAGCGCAGCAGCAATCGGCATCACTTTTTCAGCCCCGGCTGCGACGCCGATACTGACCGGGATCTGGCGCATTTCCGCCAGCGACAGGCCGACCAGCTTGTTGTTCAGCGCCGGAATGCAGGCCGAGCCGGACTGGTCATACAGATGCGCAAAGACTTCCCCTTTGCACTGGCTCTCTGCCACCAGGGCTTTTTCGCCGTTGATCCAGTGACGCAAGTCAAAATAGCTTTCGTCGCCTTTCGCCACCGCGCCGATGCCCGCCAGCGCAATGTCGGCGTGCCGGGCCATCTCCAGCACTTCCTTGGTGGCCCGCATGTTGATCAGCATGTCGCGGTCCGATTGCGTATCTGCAAACAAGGGCGCATGAAGCTGCATCGAGCGGCCTCCCAGCTTTTCCGCCAGCGCCGAGGCCAGGTAGTTCACATCGGTAAAATGCGTACCCTGCACCCCGCCGGTGGCCGGCACTACAGTCACCTTCATGCCTTTAACCGGCTTCATTACATCCACTATGGTGGCCAGTGCCTTGCCGCCGCTGATGCAGATGACATCATTCTTACGCAGGGTGTCCTGTAAAAATTCCGCCGCCACTTCCGCTATCTGCGTAAACCCAACGACAGGATCATCGGCATAGGACGGACAAAGTACCGCTTTAGGCAGACCCGTACGTGCCATCAGCTGCTTTTCCAGCTCCATTACCCCCATGTGCGGAATGTTGAGGATAATTTCGACCAGCCCCTCTTCCCGCGCCTGACGGATAATGCGGTTCACCTTGGCCGGTGACAGATCCAGGCTTTTCGAGATCTCCGCCTGGCTGCGATTCTCTTTGTAATGCGAGAACAGCACCTTGCTCACCAGACGGGAGACATCCAGGCTTTTCGTTGTGGTTTGCATAGGTTCAGCCCTCTCAGGATTTGGCTTTCGACTTCTGGTGCAAATGGTGATCCGCCGCCACAGCCGCCAGCAGGATCAGTCCTTTAATGAACTCCTGCCAGTACACAGACACATCGAGCAGAATCAGTGAACTGGACACCACACTCAGCAGCGCTATCCCCAGAATCGCTCCGAAGATGGTGCCTTCGCCGCCTTTGAGGCTCGCGCCGCCGATCACCGCTGCTGCAATAATGTTCAGCTCCAGCCCGACCCCGAAGTTGGGCGTTGCCGCACCGAATTTCGACATATAGATGATCCCGGCCAGACCGCAGAGCGCGGAGGACAAGACGGTGACGTACAGCTTCACCTTGTTGGTGTTGACGCCTGAATATTGCGCGGCTTTCTCGTTACTGCCGGTGTAGAAAATCTTGCGGAAGGCTTTGGCATTTCGCAGCAGGAAGTCGCTGATAATGATCACCACAAAGAAAATGATGATAGAGAACGGCACTCCGAACAGGGTTCCCTGACCGACAAACTTAAATTCAGGCGGCAGAGTGAACAGCGAAATGGGTGTGCCCTGAGTGATGATCATGCTGGCCCCCCGCGCCAGCCCCATAAAGGCCAGAGTGACAATAAAGTGGTGCAGGCCCAGCCGCGTGACGCACAGCCCCATCAGCCAGCCGATGAAACCACTGAAGCCAATGGAGGCCAGGCTGGCCAGCCAGGGGTTCATGCCCAGCATGAAGAGCTTGGCGGCGAACACCATGGCCAGACACATCACCGCGCCGACCGACAGGTCAATCCCGCCGACAATCAACAGCATAGTCATGCCGACTACCACAATGCCTTCGGTGGAAAACGACAGCAGCATGGCTTTCATATTGGCCCAGGTCAGAAAATACGGTGAGGCAAAGCTCATGCCGATAAACATCGCCACTATGATGAGGATCAGCGTGAATTCCCGCATCTGACTGACGCGCACCAGCGCATCACGGAAGGAACGTTTTTTACCGGCAACCGAAGTGCCGGGTGTAGATACATGTTCAATAGTCATTATTATGTTCTCCTGCATTACGCCTGTACGGCTGCCTGCGTCAGTTCCGCGGAACCGGACGCAAGGTGCATGATATTCTGCTCAGTAATGTGATCCCCGGTCAGCAGCCCCATCTGACGCGACTCGCGCATCACCATGACTCTGTCACTCAGGCCGATGACTTCCGGTAATTCTGAAGAGATGACAATGATGCCGACACCTGTGTTTGCCAGATCGCGGATCAGTTTGTGAATTTCAGATTTTGCCCCCACGTCAATGCCCCGGGTTGGCTCATCAAGAATGATGAGCTTAGGGTTCACCGACAGGATTTTGGCCAGGGCGACTTTCTGCTGGTTGCCCCCGCTGAGCGACGACACCTTATGATGCAGGCTGCCGCTTTTCAGGTTCAGTCTGTCGGTCAGGGTCTGGGTTTGATCAAATTCCTTGTCTTTGCTGATCAGACCGTGCTCAGACACCAGTTCCAGCTTGAGCGCAGAGACATTAACGGCAATGGATAAATCCAGAAAAAGACCTTCTTCTTTACGGTCTTCCGAGAGATAGACAATGCCTTTGTCTATCGCATCGCGATAACAGTTAATGGTGATCGGCTGGCCGTTGAATCTCAGCTGGCCGCGCTGTTTGGTGTACAGGCCGCACAGGCCCTTGACCATTTCTGAACGCCCGGCGCCAATCAGACCGGCGACGCCAAAGATTTCACCCTGATACACCTTAAAATCAATGTCGTTAAATCTCTGCCCGTCTGACAGGCCTTCAACGTCAAGGATCACAGGATTATTCTCGACCTGACCCTGGCATTTCGGCGGATACAGGTTGGCAATTTCACGCCCGACCAGGCTCTGAACAATCGCCTGCGGTGTGGTGTCCTCTATCCGTTTGGTATGTATGTAATGACCGTCGCGGAACACGCTGACCCGGTCGCACTGCTCAAAAATCTCCGCCATGCGGTGACTGATATAAATAATGCTGATCCCCTGTGCTTTCAGCGTCTGCATAATGGCAAACAGGATGTCGGTTTCCTGATCCGTCAGCGCCGCTGTCGGCTCATCCAGGATCAGAATTTTGCAGTCCAGCACCAGAGCTTTGGCAATTTCCACCAGTTGCTGATTAGAGATAGTCAGATCAGACACTTTCTGTCTTGGGTCTATATCGGCCAGCTGGCTGACCACCTCGTAGGCTTCGCGATATAAGGTTTTGTAATCCACCAGCCAGCCATCCGAGCTGTTGATTTTCGCCATCATGATGTTTTCAGCCACTGACACATCAGAGCAGAGTGCGATTTCCTGATGAACAAACCCGATGCCCAGCTTCTGTGCTTCTAACGGACTGCTGACCACCACTTTTTCGCCATTGATAAACATTTCCCCGCTGTCCGGCTGGTGTATGCCGTCGATGATTTTCATCAGCGTAGACTTGCCGGCACCGTTTTCACCGGCGATGGCATGCACTTCACCGGGCAGTAAATCGAAGCGGATATTATTCAGCGCGGTTGTCGAACCGAAGGTTTTGGTCACATTTCGGATCTCAAGCACTGGCGTTGTGTTGGACGTTTCCACCGTCTCTCCTCCATGAGTATGCTGAGGGAAGAGGCCCGGATACCGGGCCTCAGCAGGGTAGGATTTACTCGTTGATACCTTTAGTGCCGCGTTTCGACAGGTACTTATCCCAGTAGAAATCATCAGCATTGGCTTTGGTGACGATAGAGAAACCGTTATCGACGAACGGCACGCTCATTGGGTTATACCCGGCACGGTCATGATCGTTCATCGGATCGATCAGGCCGGGATGCGCCGCCATATACAGCAGCATCATGCCCATGTAGCCCTGCATACCCTGGTTCGGGTTCACCGCACCGAAGATTTCACCTTGCTTGATCATGTCGAGGATCTTGGCGTTCACGTCGGCATTGAACACACGGATTTTTCCGCCCAGCTCTTTGGCTGCCTGCGCTGCGCCCATGGCAGAGGTTGCTTCAGGCATAAAGACAGCGCCCAGGTTCGGGTGCGCCTGTGCCATAGTCATCAGAGAGTTATAGGCTTTGGTGGCATCGGTATTACTGGCCGCACGCGAGACCAGCTTCATGTCAGGCCATTTTGATTTCATGCGCGCAATAAAAGCACTCACGCGTCGGTCGTGGTTATCCTGGCCCGGGTTCTCCAGCACCGCGTACTCACCTTTACCGCCCATGTCTTCCGCCACGGCATCGGCGGCGAACTTACCTTCCTGATAGTTATCAGAGGTAATAAAGGACACCCGCTTACTGTTAGGTGAATCCGCTGCAAAGGTCACAACAGGAATACCCATTTCTGCCGCCCGGTTAATGGGTTCAATAAAGGGATCCGGGTTCATGGGGTGCAGCAAAATTCCGGCCGGTTTCTTCGCCAGTATCTGCTCAAATGACGCGAGCTGTTTATTCACATCGTATTCCGGCGTGCCGGTATAGACAGTTTTACAGCCCATTGAACGTGCTGCTTCCTTCATCATTTCATAGACAGGGAACCAGTACTCCACACCGGACACCATCACGTTCATGTAATAGGTTTCACCCGGCTTACACTTGAACGCCGTTGGCGCTTTGGTTTCAGCCATAGCTGGTGAGGTAGCGGACAGAATGGACAGTGCAACAGTGGCGGTAACCATCTGAAGCGATTTCTTCATGACACGTAACTTGCTCATCCCACTCTCCTTTGTTTGGGGGATTACGAACTTTCAACCTACTGCCACCAGCTTGTGATACCGCGACCAAGCTTCAGATTGAGAAATAAACCAGTGAATGAAATATTTTTGCTCTCAGTGAAAGATGTTTACGAGATGTTAAAGGTATTTCATTTGAGTTAAATTTATGCACAAAATACGGCCGCGTCAAATTAAATTGATATCAAAAGTCTCATTTTAACTCTAAAACCACGATTACTGTCCAGCTCTTCTATGGCAAGAACGATTTATGATAGCGAGCATTTAATCGCTAACAGGCTGATAATCAGTCAAATTATTAACAATACTCACAATAAAAACAGTCAGACCTGTGCTGATCCACGACAAAAAAATGAGAGTACTAAAGCGTGAAGCGCCTCACTGTTTATTTTCATTCCGCCGGGTCTTCAACCCAAAAGTCATGTCACAAAACACTACCATCGCCTCAGCGAACTGATTACACTGACAATCTGTTTTGTTAACACATATGTCAGGATGTATATGTTGGATTTCACCTTACTAAGCGCATTTATCCCTACTTTTTTCTTTGTTTCTATTACACCTGGTATGTGTATGACACTCGCTATGACACTGGGGATGAGCATTGGTGTTAAACGCGCACTCTGGATGATGGTGGGTGAATTGCTTGGTGTGGCTCTGGTCGCCATTGCCGCTGTGATGGGGGTTGCCACAGTTATGCTGAACTATCCTCAGCTTTTCAGTGCCCTTAAATGGGTTGGCGGTGCTTACCTGTTCTGGCTGGGCATCAACATGTGGCGTAACCGGGGCAAAATGTCGCTGAACCTGGAAACGCCTACGGTGACACAGCGCGGACAGCTTATTTCTCAGGGATTCATCACGGCTATTGCCAACCCTAAAGGGTGGGCCTTTATGATCTCTCTGCTGCCACCTTTCATTAACATTGACATGCCGATGGCACCTCAAATGGCAGGTTTGCTGGCTGTCATTCTGATGACAGAGTTCGTTGCCTTACTGGTTTACGCCAACGGCGGCAAGAGCCTGCGGCTGTTCCTGACCAAAGGGGACAACCTGCGTTATCTCAACCGCATTGCCGGCACGTTAATGATGGGTGTGGGTGTCTGGCTGGCGCTGGGCTGAACCAGATAACAAATGGAAATCGTCAAAATGATGCCGGCATTTGTTCGGCATTTTTTATACCTGCGTCTCGTCAAAAATTCGTCACACGCCACTAATCCCCTGAACTTCAGCGTCAAAAACCCCTCCATTCAACGCCATTACTATGTCCGACCGCAGTTTTTTGCGAGCAATATCACTTTCCATTGAGCAACGATGTGCATTACAATCTGTTGGTCGTCAAAAAACACACGAAAAAAGGAAAAAAAATGTGTTGTGATTCCCCTGATTTAATGCGGGTTAAACGTGCCATCTGGCAACGATTGACCTGTAAAGCCATCTACCTTTGTAAAAACTGCAACAAGAAAACGAAAGTCTAACGCTGCATCAATCAGATTCCGGCCTTCTGAGTTCCCCTCCTTTTGAGCTTTACCATTCATTTTCAATGGGAGCAAAGCTCCCATTAACGCCTGAACGAACGCCTGAACACTTCCTGTCCTCTTCCCTCTTCCCTCTTCCCTCTTACCCTGCTTACACAGTCCCGATACTTCATACGCAATGTCTTGTTTCAAAAGTCTAAGAAGCAAAAAACCGCTACGAAAAGTCAATTTAACGTCACGTAGCAGTCAGCTTTATGTCACCAAGAAAACCGATGTGATATCTGTCACACTGATAAGTAAGGGGACGGATTACACTGGCGGCATCCGTCTCTGTTGAAAGATCTGAGGGAACAATGTGTTGCGATAATCCAATGCTCTACCGTGTGAAACGAACACTATGGGAAAAGTTTACCTGCCGTGCAATCTACCGCTGCAAGACATGCAATACGAAAATGAAAGTGTGAGGAAAAGGACGGCTGGCTTTACCAGCGGCTTGTCGCGCTGAACACCATCAACCGCAGCAGCAGATGCTATGTTTGAAACATGGTGGTAAAACACTACTGAGGCCAATATGCGCTTCCTGCCTGCTTGCTTACTGGCACTGATATTAACAAGTTGTTCGCTGACAGACGGCTTTAGTCCCAACACGGTCAATGGCGTGCCCAATATCAGTGTCACTGAATCAAAAAATGCACGTCAGCACTTAGACTCAGCGACCAGATTGTTTACCGTCGTGAGGGAATTACCTTCGCTGGACTGCTGCGATGAATTACCCGTGCTTTTTACCCTCTCGCGCGATGATGTGATCGCAGAACTATCGTCCGGGCGCAGTTTCGTCAAACTGATAAAACTCACCCCTCACCTCAGACGGCAAGATCTGATATTGACAAGCCTCGTCAGCCAGACCGTCTTTGCCCCCCAAGTGCAGTTTTATACTGAAGATTTCCTGCTGATCGACAGCCTGACAGCCTATCGCTACCGCCCTTTCTCCTATCAGGAGCCGGATAGACTCGAAATCACCCTGCCTCTCAGTTTGTACCATCCTCCGGTTCACTATGTACTGGTTTACACCAGCCAGAGCGAAATGGACACCTACACCCCCTTGCTTGACATTGAATCCAAGTATGATCGCAACCTGGGTCTGGATATCATGCCCCGCCCCTGGTTCATTGCCCCACACGCACCAACAGGAACGCTGATTTTGAACCGTGCCAAATAATCGGCCTCAGATGACATCCATGATTATTGGTCGTAACGCCAGCGCGGCGGAAATGCCTGGTTCATCACCAGCGAATCGTCCACCAGTTCAAACTGCAGTTTTGCTTCGTTCTTTGAGACATGATCCACAATTAGGCAAGCCTCAAAGATCGACCAGTTAAAATCTACTGTCACAGTGACCTTTGTTCCCGCAATAACAATGTCTTTTATCGTCATCGAATCCGGCACAATGCTCATGTGCCGATCATCCGTCCAGGCCAGTTGATGAAGCAATGGCTGAAACTCACTTTCCGCCGACTTCACCGCCGCGTTAATCTGCGCATCACGATCCGGCAACTCAGTATTGAGTGCCAGTACCAGCGATAAAACTTGATCACTCATAATGTGTCCTCGTCTCTGTCATCACAATCAGCATATCAGTAAACAGCGAGCAAGGCGCTCACCTCAAATTGTCTGTGAATACCTCACGATCCTGTGCCAGCCGGCAAAGCAATCGTCAGCATGCCCTCTCCAAAATCAGCGACTACACTCAAGTCATCTGTTCTGTCGATTTGCAGGTACTTCTATGGATAACAAAGAAAAAGAGGCGGGGATTTTACAGGCTCTGGCTGTGCGCCTGGAATCTCAGCGTTTACCCAGAGCATTAGCCATGAAAAAGCGGGTAGACAATGGTGAAACCCTGAATGAACATGATATTCAATTTCTGAAAGAAGTCTTCGAAGATGCTCAGCGTATCATGCCTATTGTTGAGCGCCACCCCGAGTGGCAAAACCTGGTCACGAGCCTTATCGGGCTATATCAGGAAATCACCAGCAAAGCGCTTGAAAATGAAGAGCATCAGAAAGGCAAGACTTAGCCTTCGATGAACAATCGCACCGCCATTCTCTGTATCTAACCGCGTAGAACAAGCCGCAAAGAAAAAGCCCCCACCGAAGTGAGGGCTTACTGATTCCATCAGCCAATCATACGTTCGCAGCTTTGGTCATGCTCATTGAGCAATACCGTCTGCGCACGTTTAAAGAAGTTAAAATCGGTCGCGGTCGCGCTGGTGTAAGCGCCCATCATGCGGCCGATGATCACATCACCGTTATCCAGTTTCGGCAGCATGATATTTTCAGCGATCACATCAATGCTGTCGCAGGTCGGGCCGGCCAGTACACTCGGCGCGTACTCACCATCCTGCTTCAGAGTCACCAGCGGATACTGGGCGTCGTCAAACATCAAACCACTGAACGAACCGTAAATCCCGTCGTCCAGGTAATACCACATCTGACCGTCACGCTCAGCCTGCCCCATCACAGACGCGATACTGGTGACCGACTGCGCCACAATAAAGCGGCCCGGTTCTGCCAGCACCTGAACCGTTTCAGGCAGTTCGTTCAGCGCCTCGTTAATCGGCACACAGAACTGGTCAATCGGCATCACCTGCTGCGAGTAAGAAACCGGAAAACCGCCGCCAATGTCCAGCGTGCTCAGCGCCGGTAAACCACGTTCCACCACCTGCTCCATCACTTGCTTACAAGTGCGGATCGCATCAACGTATTTCTGCGGATGCAGGGTTTGTGATCCCACATGGAACGACAGGCCTTTAATACGGATATTCCAGGCTTGAGCCGTTTCAATAATCGTCAGCGCCTGCTCCGGTGAACAGCCGAACTTCTTCGACAAATCGGCAAAGGCCTCAGCGTTACGGAAACTCAGACGCACCAGCAATTCAACGTCGTTGTGATACGGTTTGAACTTCGCCAGCTCGTTCAGGTTATCCACCACAAACACAGTGCAGCCGTACGCCAGCGCGTCGCGAATATCAGCGTCACGCTTAATCGGGTGGGTGTGAATAGTGCGCTCGGCAGGGACACCTTCCTGCGCCACCAGCTCCACTTCACCACTGGTTGCCAGATCAAAACTGGCCCCTTCTTCCAGCAAAGTTCTCACCACAGCCGGGTGCGGCAGCGGCTTGAGCGCGAAGTGAAGGGTCACATTAGGCAACGCATTATTGAGTGCACGATACTGCTGGCGAATCACATCGCAATCGAGCAGTAATAACGGCGCACCGAACTGTGCCACTGAAGATTCAATTAACTGAACCTCGTCAGCCGCCAGTGTCTGAGCGGTGAAAGAATGAAAATCTAATACAGAGTGAGCATGAGCCATAGCTGGCCTCCAACAATCGATAGCACTTTTCATCCGCGATGATGAAAAGTGGAGCGTCAAAAAAAGCGCACAAGCGCAGTCAAAGTCACTCTTGGATAGTTGCTCTATCGCCTTGCCACAATATCAGCTGTGATGTACTCGGATTGGCTATCATCAAGAAGCGGCGCGATAGTAAAGTCATCATGTTTTCCGCGCAATAAAAAATTGGGCGCTCAACACAAAAAATTTTTGTGGTGACGATAGCATTTTATTATGGTGGGTTTAGGTGGTGTGTATTGGTTTGTCGCGCCTGGATTCAGCGCCCCATTCAGCATTTTCTTATGCGCGCCAGATACTCTTTTTAGGCCAAAAGAGTATCCAGAAATGCCTTTTGGTTCTCTGGTGTTGTCCGGGCCGGTTGTAGGCGCTCCCGGCGCCGACAACCTGAAAATTCATCCATGAATTTTTCCCTGGTGTGGGGTTTGCTTGAGCTGAAGTAAACGCGGTACTTCGGAACCGTTTAGCAGCAAGCATGTACTTACTCAGCGAGATTTTTACCCAAAGCGTTTTAACCTCTATGTTCTCATCTGGTAACGCAGGGATATGTAGTGGTATGTCGCGCGTAACCTCAGAGCACACCTCAGCATTTTCTTGTGCGCGCCAGATACTCTTTTTAGGCCAAAAGAGTACCCAGAAATGCCTTTTGGTTCTCTGGTGTTGTCCGGGCCGGTTGTAGGCGCTCCCGGCGCCGACAACCTGAAAATTCATCCATGAATTTTTCCCTGGTGTGGGGTTTGCTTGAGCTGAAGTAAACGCGGTACTTCGGAACCGTTTAGCAGCAAGCATGTACTTACTCAGCGAGATTTTTACCCAAAGCGTTTTAACCTCTATGTTCTCATCTGGTAACGCAGGGATATGTAGTGGTATGTCGCGCGTAACCTCAGAGCACACCTCAGCATTTTCTTGTGCGCGCCAGATACTCTTTTTAGGCCAAAAGAGTACCCAGAAATGCCTTTTGGTTCTCTGGTGTTGTCCGGGCCGGTTGTAGGCGCTCCCGGCGCCGACAACCTGAAAATTCATCCATGAATTTTTCCCTGGTGTGGGGATTGCTTGAGCTGAAGTAAACGCGGTACTTCACGCTCTGCTATCAAATGTGACAACAATCGCGAGTTGAATAGTGGCGACGAAGAAATCTTAACCCCGCTGGATGTGACGTTCGCCGAGCGGCCAGAAAGGAACACCCGCCACAATGGCCTGAATATGGACTAAATTTAGCTTTATGCTAGTCTTCGGATGTGATTACGTCTGAGAAACCATACGCAAGGCAGGAGAGAACCATGAAAGTGGAAACCATCAGCTATCTCAAAAAGCACGCAGCGAATCTGCCGCTTGATGAACCTATGACGATCACACAGAACGGGAAACCAGCCTATGTGATTGAGTCCTATGAAGAACGGAAGAAACGCGATGAAGCAGTCGCCTTAATGAAGCTTTTGTCATTCTCGGTTGATGACGCGAACAATGGCCGTGTGATGTCCAGTTCGGACTTCAAACAAAGAATGGCTAAACGTCGTGCTAATTCAGAGAAAAGTGATAATGATCAAGCCAGTACAGATTAATTATACCGACACTTTCGCAAACACCTTTGACGATGTCATCGACCACTTGGCACCGCATACCAGTGAATCGCAGGTATTGAAACGGCTAGAGAAAACGATAGATAAATTCGAAAATTTAGTAGGCTCAACACCTTACGCCGCCCCAATTTCACAGACCTTGCTGGATCTTGGAATAACCCTATTCAGGGAATACAACAATGACGGTTTTCGTTTGCTTTACCGCGTCATTGAGACGCAAGAGAGCACCATCATTTTCGGTGACGTCTTCCTAACTCAGAAGCAGAATATTGAGCAGGCTTTAATTAATTATTGTCTGTTGCATAAATAATTTTCCGATGGAGCCGTGAAGCGCCCACCAACCGAACTCCCATTGCCATAGCACATCGGCAAGTTGTTATCTCAGTACTAAGCTTGTTCAACACCTCAAATACGGCTTGTCTAGCCCCAGATTTTTTCGCAGTAACGTACAACTGGAAAGTGTGTAGCCAGCATGTGTCTTTGCTGAAGAGCCAAAACCGCTCTTCACACTTTGATAGCGTAGAAGTATTTATATCGTGGTATGTCGCGCTTCAAGTTCAGAGCACACCTCAGCATTTTCTTGTGCGCGCCAGGTACTCTTTTTAGGCAAAAAGAGTACCCAGAAATGCCTTTGGTTCTCTGGTGTTGTCCGGGCCGGTTGTAGGCGCTCCCGGCGCCGACAACCTAAAAATTCATCCATGAATTTTTCCCTAGTGAGGGGAGATTGCCTTGACTGATACAGACAAATGTCCTGAAACATTTTATCAGTAATGCGCCTCACACTTTGTTATACATCCATTTGACCAAATTTAACTAATACATCACTATGCAAAATATTAATCAACCTTGGATCATTCAATAAATTCTGGGTAGATGTAGACTTCTTTGAATGATATTCATTGATGCTGAGGGAAGAAAATGGAATTTATTGTTGGTGTACTTTTTATTTATATTCTGTACAAACTAATAACTAAAAAACCTAAATCCGCTAACAGTCCACTCCAAAATAAGACAACCTCAAAGCCTTCTGTTCGAGAAAGCCATACCAATAGCATAAAAACGACATCAGTCTCTACAAGTGACCTTGATGTGATCACTACCTTCACAACTCACACAAGCCTTGAGAAAGAAACTGAGAAATCGTCGAACTATCAAGAAAACCGATGGATTAGTGAAAACGAACAATTCCAAAACGTTAACAGCTCATCCCAAAAAAATTCAGCCTCAAAACTTGCCTCTCAAACAAACCACAGTAATAGCACAAAAACGATATCGATTTTTTCACATAATGACGATGATGAGTTTGCAACATTCACTGTTCACACAAGTTTTGGTCGTGAACCAGAAAAATCTCCGAACAAGAAAAAGGGCCGATGGATTGGTGAGAGTGAACAACTGACCATTATCGGAAGAAAGCTCAATAAAGGTCTTTTTTACTTTGGTGGGGTAATGAACTCACTTGATGGATATAGGTTAGAGCCATCTCTTATCGATGAGGAACGCCCCGTATCGAAACCTTCAATTAACATCGGATCAGAATTACATACCGACGAAACACTGGGATACTGGCCAAGTTATTCCTCTTTATCAAAAGAGTGCAGAGGAGCCTATCTAGACTGGTTAGCATCTGACCGCTCTGATCCAAACACACCAATCGGATACGTATTCATTTACTTCTATGGTTTTGAAAGAAGAATAATTGAAAACCAAACTAACTCTCAGGTATCAGATCAAGAATTCACCACATTATTTGAAGAGGTTTTACGCCTCAATAAGGTCTTCAACACAAACCGTTCTTTTAGAGGATATTCAACCACTTTTCTTGAGTTGATGGCTCTGCTCAGGCCTGCTCTACTTGAGCACCGGATTGCAGAAATACCAGATACAAACAATGCATTATCATTCAAGCTGAAACTAGCCAAAACCATAGTTAATGGACACCCTGTTGGCGCTGAGCTGGCTTTAGAGTGGTTAAAGAATACATTTGAATATTCGCTAAAAATGCCTGCCCGTAGATGTGAAGAGGAGTTTCGCAAGCTTTTCGAAATAAGGTTCTCTCAAAAATTTTGCGAAGGTGTTTATGTAAAGCCAAACAAAACCAAGCTTCGAATCAGATATCATGCAGCAAGCAACTGCATTAATAGTGTTGATTTAGGTATGGAAGAGTTACCTGATCCAAGTATTCTCAAAGGTCCCATAAAAAAACTCATCCCCATTGCAGAACAATGCACGGAAGAATTAGGTAGCTATAGTCGATACTTAGGGAAGGCTGACACCTCCAAAAATGATATAGCTGCATTGATGTTACTACCAAAAGAACTGGCAAATGAATCAAACTCACCAGTTATTGAATCATTTAAGTCATGGGCTGTTCAGGTAATTCAGAATGATGACGGGTTGACAACTGTTAAAGAGTTCTGGTCTCACACAGGAATACCGCTTCCCAAGGCAATGAACAAGAAAGAAAATGATCTCCTTATTAAACTTGCCGCTAAAGCTGATATAGGTATCGCTCCAGATATGCGTTTTCATCAAGTCAAGTTCAAAGCTGATAGCAACATTGTGTTGTTCACCCCTGGCCATAGCGATTTTTTTGAACCTGGTACTGCTTTCAACCAAGTAAGTCTGGCTATCAGGCTTGGTGCAATGGTGGCTAATATTGACGGTATTGTAGACCATGATGAAAAATTAACGCTGCAAAGCTTGATTGAGCATGATAAGCGCTTGTCTCCATTCGAGAAAAGTTCATTGAAAGCTTATTTGACGTGGCGATTGAATAGTCCAGCAAACATTGCTGGGTTAAAATCCAGAATTGAGATGCTCGATTCAACACAAATTGAATCCTTAAAGAAATCTATAATTTCCATTGCTCTTGCTGACGGTAGTGTCGATTCATCTGAAATAAAACAAATTGAGAAACTCTATACATGCCTGGGATTGGATAAATCACTTGTTACGAGCGACATTCACAACCTAACATCCACGAGAACACCTAACTCTTCCTCAGTAACAACTGCCAACGAAAGTACAGAGACGTTCCAGTTGGATCAGGACATTCTGGCGATGCATGAGAGTGATACCAGCGATGCCAAGAGCATGTTAGAAAGCATATTTGCGGTTGATAATGAGCCAGAAATAGAGACGATAAATTCGCTCCCTATAGGTCATGGCGGACTGGATAATGAGCATAAAGATCTGTTCGATATGCTGCTTAGCAAAGAAATATGGCCTCGAAATGAAGTTCATGAACTTTGCAGCAAACTTAACTTGATGGTTGATGGTGCAATAGAAACCATCAATGATTGGGCTTACGAAAAAGTAGATGCTCCTGTGTTGGATGATGATGGTGATATATACGTCGATCTCGAAATTGTCGAAGAATTAAAGGGTTAAATGATGGTTGCAAAAAAAATACGTGCAAAAGAAAGAGATGCAATTATCCAGTCGCTGAAATCTGGCGTGACTCCCAAAGTTGGGATTCAACATATTCAAGTTGGCCGGGTTAGCGAACTAAAAGCACTTCTTCAAGACATTGAACGGATCTCCGATGGTGGTTCAGCCTTTAGGCTTATTATTGGAGAATATGGTTCAGGAAAAACATTTTTCTTGAGCGTTGTTCGAGCTATCGCTTTAGAAAGAAAATTGGTAACTGTTAATGCTGACCTATCTCCAGATAGACGAATGCATGCATCTGCGGGGCAAGCGAGAAACCTATACTCAGAGCTAATGCGTAATATGTCTACGCGCAATAAACCAGATGGAAATGCACTAACCAGCGTCGTTGAAAAGTTTATAACTGAAGCGAGAAAGGAAGCTGATACGACTGGAAAAAGCATCAATACCGTTATTCATGAAAAGCTATCTTCACTTTCTGATCTTGTCGGTGGATATGACTTCGCCAAAGTGATCGAGGCTTATTGGATTGGACATGAACAAGACGATGACACAAAAAAAGCTAATGCAATAAAATGGTTACGCGCTGAATATTCAACTAAAACGGATGCCCGCAAAGATTTAGGTGTCAGAACGATAATTTCGGATACATCTTTTTATGATGCACTCAAATTAATGAGTCTATTCGTTCGCCAAGCGGGATATCAGGGGTTGCTCGTTAACCTCGATGAAATGGTAAATCTGTATAAGTTGAATAACACAACAGCTAGGACTTCCAACTATGAACAGATATTACGAATTCTCAACGATTGCCTACAAGGCACTAGTGAATATTTAGGTTTTTTACTTGGTGGAACACCTGAATTCCTACTGGACCCTAGGAAAGGTCTTTATAGCTATGAAGCCCTTCAATCCAGACTTGCGGCTAATAACTTTGCTAAGCAAGCCGGTCTTATCGATTACTCATCTCCAGCACTGCACCTTGCAAGCTTGACCCCGGAAGAGCTTTATATACTACTAAAGAATTTACGTCACGTTTATGCTGAAGGTGATGAAAGCAAATATCTTGTTCCTGACGAATCCTTAATGGCGTTCCTAAAACATTGCAGTCAGACTATCGGAGAAGCCTACTTTCGAACTCCGCGAAACACGATAAAGGCTTTTTTGGATATGCTCGCGGTAATCGACCAAAATCCAACGATAAGTTGGAACAAACTGGTTTCATCGGTTGGAATTGAAGAAGATAAGCCCTCTGATGTTAAACTTGAATTAGATGAAAGTGACGATGGCTTTGCTGACTTCAAACTATGATAAATGAACATGAAAAACTCGATATTCGAGTTCAACGTTGGATATTTGAACAAGGTTGGGTAAACCTACGTGAAATTCAATGCAAAGCAATTGCGCCGATACTTTCTGCAAACACTGACGTTTTGATTAGTGCATCGACTGCTGCGGGAAAAACCGAAGCATTTTTTCTTCCGGCTCTGAGCGCTATTGCCAATCAAGAGGAAGGAATTGGTATCCTTTATATCAGCCCACTTAAAGCTTTAATTAATGATCAAGATAGACGTTTAGAAAGCCTTTCAGATTTACTGGATATACCTGTCACCCCCTGGCACGGGGATAGCCCTAAAAGCCGAAAGAACAAGTTAAAATCTACACCAGCAGGTATTGTACTAATTACACCTGAATCACTCGAATCATTACTTATCCGAGATTCGGGATGGATGAAAAACGCATTTCTTGATTTGAAATATATCGTCATTGATGAGTTTCATGCATTTCTTGGCACAGAGCGCGGGCATCACTTACTTTCTTTGCTTCATCGACTAGAGCATCTTCTTGGGAGATTGAAGACACCCATTCCTAGAGTTGCATTAAGTGCAACCCTAGGTAATATAAGCAAAGTTCCATTATCGCTTCGACCTAATCAATCTTTACCTTGTGAAATAGTTGAGGATTCAAGTTCGACAACGACACTTAAGGTGCAAGTCAAAGGCTATGTAAACCCCGCTCAGGTAGATGTTGAAACGCCAATCGATGCTGAATACAAAATCTGCCAAGACCTGTTTAAATTTTGTCGAGGAGGAAACCATCTAGTCTTTGCAAATAGCCGGAATAGAACCGAAAGCATTGCTGCAACGCTCAGTGATTTTTGTGAGCAGCAATCCGTGCCGAATGAGTTTTACCCTCACCATGGCTCACTTTCCAAGGAACTGAGAGAAAACCTAGAGAAACGTCTTCAACAAGAGCAATACCCTACAACAGCTGTGTGTACAATGACTCTTGAGCTGGGTATAGACATTGGAAAAGTGAATTCCGTCATACAGGTCACTGCTCCTCACACTATTTCGAGCCTGCGGCAGAGAATGGGACGATCAGGAAGGCGTGGTGGTCCTTCAATACTCCGAATGTTGATTGCAGAAGATGAACTCACAAAGGATTCAAATGTTGTCGATATACTCCGATTAGAGTTAATACAATCTCTTGCAATGATCAGGCTACTCATCAATAAAGAATATGAACCAGCTGATACATCCCTTTATCATTTTTCTACACTTCTGCATCAAATACTCGCAGTAATTGCTCAATGGGGTGGTATTAGAGCCGAACAACTATTTAATTTGCTATGTAAAGAAGGGTCATTCCAACAGATCAGCGTAGATATTTTTAAAACACTACTAATACATATGGGAAATAAAGAACTAATTACCCAGTTAGGCAACGGAGAGTTAGTTTTAGGCTTATTAGGTGAGCGTATTACAAGTCATTATTCATTTTATGCTGTCTTTAATACACCTGAGGAATACAGAGTTGTTAGCGGAACAAAAACACTGGGAAGTATACCAATTGATTCACTATTGCTAGTTGGGCAGCACATTGTATTTGGAGGGAAACGATGGAAAGTAAATGATATCGATAGTGGCAAAAAAAACATTTACGTTGAAAACGCTAAAGGTGGTAAGCCTCCAAAATTTGGTGGTAATGGAATAAGTATACATGACGCCGTTCGCCAAGAAATGTTTAACATACTTAAAAAAGGTGATTACAGAATTATTGTCGGTGATAAAAAAGTTGATTTTATTGATTCGACAGCAAAAGAATTATTTGACGAAAGCTTTAATTTTTTTCATAAGGCTAATTTAGCAAGTAACTCACTGCTGGAAATTGGCAGTACGACTTATATTTTCACGTGGTTAGGGGATAAGGTGGTTAATACAATAGTCGCCCTCCTCATCATTAATGGATATAAAGCTGGTGCTTATGCTGGAGCTATTGAAGTGGAAAAAGCATCTGTTGAAGATGTTATGACAACTATTCGTAGTCTTGCATCAACACAACTACCAAGTGAAACAGAGTTAGCCAGTTCTGTATTAGAGAAACAAATAGAGAAGTTTGATCACCTATTGCCTGAAGAGATCCTATCTATTGGGTATGGCGCAAAAGTATTTGATATTAATAGAGCTAAAGAGTGGCTTTTAAGTAATGTACATTTATAAATACAGCAAAGAGTGTCTGGCGCGTATCACACAAAGCCAAAGGGAACACCGAACTCAAACGCGACATACCTACATGCCTCACCCAAAGCACCGGCCCACAACACCAAAAAAATCACAAGTCACCACCTCCCCCAGGGGAAAATTCAGGACGAATTTTCAGGTTGTCGGCGCCGGGAGCGCCTACAACCGACCCGGACAACACCAACGAACAAGTCGGCATTTCTGGGCACTCTTTGGGCCAGCAAAGAGTGTCTGGCGCGCATCAAACCAGGCTAAAGAAAGCACGAAACTCAAGCGCGACATACCTTGATGTCTAGTTACTCAGTGAATCGCTTTTCGAAAAATACAGAAACCACAGTCGCTGTATGGATTCCCGCCTGCGCGGGAATGACATATTAGTCACTCCCCCAGGGGAAAATTCAGGACGAATTTTCAGGTTGTCGGCGCCGGGAGCGCCTACAACCGACCCGGACAACATCAACGAACAAGCAGGCATTTCTGGGCACTCTTTGGGCCAGCAAAGAGTGTCTGGCGCGCATCACACAAGGCTAAAGGAAACACCGAACTCAAGCGCGACATACCCTCTATCTCTCGGTAACCTCAGGCTCCAATTCCACCTGACACAACGCCCGTAAATACCCCAACCGCGAGGCACTTTGCCGCAGACCGCCGGGGCGGTAATGAAGCAACCACAGATCGGCGTAGGCCTCTTCAACCAGGGCGAGTTTGTCCAGAATGCGGGCTTTTTCTTGCTGCGGTAAAGCGGTGATATCACGATGCCCGGCGTTGGCGTAGCTCAGGGCGATCTGACTGGCCAGCAGCATGCAGTCTGCCGTCCATAACATCTCGGCTTGCAGTGCGGAAGCGGGCAGTCCGGCGATGTCGGCTTTCAGGCTGGATAAGTCGTCCATTGCCGCGGCAATCTGCTCGGCGCTGGCGATCTCGGCGCGGCGGATATGGCGGCCTGAGCGCTGGTCAAACACGAACGGGCCATAGAAGGCGCAGTTCGGCGTGACCACGCCGCTGGTGAGATAGGCATCCTGCAGGCGATCAATCAAAGGCTGTGCCTGCGTGTAGGCTTCCCCAAAGTGAGTGCAAACTAACAGCCCGGCGTTCACACTGGCATGGCGATGCGGATCCCAGGCCATGGCGGCGCCGAACACATAACCGGGTAAGGCGGTGAAATGTTGCTGCGCGTGGCCCATATCGCCCCATTCGGAAACCTGATAACCGCAGGCGCCGTATTTCAGGGCCGATTCAGCGGCCCGGCGCATGTGCACTCTGGCGGCCTGCCCCCGGCCAGCCACTGAGGCAAAGGTGTTGGTCGATACCACCACCTGAAACGGGTAGCCAAACTCAGCCAGCTGCCGGTGCTCGTCATCGTAAGGATGATCTTCTTCATAGCCCCAGTTCAGCAATTCCAGATCGTCCGGCAGATGCGGCAAAATGTCCGGATACTGAAACAGCATGTCACTGAAAATCTGGCACGATTTTCCCCGAGCATGGGCAAGACCCAGCACTGTCTTGAGGTAATTGAGGTAAACCTGCCCTTTGCCCTGCTGCTCGCAGGCCTGCTGGCTGGCGCCTGCGCCGAGATCCATGGTTTCGTCAAAATTCAGGTTCAGGGTATCGGACGAGAAATTCGGCAACAGGGTATCGAGTAAGCCAGCAATAAACTCAGTGACACTGTCACTAAGAGGGTTCAGGCCAAAGGATTCTGGCCGGAAGTCGCCCCGATGATCATAAAAGCCGGTTGTCTGCTCAGCGAGGTGCCGGTATTGCGGATGGCACAGCCACTTTTCCATGTGCCCGAAGGTGGCCTGATTGGGGATCAACTCAATGCCCCGCTCCCGGCAATAGCGATCCAGCGCCTGAATCTCTTCGGCTGTCATCGGCGAATAATCCTGCCATACGGCCTGATGCTGCGGATAGGCGAAAGTGTGCTCGGTGTACAGTTGTAACTGGTTGATTCGCAATGCCGACCAGAAGTCCACCAGCTTAAACAAGGCCGCCATAGTCGGTACTTTGTCGCGGCTGATATCGACAATGACCCCGCGTTTGGCAAACGCAGGCTGATCGCTAATAGTCAGTGATGGCACCTGGCCGTGACAAAGCTCGATGAGCTGTGCCAGGCAATAGTGCGCATACAGGCGGCCGGGCTCGTCTGCCATGGCGATTTCAATCCCGCTGGCGGCTATCCGAATCACAAAGCCCTGACCTGGCAGACTGTCATCCTGCCGATAGCTCACGCTCGGCGAGGGGATCACCTGCGCCACCGTAGTAGGGATCACGGCAAGCAAGGCGCTGTAGTCGGTCCGCGCTGCACTGTGATCCAGTTTAAGGGTTGCTGGCTGCGGAAAGAGCTGGCTGAAATCCGGGGTCATATTGCGTCCTTACGATAAAATGCGCTGAGCGTCCAGTACCTCGAACAACACCAAGTCTGACGAAGTGATTTTACTCCATGCCAGAGCGGCAGCGCCCGCCGATACGGCTTGCGTACCCAGTGTCGAAATCTCTGTGGCCGGTTGCCAGGTCTGATGGCCTTTGAATGCGGCCAAATTGGCGTGAATCAGCCGTTCAATGTCCCTGACATAGGGCTCAACTTCGCCACCAAAAACAATCTGGTGCACATTAAGCAACCGGCCTAAGGTGGCTAATTTATCAACAAACTGGGCCAGTATCTCAGGCTCGCTCACCGGGCTCTGGTGCGGCCCGGTTTCGACATCGAACTGGCCAGACAGGCAGTCATCACCGTAAAACAACTGGCCGTTCAGTACGAACCCCAGCCCTATGCCCAAATGCCGGCTGTCGTCATGGCGGTGGTGCGAGGTGAACAGCACGTACAACAGATTGCCGCTGCCCTGTGGCCGCGACAGCATAATCTGCCCCCAGGCCGCACAGTTGGCGTCGTTATCGCAGTACACTGGGTAGCCGAGTTGTGCCGAGAGCCGCTCTGCCAGAGCGACAGGTTGCGAGATCTCAAAGGCGCTGGAAACAGAGACGACCCCGGTATCCGGTGTGACCAGACCCGGCATCCCCAGCCCGATAGCCAGTACCTTGCCCCAGCGGCTTTCTACCTCGCGAAGCACAGGCGCCAGCACATCTCCCAGTTGCTCAAGCGGTTGCGTGCCGGGGTGATAGCTCACTATCTTGCGGTACAGGATCTGACAGGCAAGGTTAAGCACCGACAGGTTGATCTGGCTGTCGGTTAGCTCTACGCCAACCAGAACACCGAGTTGCTTGTTCAGTTGCAAAGACACCTTTGGCCGTCCGCTCTGGGGGGGGCCGTTCCGGTTGGACACTTCAGTAATCAGTTGTTTCTCTGCCAGCGAACTGACGATTTTAGTAATTGTCGATTTATCCAGTCCCAGCCGGTCTGCAATATCAATACGGGAAATGTTCTGGTATCGCCACAGCACGTCTATAACGCGAGAGGTGTTAACCTGTTTGATGTTTGGTGCCTTTCTAATCATTTAGTTTCCATTAGAAACTTATTGTGTTGAATTTATTGTTAATCAATCTCTCCGCTGAATTCAAGGCTTAATTTCCCTTATTTCTAACTCTGTTAACTTAACCATGCATTCCAAGGTTACCCTTATAGTTGTTATCTTCTTGTTAACATAATTGTGATTTTGATCCTTGCATCCGCGGCTAATTTCTCTACATTTTTACTTAGTTTCCAACCGAAACTAAATATCATAAGGAAGGCGATATGAAACGTAAGTCAGGAATTACCGCAATCTCTGCCCTGCTGGGCTTGTTGGTGGCCACCCCCATGTCTGCATTCGCGGAAGAAACCCTCACCCTCTGGACCTGGCGCAAACAGGAGCGCCCGCTATGGGAGGCGGTCTCGAAAGCCATGGATGACGTCAACATCAAGGTGGAAGTTTTCAAGGGCGTCGATTACAACTCCCGTTTACGACTGGGCTTGCAGAGTGACAACGGGCCTGACCTGTTTCAGGGGCGTCCCGGCGCTTCATTTATTGATCAGTACGCCAATGCCGGCGTGATAGCACCGCTGCCCGCCACGGTCGATATCAGCGGTATTTCGCCAGCCACTCTGGTTGCAGCTACCGGTTCCGACGGTAAGATCTATGGCGTGCCCTTTGCGGTGCAGACCGTTCAGATCATTTATAACAAGGCCATTTTCAACCGGCTGAACCTCGACGAGCCCAAAACAGCTGAGCAGTTCGTGGCTGTGATGAAAACCCTGAAAGAGAACCGGGTGATCCCGCTGGAAGTACCGGGCCGCGCTGGCTGGGCACTGGCAATGATGAGCGCCGGACTGGAAGCCGGTCTGTCCGGCGAAGGCATGAAACAGGTCGCCAGCCGTCAGTCTCCCTTTACCGCTGAGGGTTATCAGCAGGTAGCCGACACATTCGCCAGCTGGCAGCCGTACATTAATCCATCGGCAGCGGCACAGGACTATAACGGAATGCGGGCGAATATCGCGCTGGGTGATTCTGCCATGATCATTGATGGTTTGTGGTCCACCTCGCCACTCTCGACTATCGCGCAGACCGATCCCAGTGTAGAACTTGGCCTGATGCCAATTCCGGGGCACGGCGGCAAAGTCTATGCCTTTGCAGACGGTGCTTATCTGGTCAATGCCAAAGGAAGTAAACGCGAAGCTGCCGATAAATTGCTGGCCTTCACCGCCACCAAAGCATTCGCCCAGTTATTTGCAGATCATGTTGGCGAGCTGTCGACTTACGCCGAAGGCATTACCTACCAGGGGAAATATCAGGCCGAAGCGGCCAGCTTTGTTTCACAGCACGCGCAACCCTACCTGACCTGGAAGGGGCCTTTTAACGTGCAGTATGAGGAAATCGTCGGCCCGGCTTACCAGAAATTTCTGGCAGGTAAAGTCGATGCCAAGGGTCTGACGCAGGAAATCGAAAACGGTTTTAAAGCGAAGAACCTGTAACCTTTTTCTGTTGGCCTGCTCCGGCAGGCCATTTCCCCAAACGGAGTCGTTATGCCACACGCCCCTAGCCCTGATGACTATTCAGACGATCTGCCCGCTGAGCTGCTGCGCGGCGATGTTAAGAAAGCGCAAGGTTTGAGTTTCCGGCAAAAAGAGAAACTCCAGTACGCCCTGCTGCTGATCCCCGGCTGTCTGTTATACGGGATATTCAACCTGTTACCTTTAATCGGCACACTGGTGCTGTCCTTCTTCGACTGGCCGGGAATCGGGCCGGCAACTTTTGTCGGCTTCGACAACTTCACCAAGTTGCTCGCCGATGAGTACATGAGCAACCAGCTCTGGAATGCGTTTCAGCAGACGTTTGTATTTTTTGCCATTTGTATCAGTCTTTTTCTGGGATTAGGCACAACCTTCGCGCTGTTGCTGAGCTGGAACACCGCCGGTAAATCAGCATATAAACTGCTGTTTTTCATGCCTTATCCGCTGGCTGCCGTGGCCGTTGCTTTTCTTGGTCAGTTAATCGTTGACGTGCGCGGCCCGTTAAATCAGCTGATGATGCACTGGGATCTGATCAGCTCGCCGCTGATGTTTCTGGGAGAAGCCGATACCGCGCTGCCAACCATTGCCCTGTTTCAGTCCTGGCAGAAGCTTGGCTTCTCCATCATGCTGATTCTGTCGGCCATTCTGGGCGTACGGGCTGATTTGCTGGAAGCGGCAGTACTGGACGGCGCCAACCGCTGGCAATGTATCCGTCATGTGGTTTTTCCCGTGCTGGCGCCCGCCTTCGTGCTGATTACCATTCTGACCATGGTCGATGTCTTCAATAATGCCGAGTACGTGCTGATTCTGATGGGCCCGGATGCCGGTCCTTATTATTCCACCGATATTTTAGGCACCTTTCAGTACCGTACCGCATTTGGCACCAGCGGCGGCTCCGGCACTGCCGATCTTGGCATGGCTGCCGCTATCGGCATGGTGATATCAGTGCTGATTTTACCGGCCACCATTTATCTCGCGCTTCGCAATATGCGCAACCGATAGGACAGCTTATGGAAAGGATTTTCAAACTTCGCCCAATGGAGCAGGTACTGGTGCAGTTTCTGTTACTGGCCTGGGCTCTGGTGGTCGCCATCCCCTTTGGCCTGGCGTTTATCAACTCCATGAAAGGCAGCCTGGGCCAGGTGATTCGTGCGCCCTTTTCTCTGCCGGACAGCTGGCAGTTTGATAACTATGCCGCGGCCTGGGAAATGGCCAATTTCAGTGGTTACTTTATGAATTCGCTGATTATCAGCGTTGGCACCGTCGCGGTTGCCGTTTTGTTCAGTACCATGGCGGCCTTTGTGCTGGCCCGGGTTGAGTTTCGGGGCAACCGCACCATTTTCATTCTTTTTATGATCGGGGTGATCGTGCCGCTGCGTCTGGCAATGGCGCCTCTTTTTGTGGTAGTGCAAAGTCTGGATCTGCTCAACTCACTGCTGGGAATTATTCTGGTGCAGGCGGCCAGCATGATGCCTGTGGCGGTGTTTATTCTCAGTACCTTCTTTAAACACCTTTCACCGGAAATTGAGCAGGCGGCGCGGGTCGATGGCGCTTTGCCCTTTCAGATTTACTGGAAGATAGTGCTTCCTCTGGTCAAGCCTGCCATCGCCACGGTTGCCCTGTTGTCTTTTGTCAGTGCCTGGAACGAGTACCTCTTCCCGCTGCTGTTTTTGCAAGATCGCAGTTTATATCCGCTAACGCTGGGACTGCAGGAGTTTCAGAACGAATTTGCCATCCAGTGGCACATGATGTTTGCCGGACTGATCATCATGATGGCACCCACACTGATCGCATTCTTACTCGCATCAAAAGCCTTTATTCAAGGTCTGACCCAAGGTGGAATTAAGGAATAGCCATGGCTCACATTCAACTGAGAAACATCAAAAAACACTACGGCCAGACCGAAGTACTGAAAGGTATCGATCTGGAAATCAATGACAGGGAATTTGTCACCTTTGTCGGCCCGTCCGGTTGCGGGAAATCCACTTTATTGCGAATGATTTCAGGCCTTGAGGAGCCCTCGTCCGGCACTATTTTTATTGATGGGGAAGACGTCACCCGAGAAGCACCGGCCGACAGAGGCATCGCCATGGTGTTTCAGTCTTATGCCCTGTACCCGCAGATGACAGTATGGGAAAACATGGCGTTTGCGCTCAATATTGATAAGCAACCCAAAGACAAAGTAAAAGAAAAAGTCGAGCTGGCCGGTAAGATGCTTAAACTCGATCACCTGTTCGATCGCCTGCCCAAGGCGCTGTCGGGCGGTCAGCGACAGCGTGTGGCAATCGGCCGGGCCATAGTCCGCAACCCTAAGCTTTTCCTGTTTGATGAGCCGCTGTCCAATCTGGATGCCGAGTTGCGGGTCGACATGCGAATCCAGATTGCCGAGCTGCATCGCTCACTGTCGGCCAGCATGGTGTATGTGACCCATGATCAGGTGGAAGCCATGACGCTGGCCGACAAAATTGTGGTGCTACGTGATGGCCGTATTGAACAGGTGGGCGCGCCGCTGGATCTCTACTACCATCCGGCAAACCAGTTTGTGGCAGGCTTTATCGGCTCGCCCAAAATGAACTTCATTCCGGTTACAGTTATCAGCGCTGATGCTTGCAGCACCACTGTATCTGTAGCCGATCAGCACCAGATCACTATCAACAGGGACGGCAGCACAGTGAGACCGGGCGATCACATCACACTGGGTATACGCCCTGAGCACTTGCTGGTTGCAACACCGGATTCGATGGATGATGGCAGCACAGTGTTAAATATGCAGATCAATGTGGCGGAATACCTTGGTGCGCTGTCGTATATTCACTGCTATTCCGGCGACATAGACAAACTGAGCCTGATGATGGATGGCGAAAAAGCATTGCTGCATGACCTGAAGAACGGCGCCAGTATGGCCGTTTCCCTGCGCGCTGAGTATTGCCATTTATTTGATCAGAATACGCAGTCATTACCACCCGCATGCTGAACCTGAACAACCGGCCCCCTGCAGTCAGGGGGCTGAACAAAGCCCGTCTTTGTGCAACATTCCGTCATACCTGACTGGTCGCTGCTGTTTGAAAAAGGCACCGATACCCGCTTTCGAACGATGGTGCATAGCCAAAGGTGTTACTTCCAGCCCAACTTCATTTATTTACTCAGATAATTAACCAAAATGACATTGATGAAATGAATAAATAAACGAATGATGTGCGATGACATAATAGCCTTGTCTGTATTCAAATCAGTCAAGGCAATAAAGACACAATAAGTCGCTCACATCGGGTTACAAAGGCAGGCTAACACCGGCAAACTCCCCCACGTCTCAGTGTTATTCCGCCCCTTTTCATTCTATGGATATGTAAATAAGAGATAACAATGCTAATAAATACACTGACCTTAAGAACAAAGCTGATACTCGCGGTATTGCTTCCGTGCATCATGTTATTACTTGTCGGCATAATCAGTTATTCGACCATGTCTCAAATAGGGCTAAAGTCAGAACGGCTTTACATGAATACTGCCACGCCAATGCGCGCTATGGCTGAAGTCGCTTCACGCATTCCGAGAATGCGCGTGGGGATCGACATGATGTTATTTCAGGAAATTGATGGCCTGAAAGACGCCAAAGGCGTACAGACCAGGATCAATGAAACACGCACCGAAGACATTCCGGAAATGCGTGCTGCAATTGAGCAATCGGTAGCTGCGCAGATTAACCCTGAATTACGCCGGGAAGCGCAGAAATTACAACAACGCTTTGAAGCCACGATCGCCTCAGATCTCAACCCCATGCTGGCTGCGCTGGAAAAAGGTAATCTGTCCGATGCCTACCGCTATTACACCCAGTACGCCGTCGATTATGGCGTCATGCGTCAAGACACCAATACGCTGCTGGATACCCTGTTAACTCAGGCCGAAACCTTCAACAATGAAGCCCAGAGCAGTTTCAATGACGGGCAACGCAATCTGGTGATGATTATCATTGTTGCGCTGATCGTCTCTTTCCTGGTGTCTTTCATCATTATTCAGAACCTGCGCTCAAGGGTAGCGATTCTTCAGCAAACCATTAAAACGGCTGAACAGGACATGGCGCTCAGCACCAGAATTGAACTGGACGGTAACGATGAGCTGAACGCGATCAGCCAGACGCTGAATAATTTCTTCGCCAAGATTCACCGCTCTGTGGAAGAAGTGGCGCAAAGCTCAAGAAACTTAGCCAAAACAGCCCAAGCCGTGGCATCAACTGCACAGACAACACAAAGCAACTGCTTAACGCAGCGAGACCGAACCATACAGGTGGCGACGGCCATTAATGAGTTAGGGGCGACAGTTAATGAAATCGCCAATAACGCAGCCCAGGCGGCGCATATCGCAAAAGAAGCCACCACACAGGCTCAGGATGGCAGCCAGGTGGTTGAGCAATCCAGAGAGAAAATGAGCGAGCTGAGCAATGACTTGGGTGACATTACCGGTGTGATTGAAGCGCTCGCGCACCAGGTCACCGATATCAGTGCCATTCTGGATACTATCCGCAGCATTTCAGAGCAGACTAATTTGCTGGCGCTGAATGCCGCCATTGAAGCTGCCCGTGCCGGTGAACAGGGTCGCGGCTTTGCGGTCGTTGCCGATGAAGTCAGAACCCTGGCTTCACGCTCTGCCGGTTCCACCGAAGAGATACAGGAAGTGATCAACAGACTGCAGAATGAATCGACCAGAGCCGTCAACGCTATCTCTCAGGGACGCCAGCAAGGTTCTGATGTCGCAGAACAAGCGAACCAGGCGACCGGGTCACTCGCCCAGATCGCCACCTATATCGATCAAATCAGCGAGCAAAACATTCAGGTGGCCACCGCCACGGAAGAGCAATCCTCCGTGGTACATGAAATCAACCGCAATATTGAAGACATCAACCATTTAACCTCAGAGACCGCCGACATCGCCAACGAACTCACTGCATCCAGCGGCGAGCTTCAGGCCTTGTCGAAGCAACTTGATCAACTGGTTGGCCGCTTCAAGCTGTAAATCATTTCGCGAGATCGTTTCGCCACTACCTCCTCCACATCCAACAAGCCTCTTCGACACAGAAGAGGCTTGCCCACAGCACAAATCACCATCCCGGTTTTCAGCTATCCGACCACAGAACGGATAAAAACCCAACATATAACAAAAAGCCTCGGCATTGCTGCTGAGGCTTGGTGTGCTGGCGGACGGCTGAGGTCGCACACGACCGGGACTCATCCGACCATAGGGCGGAAATAGATTCAATGCATAACAAAAAACCCCTGCATTTCTGCTGAGGCTTCGTTGTAGTGGCGGAGCGGACGGCTGGGGTCGCACACGACCGGGAATCGATGGTCCGGCATTCCGGCCCGCGACCCAAAGTGCGCAGCACTTTCGGGGGCGCTTAGATACAAAAAAACCCCAGCATTTCTGCTGAGGCTTCGCTGTAGTGGCGGACTGACGGGAATCGATGGTCCGGCATTCCGGCCCGCGACCCAAAGTGCGCAGCACTTTCGGGGGCGCTTAAATACAAAAAACCCCAGCCTTTCGGCTAGGGTTTCGTGTAGTGGCGGAGCGGACGGGACTCGAACCCGCGACCCCCGGCGTGACAGGCCGGTATTCTAACCAACTGAACTACCGCTCCAATTCTTTTAAAACCGCTGTTAAACAGCAACTTTATGGAATGTGGCGGAGAGATAGGGATTTGAACCCTAGATACGCTATTAACGTATGCCGGTTTTCAAGACCGGTGCTTTCAACCACTCAGCCATCTCTCCGTAAGTGCGGTGAATCATACCAGCTCAATTCACACTGTAAAGTACCAAGATATTCAAATGTCTATTTTTTGAGCCATAAACCGTGTTTTTCATGTATCTGGACTATTTTTAATCACCAAAACGGTTATTTTTATAGTCTCTTCGCCTTAAAAGGGCGGAAACCAAGCTAAAATAGCCGGTGTTCACAGGTCAGATTATGGCAAATTGTCGTTTCGGCTGGTAAATGCGAAACTAGGCACTAGCCTAAATACAGACCGTGCTGATAAAATCAGCCCCTACATATCGAAAGTATCAATTACAGAGAGTGATTCCCCATGGGACGCAGTTTCGAAGTTCGTAAAGCCTCAATGGCTAAAACACAAGGCGCTAAAATCAAGGTCTATTCCAAGTACGGTAAAGAGATCTACATGAGCGCCAAAAACGGCGGTACAGATCCGGACAGCAACCTGTCTCTGCGCCGTCTGATGGAAAAAGCAAAAAAAGATCAGGTGCCTAGTCACGTGATCGAAAAAGCTATTGATAAAGCAAGCGGTGGCGGCGGTGAAGATTTTTCAACGGCACGCTACGAAGGTTTCGGACCTGGCGGCTGCTCTGTAATCGTTGACTGTCTGACCGACAACAACAACCGTACCTACATGGATGTTCGCCAGTGTTTTGTGAAGAACAACGCGAAAATCGGTGCGCCAGGTGCTGTTGCTCACATGTTCGATCATCAGGCGGTATTCCAGTTCAAAGGCGATGACGAAGAAGCCGTAATGGAAGCCCTGATCATGGGTGATGCAGATGTGACCGACATCGAAGCGGAAGACGGCATGATCACTGTTTTCGCACCGCACACTGAATTCTTCAAAGTGAAAAATGCCCTGTCTGACGCCATGCCTGATCTGGTGATGGAAGTGGAAGAAATCACTTTTGTTCCTCAGGCAATGCATCCGGTCACCGGCGACGATGTAGCCACGTTTGACAAATTCCTCGACATGCTGAACGACTGCGACGATGTGCAGAACGTTTACCACAACGCGGAAATCGAAGGTTAATCCATAAGCCGCCTTCTGAGAAGGCGGCTTTAAACAATCACCACCGCCATAGGCGGTGGTTTAAGGGTAACAACAAAAAGCCGGGTTGCATTGCTGCTAACCCGGCTTTTTTATCTGCTCAATCGAAGCGCTGTATTGCTATCGGCTTCTGCCGCGAATCAGCAAAAACAGAAAATAACTGCCGCCTATCACAGACACCAGAGTGCCGGCCGCGATTTGAGCCGGGAACAGCACAGTCTGCCCTACCCAGTCAGCAATTAACATCACAGATGCACCAACCAGTGACGCCACTAAGAGCTGCTCTTTGGCCTGCTTGGCACCCAGCATCACCGCCATATGTGGTGCCAGCAAACCGACAAAAGCGACCGGCCCCATAGTGGCTGTCACCAGAGCACACAATAAAGCCACAGTCCCCAGTAACAAAGCGCTGCTGACAGGGACATTCAAACCACGAGCAGCCGCAAACTGTCTGCCGGCAGAAATCAGAGTCAGCCAGCGCGAGGTGGAAAGTGTGAACACGAACAAGGCGGCCACCCCAACGAACAGAAATACCGCTTTGCCTTGTGTCACCCGGTAGGTTGAGCCTGCCAGCCAGGTCAGTATACTGTAGCTGTCCTGCGTGCCTTTCGCCAGAGCAAACTGCACTAAGGCGTCGATCAGAGCAGTCAGGGCAATACCGATCAGAATCAGGCTGGAAGGGGCAAACTGATGACGGCGTCCCAGCACCAGTAACACGGCCAGCACTAGCATACTGCCAGCAAATGCCAGCACAGAGCCCACCGCAAAAATGTTCATGCCCAGGAAAACACTGGCCCCCACCAAAGCAAAGGTTGCGCCGGCAGAGATCCCCAGAATATCCGGACTGGCAAGCGGGTTGTAGATCAACCGCTGCAGCACAGTGCCCGCAATGGCTAGCCCGACTCCGGCGCTGAGAGCGGTCAGCATCCTCGGCCAGCGGAGTTCCCACTGATAAGCCGTTGGCAGCGCGACATGCCAGCTGTGGCCGTCAGTCACAAACACAGCCGTCAGGCACAGTATGCCAGCGACAATCAGCATCAATGCTGGCAGGCTCAAAGCAGAAAGACGATCCCGGCTCGGAGGCAGTTTTATCGACACCTGATCCTGCGCTTTCATCTTACGCCGACTGAACCACAACAGGGCCGGCGCACCGATGGCTGCTGCCGTGGTGCCACTCGGAATAGCGTCAACTGTCAGTTGGCTGAGCATCTGGGCGGCGGCATCTGTCACCACTAAGAGCAGCGCCCCGAGCAAAGCACTCATGGTGAGCTCAAACCTCGGGGTTCTGGCACCCAGTGCCCGCGCAATATTTGGCGTCAGCAGTCCGATAAAGCTTATCACACCGACCACTGTTATAGACGCGGCCACCAGCCACAAGCCGACAGCCATCAGCACGATAAAAGCAGGAACGACATTCAGACCACGTGCTGTGGCACCCTGATGACCCAAACGCATCAGGGTCAGAATGCGCGGCGCAAACACCAGCAGCAGGAGTGACACTGACAAGCGGGGCAACAACCACTGCACAGATTCCCAGCCGTTCTGAGTCAGATCGCCGGCGCCCCAGATAAAGACGTTCTTAGCATATTCCGCGTTCAGCAAAATGATAGCGCTTGCCACTGAGCCAAGCAGAATATTCACCACCATGCCCGACAGCACTAGGGGCAACCCCGTCATATTTTTCGGCCCGGCAATGAAAATCACCAGAAACAGAGACAGCATGGCACCCGCCATAGCGGCCAGGGCACTGTGATCACCCACCAGCTCAGGGAACCAGACGTTGACTATGATCAGCGCCAGCCAGGCGCCGGAAGAGGTGCCCAGTGTCAGCGGTGAGGTCAGCGCGTTTTGTGTCAGTTGTTGCATCAGGCTGCCAACCAGCCCCAGCATAGCGCCCACCATCAACGCCATCACCAGGCGCGGCAGCTGGGCATAGCTAAACATGATGTCGGCAAATTCTTCAGCCTGGGTGCCGGTGACTATGGCAAGCTGACGGGAAAGAGAAAGATCAGAGCCAATCTGAAGACTGGCAACAACGGCTGACAACAAGGCCAGCAGCAGTATGGGAAAGAAAGACAAAGAGCGGGTCATGAATCAGTCCTGCCCGCCCTTAACGGAGGAAACCACATCCTGATCAGGCGCAATTTCAAACAGGCTGTCGGCCATGGCTTCGGCTATATAACGGATTGACATGGCCCCGCCATAGTTCCAGACAGAAGCAACACTGTTTACGTGCTTATCGCGGACAAAAGGCATGGCATTCCAGATAACCGAGCGCTGCAACTGCTTCTCTTCATTGAAAGGCCGGAAGTAGAGCACATAGCTCCTACCCGCTTTTTGCAGGTCGGTCAGCCGCTTCTGCACAATGCCCCACTCGGTGGCAGGTAAAGGCATGGCCGGTGTCAGACCCAACTGCTCAAGCGCATAATTAGTGGTGGAATTCTGGCCATAGATATACACAGAGGTCTGATTGGCAAATCGCATCGCGACCACACTGGGTGACTCACCATTAAACGCCTGATTAAGCTGATTTTTCAGTTCAGTAAAACGTTCAGACATGGCCGTGAGTTTCTGCTCAGCCAGCGCTTCCTGATCAAAGACTGTGGCCAGTTGGCGGAAGTTCGCAATGGCAGCTTCTGCACTGCTGAGCGACTGGCTGTAGGTTTCGTAGTACAACACAGGTGCCAGAGCTTCAAGGCGGGGGATCAAATCTTTTTGCGGTGAGGCAGCCAGGATCAGATCCGGTTTCAGTTCCGCAATTTTCTCCAGATTCGGTTCGGTGCGGGTGCCGATATCCGCCACACCGGCGGGTATGGCAGGCTGAACAACCCATTCCTGATAGCCACTGATATTTGGCATACCAACAGGAGTGACATCCAGTTCCAGTACTTGTTCAGCCAGATCCCAGTTGAGAACAACCACACGCTGGGGCTGCTCAGTCAGTGTGTGCTCACCTCGGCTGTCGGTCACCGTTATCTCAGCAAACACCTGACCGGAGAACAGCAAGGCTGCCACGGCAGTCCATTTGCTCATTCGCGCCACTGGGCCCATATTTTTCAACCATTTATTCAACATAAAACGACAACTTCTCTGTTTTTCGTGCCACTGTTATTCACACACCACAGCAACTTTCTGGCCAGTCAGGTGATCTGAATTGACAGGGTGATCAATGAGTTTAATGTCCGTCTCATACAATGCAGACAGTCTTGGTTCATCCAGTAACACGTCTTTCGGGCCGGTGAAGGCAATGCGCCCTTGCTTCAGGGCCACCACGTGCGTGGCAAAACGCAAAGCCAGATTCAGATCGTGCAAGATGACGATTACGCCACAGCCTGTGTCTCGGTTCAGCTCTGCCAGCAAAGACATCAGTTGATACTGATGATGAATATCCAGTGCCGAGGTCGGCTCATCGAGGATCAGGACAGGTGACTGCTGGGCCAGCAGCATAGACACCCAGGCGCGCTGGCGTTCCCCGCCAGAGAGCTGGTCGGCCAGATTGTCGGCAAAGCGTAAGGTGCCAGTCTTGCGCATGGCTGCTTCAATGATGGCGACATCATCTTTTTGCCAGCGACCGAATGTGCCGCGCCAGGGAAAGCGCCCCAGTTTCACCAGTTCTCTGACCGTCAAGCCGGCAACGTCCGGCAGCTTTTGTGGCAGGAAAGCCACTTCACGTGCCAGCGCTTTGGCAGACAGCGTAGTCAGTGGCTGTTGGTTGAGCAGAATGTCGCCTTCATCGGGCGCCGTTTGTCCGGCAAGCAAGTTCACCAGCGTTGATTTACCTGAACCATTGTGGCCCAGCACCATGGTAAAAGCCCCGCTGTCGATAGTGAGCTGATCGATACGCAAAATATCGCGCCCACCACGGTGTACACGGATGTTGTTGAGTTCAAACATAGTTTTTCTTATGACTTACACTGCAAGATTGTGATCAACGCATCGCGTGCGGCACAACCAGGCCTAGAGTTTATTCTTCGGGCAGTTTTCGCAATAGCTGCCATCATCACGCCGGTAATGCATACAGCAACTGACTCGCAGTTGTTGCCACTGACCGTCGGCTTCGGAGCGGTACAGGGTCTCAATATGCTTGGCGGGCAAGCCAAGACTTTCCAGCCACCAAGCGGCATGCTGGGGTACATCGTCCGCCGGCATCTTCTCAGGTAATGCATTGTGGTAACGCAGCAGCACCGCCAGGACGGCATCCGCCAGTAACTGGCGGGTAAAACCAGGACGAATACGAGTATGGTGTTCCATCTGCTCTCGCAGATCGTCATACAGATCGACCAGCTCACGGCCCGCGCACTGAATCAGCTGCTGGGTATTGCCTTCGCACCATTGGCTATTCTGGCTGAAACTGTAGCCAGCCACCCACCCTGCATTGTTATATTGCTGAACGATACGGCTCAGTGGCGGCACCGACTGCACACTGTAAACACAGACAAAAGCCAGATAGAGCGGCTGCCAGGTCAGCATAGACCAACTACGTGTCGTCCAGTAAGGCTGCCCAGCTTCCGGATAGTTCTGCTGCCAGTACTGATACAGGCTGGCCAGCAACTGATCGTTGTTGCCATCACGCTTAATACAAAACAAGGTGTCAGGCGCGGAAACACCTTTCATTATGGGTATCAAACGCTCCGCATCATTGAACAACCGAATCAAATTTTCCGGCTGAACGGCACGCGCAATGGTGCTGGGAAAGCGGCCAGCTTCAGAGCTCTGTTTTGTATTCAACGCTGTTGTCATCCATTCACCAAACTATCATGGACTCGCTTGCTGCACTTTGAGCAAACGCAAATTCTTACCAGGCCAATAACACTAGAATAAATAATAACTATTATCATTCAAGTTGAATTATCTTTTTGGGGCACATTCCTTTCTACCGTTTGGTGTAATCACACCAGCGTCGCTGCGACACTCTGGAAAGTAATGGGAAGAATAATAACAATTATTCTCAAAATGATCAGTCAAAAAATACCACAGTGACATTGCTGCGGTATCGGCGGGAGATAAAGATGAAAAAACCAGCCCTGCGGCTGGTTCCTGTCAGATTTGAGGGAGATCGCCCTGAAGGCTATAGAGCTGTTGCAGTGTGTCTATCGCTATCACTTCGCCAGCATCTGTCACCCGATCGCCTAACATCAGGGTAACGGTGGAAAGAGCAGTCTCTGCATCTTGGTCTGCATCAATTAATGCCGGGAAATCACTGGTTTTTATCTCGACAGATTTACCGTCCAGGCTGCCAAGTGCTGACACCAGCTGTGCATCCACGGTCAATACCTGTACCTGACGCAACGACTGATAACTGTGGAATGACAGCGTATCTGGCATCATGCCGTATTGTTCGAACCAGGCGGTTTTGGTCATCAGATATTCGTGATAAACCGCCCCGACCAATGGCTGCATATCACGGACAACAACACTTTCCTGAACAATGTCTTGCTGTGAGACAGGAACCGGTTTTCCTGCCGCATCTAACCCGTAGGTAGTGAGTATCTGGCCGATATCATCACGGCTGGGCAACCGGGCATAAGCGATAGCATCTCGCCGCCACAGTTGGGCTGATTGTTCGAATGCATCTGCCAGCACTGAGGCAGTGTTCTGGGATAATACCGCTCCCTGTACTGTTGCGGTTCCCGGCTCACTGCTGGCAGCTGTGATACCGGGGAAAAACAGAACCGCCAGCAAAGGCAGGCGGTTCAGCATCACAAAAGGTCTGCGTCTTGGCTTTTTCGTCATATTCATTCTTATACTTACATCTCAAGCTGACATCAGCATACCTTAAGTCAATGATTTATGCTGCCTGATTACCGCGCAAACGCTGCCAGGCCGAAATGACAGCCAGTACCAGCAGGCCCGCAACGATACCGACTATCAGGTTGGTCATCATGGGCACCAGCCATGATGCACCGGGCAGAGCTTGCAACCGCTCAGTTAAAACCACCAGCCAGTGATGCGAATCGGGAATACTGTGAACCACGATACCGCCGCCGACCAAAAACATGGCGATGGTGCCGACAACGGCCAGTAACTTCATCAGCTTAGGCGCGGCGGCGATCAACAGCTGACCAAAACGGTGCAACAGGCTCTTCTCCTGATGCTGCTTCACCAGATAAAAGCCAGCATCATCAAGTTTGACAATCCCTGCCACTAAGCCATAAACGCCCACTGTCATGGTCAGGGCAATCAGGCTGACTACCAGCAATTGCGTCATCAAAGACATGCCCTGAACGGTGCCTAATGCAATCACGATAATTTCGGCTGACAGAATAAAATCGGTTCTGATTGCTCCTTTTATCTTGTTCTGCTCGTATTCATCAATATCCATGCCATCGGGCAGTTGATCGTGATCTTTCAGCTCTTCTTCTGCATCATCATGAGTGAGTTTGTGAATGACTTTTTCTGCACCTTCAAAACACAAAAACAAACCGCCAGTCAGCAGCAATGGCACGATGAGCCAGGGTGCAACAGCACTGATTAACAGGGCCGCCGGCACCAGGATCAACTTATTTTTAAACGAACCTTTTGCCACCGCCCACACAACCGGGATTTCTCGTTCTGCTCTTACCCCGGCCACCTGCTGGGCATTCAGGGCCAGATCGTCCCCCAGCACCCCGGCGGTTTTCCGGGCCGCGACCTTACTCATTACGGCAACGTCATCGAGTACGGTTGCAATATCATCCAGCAAGGTTAACAAACTTGCACCAGCCACATCCCCTCCTCATTTTTGGGAAAGCTTATCTTATTGACTATCAGGCGATTGTGCCTGAATAACCTCTCTCATAGTAAGACATTTTTCGGTGAAACCCAGCTTTCTCATTTACGAACCGTCTGCAGAGAAAGCCCTCAGATCACTCGCACAGCATGGTGATGTCCACTAAGCTTTTAATCAATATGACTATCAAACACAGCCACTTTGTCATTTTTCTGGCTGGCAGCTGTGTATAAAGCCTTCACTGCGCGGGCAACAATACTGTTTGACTTTCAGGGTTCGGGTTACCGATTTTTGTTCCTCTCATGGATGCGACCAATTTCGGTAAAAGGTGATATATGGCAATAGCCATTGCCCTGATCATTATTGTCGTTGCTTCCATTGCCTTCCATATTTACAGCCCCTGGTGGCTGACGCCTGCTGCGTCAAATTGGGGGGAGATAGATAATGCGCTGCACCTGACTCTCATCATTACCGGAGCGTTTTTTATCGTTCTGAACCTGGTGCTTGCCTGGCTGGTCATTCGCTTCAGACATAAACCCGGCCGCCAGTCCCAGTTTCAGCCCGACAGCAAAAAGCTGGAAGCCTGGCTGATCGGCATTACCTCTGTCGGCATTATCGCTTTACTGGCCCCGGGCTTGGTGGTGTACGGGCAATTTGTCAGCGTGCCTGATGAGGCACGGATTGTCGAAGTCGTCGGTGAGCAGTGGCGCTGGCGATTCCGTTTTCCCGGTAATGACGCTCAACTGGGCAAAAGTGACACCCGGTTTGTGTCCAGTACCAACCCGTTAGGCATTGACCCGGATGATCCTGCCGGTGCAGATGATCGGATAATTCTGTTGCCCGAGCTGCACTTGCCCCTTTACGCGCCCTACAAAGTGCTGCTGCGATCCAAAGACGTCCTCCATGATTTCAACGTGCCCCAGTTCCGGGCAAAAATGGATCTGGTTCCCGGCACCGTCACCCATTTCTGGGTCAGGCCCACTGAGCGCGGACAGTTTGACATTCTTTGTGCCGAACTCTGTGGTGTCGGGCATTTCAATATGCGCGGGCGTGTTGTGGTTGAAGACGAAGCAGAGTTTGGTCGCTGGCTGGCCGCACAGCCGACGTTTGCCCAAACCCAGCGCCCCGCAGACACGACCGCGAGTGGCGAGGCACTCTCACAAACCGATCTGATTGCGATGGGCGAGACGTTATCGCAAGTCAACGGCTGTATCGCCTGCCACAGCAGCGACGGCAAGACCGGCATCGGACCGACTTGGCAAGGGCTGTACGGCAATACAAGAACCCTGTCAGATGATACACAGCTTCAGGCCGATGAAGCTTATCTGAAACGGGCCATATTGGATGCCAAAGCCGAACTGGTAAAAGGCTACCCTGCGGTCATGCCTGCGTATACTTTGAATGATCAGGAAATCGATGCCCTGATCGCTTATATCCAGTCTCTGGCGCAATAGTGCTCGCGACGGGAGGAGATATGACAGCACAGACTCACCAACACAGCTCCGGGTATTCGCAATCGTTCTGGAGCAAGTATATCTGGAGCCAGGATCATAAGGTCATTGCCATTCAGTATTCTCTGACCGCCATTTTTATGGGCCTGATTGCCTTGGTCATGTCCTGGATTATGCGCCTGCAGCTGGGCTTTCCCGGCACCTTCGATTTCATTGATGCCAATACCTATTATCAGGCGCTGACCATGCACGGCATGATCATGGTGGTTTACCTGCTGACGGCGCTGTTTCTGGGCGGATTCGGTAACTATCTGATTCCGTTAATGGTGGGTGCCAGAGACATGGTTTTCCCTTTTCTGAATATGCTCAGTTACTGGTTTTATCTGCTGGCTTCACTGATCTTACTGGCCAGTTTCCTTGTCACCGGCGGGCCAACCGGCGCCGGCTGGACCCTTTATCCGCCGCAGGCCATTTTGCCCGGCACACCCGGCACCGACTGGGGCATTGTGCTGATGCTGATATCGCTGGCGGTGTTTATCGTCGCCGCCACCATGGGCGGGCTGAATTATGTCACCACTGTGCTGCAGGCGCGGACCCGGGGCATGACGCTGCTGCGCATGCCTCTGACCGTCTGGGGTATTTTTACCGCCTCAGCCATGGCTTTGCTGGCCTTCCCTGCCCTGTTTGTCAGTGCGGTGATGATGCTGTTCGATAAACTGCTCGGCACCAGTTTCTTTATGCCTGCCGTGATATCCATGGGACAGCTTACCGAGCACGGCGGCGGCAGCCCTATCCTGTTCCAGCACCTGTTCTGGTTCTTTGGTCATCCTGAAGTCTACATAGTCGCCTTGCCTGCCTTTGGCATAGTGTCAGACTTAATCAGCATTCATGCCCGCAAAAACATCTTCGGCTACAAGATGATGGTATGGGCGATTCTGGCCATAGGGGTACTGAGCTTTGTCGTTTGGGCGCACCATATGTATGTCAGCGGTATGAACCCGTACTTCGGCTTTTTCTTTGCCATCACCACCCTGGTGATCGCCGTTCCGACCGCGATTAAAGTCTACAACTGGCTGTTTACGCTCTGGAAAGGTGACATTCATCTCACGCTGCCTATGCTGTTCGCTCTGGCCTTCATCAGCACCTTTGTCATCGGTGGCTTAACCGGTTTGTTTCTGGGCAATGTGGTGGTCGATATTCCCTTGTCGGACACCTATTTTGTGGTGGCCCATTTCCACATGGTGATGGGCGTATCACCGATCCTGGCGATTTTCGGCGGGCTCTATCACTGGTATCCCAAAGTCACCGGCAGAATGCTGAACAACACCATGGGCCATATCCATTTCTGGTTTACGTTTCTGGGGACTTACGCCATTTATTTTCCTATGCACTATCTCGGTGTTATGGGGATGCCAAGGCGCTATTTCGCCTGGGAAGACTACAGTTTTATTCCCGAATCGGCGCAGCAGCTCAATGCCTTCATTACCATCGCGGCCCTGATTGTCGGGGCGGCGCAACTGCTGTTTATCTTCAACATGTACTGGAGCTGGCGTCATGAACAAGCTGTGGGCGGCAATCCCTGGCGTGCCACCTCACTGGAGTGGCAAACCCCTGATACGCCACCTAAACATGGCAACTGGGGCGATGAGCTCCCTGTGGTGTATCGCTGGGCCTATGATTTCAGCGTGCCCGGCGCCAAAGAAGATTATCTGCCGCAGAACCAGCCGCCCGACGATATCGCGACGGATATGCCCGACAGCGAGCCTGAGGAGTCCGAAACATGAGCCGTAAGCCTGCACTCTCGACACTGGCGTCGGGCAACCTGAGTCCGGCCCCGAATGCCCACTACCAGCCTGCCAGCACCTATGCGATTGCCTCGACCGGTTTGTGGGTACTCATGGGGGTTATTGGCGCCTTGTTTTTCTTGTTTACCGTGGCCTATTACATCCGCCACACGCTGAGTGACTGGCAAGCGCTCAATGAACCGTGGCAACTGATGCTGAGCACATCACTGCTGGTACTGGGCTGTGTGGCCATGCACCTTGCCGGCCGTAAAGCCCGTTTGCTGCCTGCCCTTGCCGCCTGCCAGACCGAGCTGATAATGGCGGTCTGTTTTACGCTCGGCTTTATTCTCGCACAGTTATGGGCCTGGCAGGCGCTGGTCAAGATCAACCAGGGCGTGCTGGCCAACCCGGCTAACAGCTTTTTTTATCTCCTGACCGGCCTGCATGCACTGCACATAATCGGTGGGGTTCTGGCCCTGGGTGTAGTGGTGTATCAGGTCTGGCGGGGGCAAAGGGACAACCTGCATTTATGGTTGCAGCTCTGCGCACGGTACTGGCATTTCCTGTTATTCATCTGGCTGTTTCTGCTGGGCTTACTGCGATTAACCTGATCCGCACAGCCGGCAGAACGAGAGGTCTTGATTATGAGTGAAACCCAACCATCCCGGACGCCAACCCTGGGCAGCCAAACAGGTTGGACAGGGGTCGTCAACGACTATGCCGGCGATCGTGCGGCATTTCACGTCTCGGCAAACAAAACCATGATGTGGATTTTTCTGCTCAGCGACACCTTTGTGTTCGGCTGTTTTCTGGTGGGCTATATGTCGGTCCGCATGACCACGACTGACATCTGGCCACCAACCAGCGAGGTCTTTGCCTTAACGATTGCCGGTCATTCCATCCCCCTGATCCTGATTGCCATTATGACCTTTGTGCTGATCACCAGCAGCGGAACCATGGCGATGGCCGTCAACTGCGGCTATCAGGGAAAGCGCTGGTCCACTGCCTTACTGATGTTGTTAACCGCGCTTTTGGGATTGGCCTTTGTCAGTATGCAGGCGTTCGAATGGAGCAAACTCATTGCCGAAGGAGTTCGCCCGTGGGGAAATGAAGAAGGAGCATCACAGTTTGGTGCGGCATTTTTCATGATCACCGGTTTTCACGGTTTGCATGTCAGTGTGGGCGTGCTGTACCTGACGATAGTCGCCATTCGGGTCGCTCTGGGGAAATATGACAAAAAACAGGTGGATCCACATGCCACGGGAATACAAGGAGGAAAATACGAAATTGTTGAAATCACCGGACTGTACTGGCATTTCGTTGATTTGGTGTGGGTATTTATATTCGCCTTTTTTTATCTGTGGTAACTCAGGCAAACCGTCAAGGAGGCCATGATGGCAAATTCTGAACTCACTCATGATTCAGTGAAGCAGCAGCATCCAATCAGCCTGTATCTTAAAGTATGGGGACTGCTCTTTGTGCTCAGTACCCTCTCGTATCTGGTCGACTATTTCCATTTGCAGGGCATGTTACGGTGGAGCCTTATTCTGCTGTTTATGGCACTGAAAGCCGGGCTGATTGCCGCCGTGTTCATGCACATGCGCTGGGAAAGGCTCGCTTTGGTGTATACCATTTTCCTTCCGCCGTTAGTCCTGCTCGTCCTGGTAGGTCTGATGGCGAGCGAAGCAAGCTATATCTTTGCTCTCAGAGAATGGTTTTTCAGTCTGCCGGGCGGATAATGACCCGGCAGACACCTTGTCAGCGCCAGAACCAAGCGGTTAAGGCAAGGTTTTCATCATCCGCTGCCATTTTTGCTGCATGGCGACCACCCAGTGCGGAGGAGATTTCCCGGTTCCGGCAGGTTTGAGTTTGTCGTGCGCCAGGGTAATACTGGCCAGCTGCAGTTCCTGCTCCGGCTCAACATCCACCATTAATACATGCTTGCCGGATTTCAGGACGTTTTTAAACCGGCGGAACTGATAATGCAGTTCCTGAAATCCAAACAATCCCCCTTCCCAGGTAATGAATCCCAGAATCGCAATCGCCAGTAAAATGAAAGGTGCCCAGCCAACCGCATCTGTCACCCCGGAGGCATAGGCCGCAATTAATACGCCGGCTGCGGCAATCGCCCCGATCACAGCGCCAATTTCAGTTGAGTGCACAACGTCATTGCGCATCACAGATTGCACCGGATGCAAATGCTTGTGGCTCGACACATCAGCATCTTTGTTACTGAGAACATGGATTTGCGGAGAAGTAAAACCACTCAGTTCCAACTCATGTTCAACCAGCTCAAGTTCATCCAGGTCATCACTGATATAAAAGACCCGTTTCATGTTTGCCTCCTGACAGGTAGCCAACGAAGAAGGTCGCTATTTCAAAGGTTACTATCAGTTTACAATGGCTTTGCAGAACTTTTTACCAGAATGAAAACTAATTTTTCACAATATTGTCAGATTATCCTGCCAGAAGCGGATTTTGACAGGCTCAGCAATCATTGACATCAGGCTAACACAGGCCTTGCGAAAATCATTTACAGTGCCCGCTTTTCCCATTTTATGGCGTTAACAATGAAATCATTAACTCTGCTCGGTTTACTGACCATCAGCCTGTCTCTGACCGGTTGTCAGCTGACACATGTTGAAGGTGAAGTAGACGGTGTGAACATCAAAGCCACCACCAATGGTGACTATGATGATCACCATCATGGCGGCAACGGCAGTTTCTGCCCACCGGGACAAGCAAAAAAAGGCCGCTGCTAATTCAGCGGCTTTTTTCACATCAATGCAGTTTGGTGTCAGCCAATGCTTTTTGACTGATCGTAAGCATCCGATGCCTGTTTCAGTGCCCCGATATCATCGGCACAAAGATACCTTTTCAGTGCTTCGAACTTTTCCGCAGGCCAGTCGTATACCTTCAATGCCAGCAGAACATCAATCACTGCAGTTTCAAACCGAAACTTCACCAGCTTCGCTGGAGAACCAGCAACAATGCTGTACGGTGCAACATCTTTGGTCACGACACTATTGGCCGCAACAATGGCACCTTCACCAATCGTCACTCCCGGCATGATCATCGAACGCATCCCCAGCCAGGCGCCATCCTGAATCACGGTATCACCTTTGCCGACATAGGCTTCTTCGATGAAATCCATAAAAGGATACAGACAAAGCCAATCAGCCCTATGGGTATGGTTGCCCCCCATTAAAATGACCACCTCAGCAGCGATACACACGCAATCGCCGATTCGAAGCTGATCGATCGGCCATTTCGGCTCCCACTGTCGGCTGATTTCATCTCCGTGCAGATAACGCACCACGGATGCTTCAAACCCGTCATCCCAGCAATCGCTATAATAACTGCGAGTCCCTTTTACAAAGATGTTCGGATTCGTCACAACCTCATGTAACAACTGAACTTTCGACCAATGTTTTTCGCTCATTTTCAACCTGTTTACACTTTCAATAATTTCACCCACAGGGAAATCTCCGCTGTAGGCCCATGTTGATTAACGGCCAGCGGCGTCAGTGAATTCGGGGTTGTTTGAGCAAAGGGATCAGTTTCATGAAGTCTGCTTTTCAGAATATCAGAATATGTGTGGCGCTATCTTAACGTCCACTTCCGAACGGGTAAACCCATTCACTCGGGAATGCAATCCAAAGATCGATGCAAATCAAATCCTCTGCCCGAAAATACTCAAGCGCAGGTGCTTTTGTCGCAGACAGGCGCTATGAATACACCAATACCGACACAAAAGAGTCGGTTTGAATTTCCCGATACATATATGCCCGGCCGCTTTCGGTGTTGTCGACACTGGCGAGATGCTAATGCTCCACGGTGAAGATGGCGGGATGAAAACCGGCGTGTTTGAATACACACTGGGCGCGAAAGAAGACGGCCCGATTCGCGAAGATGGCAAGCTGGTGATGGATATTATTACAGCCGAGTAATACTGCCGTATATAAAAGAACAGCCACGCATTTGCGTGGCTGTTTATGTTTAGCGTTAATCGCTGGTCATTACTGGCGATCCTGATCAAAGTCACCGTGGAAGTGACCGTGATCCGAATGACTCTCTGCAGCTTTCAGCTTCTCACCAATACGCAGTTTTTGCGTTGGTTTCATGTCGCTTGGCATACGCGACATGGTTTTCACTGCCGGTTCAGCAACTTCAGGGAATAATGGCTTACTGAACGCATAGTAAGTCGTCACATAGGCCAGGGCCTGAGTATTAACGAACAAGGCTTTCTGGCTGACGTTATTCAGATCATCACAGGCCTGGTGATAACATCTGTCGTAAGCCACATCAATTTCACCGCCAAACTGATCCACTTCTTCAGCCGTTTTCACTTTCTCAGCACCGGTGAACAGGCCACCGAACGCCACACCCCAATCAGCGAAACCTGCATAATCAGAACGTTTAGACAGCGCCTGAGGCACAGTGAACTCAGATTTTGCCGTAAAGAACTCATTGAATGTCGATTCAATGTCGGAAGTACCGTATGGCGGTTTGAAATCACCGGTATAGGCATTGTCCGGGCTGTCTTTGGTATCCGACAGGTCGCCATCCATGACACCGAAGATATAGTTTGGCGAACCGATCATGTCAAAGTTCAGGTACAGCTTCACTTTATTCAGCTTAGTGTAGCGGGCTTCAACCAGCTCAACCTGTTCTTCTGTCAACTGGCTGGGATCGTCCAGTCCCAGTTCTGCCAGAATCTCGTTCTGAGCCTGATCATAGATAGGGGCAAACAATGTGTTAGTGTAATACTCTGAACCCACTAAGCCTGCTTCCTCTGCTGCCCACCAAGCGAACCGGACTTTGTTTTTCACTGGCGCTCTGGTGTCAGCCAGCGTAATTGCATACTCCAGCAAACCGGCCGTACCTGAACCGTTATCATTGATACCAGGCCCTTCCGGTACTGAGTCCAGATGCGCCCCCAGCATCACCACCTGATTCGGATTACCGCGTCTGGTTTCCGCAATCACGTTCTGGGTTACGACCATTTCGTCTTTGACATCGACCGCAAGTACCACAGGGACGGGCTGAGTCTGGCTGGCATCGAACCACTGTTTAGCTATTTCATACCGGGCGCCAAAAGCGGGTACTGTCGCCGCTGTATCGCTGCCCAGCGTACCGTTAACCACACCCTTACGGCCTTCATCGCTCCCTTGGTTAAAGACGATCACCGCTTTGGCACCGGCATTTTGTGCGTTCACCACTTTCGTTGTGAAGTTACAGCCACCGCGCTGGATGGCTGCCACTTTCCCGGTGATCGCTTTACCTTCAAAATCAGTGGCTTCACAACCATCGGTATCATCGTAATTCGGACTGTCAAAGTTAAAATCCGGCGTGACAAATACGATGTCACCAACCAGCTGACCATTTGAATCACCCGAATAGGACATCACGGCATAGTCTGCTTCAACACCTTCTCCAGCCTCACGAGTGCTAATCAGATCAGCGCCGTCAACATTGAGCGTTGTTCCGGCCAGCTCTTCCCAGGCGCGGAAATCAAACTCCTGTGTAGACACTTTATAGCCGTGTTCTTTCATCACTTCGATGATGTAATCAACAGAATACTGGTATCCGTCTGAGCCGGCAGCACGGGTCACAGAGCTGCCATCCGATGTCGGCGTGGCACGCGCTTCCAACTCCACCAAATGCTCTACCACATCTTCATGTTCAATTTCGCTACTGACGTAAGCCGCGGCTTCTTTCGGGTCATCCCAATAACAACCGGTCAACATGGTTGAGCTGATGAGAGTGGCGAGAAGCGTCTTTTTTGTTGTTATGCATACTTGCATGTGTGACTCCTTGTGTGTTGTTAGCCAACACATTGTTGACGAAACACAAGGTTACAAAAATGTTAAATTGGAGTTGTTTTGTTAAATCTAGGCAGACTTCAAACTATGTGCGCACATGCTATGCAACAAGAATTAAAGTTTTAACTCAAGATCACACCCTGACCTCAACAAGATTCTTTATATAATGATAATACTGTTAATTTAAACTGTGTTTTTACCCAAAAACAGACATTAAATTCATTAATGCTAAATTTGATGATAATAAACACTAAGGCAGTTTCAGATCACCACTCAGTCACATTTAAAATAAATCAGCAATATTTTTGATATTCTGAATCGTATTTTCTGTTGTCGATAAGGTCTCGTAATATTTACGCTGATTGTTCAGACTGGCAAGGCGTTGATTCAGCGCTGTCTTTTGCGTTTGAGGCAGTGTTTCCGAGGTCAGTTGACTATGAATCTGAGTCATTTCTCTGTCAATCTTATGAACGGCAAGTTCATATTCAAAACGGTTAACATCAAACTCCGCACGCTCCATCCGCGACTTGGCCGATTTCAGCTCCGCTTTAAATGTTTTTCTGTCATCACTGGACAGCGTGTCCTCTTCCAGCCTCGCTTTGTAGTTATTCACACTGCTTTCTGCCGAGTCCAACCTGGATTGCGCTTGGGCCAGATTATGGTAAGGCGTGTAACCTGACAGAAAATCTCTGGCTAAGTCTGCCGGACAGACATTGTCATAGCTTGCATTGGACTGACCAACCAGAGTGCCATTTTCGTAAGTACAGTATGAGGTTAATCCTTCACGTCGGCCTTGCTGGTAAGATTTCAGATCAACAGATACACCATATTCCGCACATTCTTCACTGTAAATGGCCGAGTAATTCTTTTTCCCTTTCTGGCCATCGGCCAAGCCCATCTGATGCCAATCACCCAGCCGGCATTCTTCTTCACTGATTGAAGAACAGCCAGACATGGTCAACATCATTGCCACGGCTGACATCACATATCGTTTATGCATTATCCAGATTTCCCTGATTCACAGTAAGCCACTCTCTTTCCTTAAAATAGAGCGGCGCGCTGTCTTTATTTGTTAACTGCAGATAACCAGATGGCGTCAGGATACCCTGCGCATCATGGTATAAAGCCCGTAAAGATACAGTACAACCGATGTCATATCAAAGCTTTAGCATAGGCGCAGTGAAATGCCTGGTAGGTATTGAATACTGACGTTGAATCACCCAAGTGCGGGCAGTAAGGCGTGAATAACGCGAAGATATGTAGATTGAGGGAGTAGCCCCGATCAGGCGGACGCAGCCTGACCGGGAGATAGCATTTACGTGCCGGTTACAGATACCGGTGGATAGATAAGCCGTCTGTGTCGATATCCGTGTCATTACCACTGACAATATCGGCCAGTAAACGACCAGACCCGCAGGCCATGGTCCAACCCAGCGTGCCGTGCCCGGTATTGGTGTAAAGATTATCAAAAGGCGTTTTGCCTATAACCGGGGTGCCATCCGGTGTCATCGGACGCAGGCCAGTCCAATACTCGGCCTGATTCAGATCGCCGCCTTCAGGGAACAGATCATTGACAACCATAGCGATGGTTTCTTTTCGCTGCTCGGTCAGGTGCAGATTAAAGCCCGCCAGCTCGGCCGTACCGGCCACACGGATACGGTTATCGAACCGTGTCATAGCGACTTTATAGGTTTCATCTATCACGGTCGACACAGGGGCGCCGTCGCTGTCTTTCAGCGGCATGGTCAGCGAGTACCCTTTGACCGGGTAAACCGGCAGTTGCATACCTAAGGTGCCCAGCATGGCTGTTGAGTAACTGCCCAGCGCCACCACATAAGCATCGGCTTTGAACTCACCTTTATCGGTATCAACAGCCACAATGCGCCCCGCTTCATGTCGCAGTCCTTTAATTGGGGTATCAAACACAAAAGTGACACCGGCCTGCTCAGCCAGAGCGGTCAGTTGCTGGCAGAATTTATAGCAATCGCCAGTCTCATCATCCGGCAATCGTAAGCCACCCGCCACTTTCTCCCGCACTTTAGCCAGCGCCGGTTCTGCTGCGATACATCCAGCGGCGTCCAGAAGTTCAAACCGTATACCGCTTTCATCCAATACCTGAATATCTTTACCGACCGCATCAAGCTGAGCTTGAGTACGTAACAATTGCAATGTGCCTTTCTGACGGCCTTCGTAGTGCAGATCGTGTTGCTGGCGCAACTCAATCAAACTTTCCCGGCTGTAATTTGAGACGCGTAACATGCGGGCTTTATTGCGCTGATAACTGACATAGTTGCAGTTGGCCAGCATCTTACCCATCCAGCTGTACAAATCCGGCGATAACGACGGTTTGATTTTCAGCGGCGCATGTTTCTGTACCAGCCACTTAATGGCTTTCGCCGGAATGCCAGGCGCTGCCCACGGTGAAGAGTAGCCGTAGGAAATCTGCCCGGCATTAGCAAAACTGGTTTCTTCTGCACTGCGGGACTGGCGGTCAATAACCGTCACCTGATGCCCCTTCTGCGCCAGATACCAGGCTGACGTCAGCCCGACAACACCGCTTCCTAATACAATGACTTCCATACGTCTCTCTCTTCGCTGTGGCTGGGTTTCGGTAAGAAAACGCAAATACGCTCTCCACACCTTAATAAAAGCGCAGATTGCGCGATTTACATCACCTTAACAATCGATAATTATTAACATCAGCGTATAGTTATTCTATAAGCTTATACTGAAAGCCTAGCTGACTGGCAATGTCAGCGCGACCCGAAGAGATTAAGAAAACATGTCAGTCATAAAAGGCAACCTGCTGGCGGCGCTGGCTACTTTCGATGTCGCCGCCAGAACCACCAGCTTTACCGGTGCTGCCAGTCGGTTACATATCACGACAGGTGCGGTCAGCCAGCAAATACGGCAGCTTGAACAACAACTTGGCTTCCCGGTGTTCCAACGTCATGCCAGAGGCATCATCCTGACCGAGCAGGGCCAGCGGCTGCATCAGGTTGTCAGCCGGAGCCTGACTGACATTGCTGAGGTTATTCGGGAGCTTCAGACTGATCCCCAGCCCGAAGGTGAAATTCGCCTCAGACTTACCCCTTCATTTGCCTTCAAATGGCTGGTGCCCAGATTGCATGATTTCTATCAGCACTACCCTGACATCAATATCCAGACATACGCCGATGGTGCCCTGGTCGACAGCCGGGACACAGATTGCGATTTAGTGATTGATTACCGCCGTGACGACGAAATTAAAGATGACGGCAAAACCAGTCTGTTGATGGCGGAATCCCTGCTGCCTGTCATGAGTCCCGACTATCAGGCAAAGTTCGACTGGTTGCATCCGCAAGCCTGGCACCAGGTGACGTTACTGCATGATGCGATGCCGTGGCGTCAGGCGGAGCGGGATACCGAGTGGCGCTACTGGTTTAACAGCATGCACATACAGGCCGACAGCCGGCGAGGCCACTTTTTTAACCGGACAGACATGGCAATGGCAGCAGCCGAAGCCGGACTGGGTGTCGCCATGGCGCGGCAGGCATTGATAGGTGATGACGTCAACAAAGGCCGGCTGGTGTCACCGTTTGCTCCCCTGCAGGCCAATGCGGGTTATTACCTGATCAGCCACCGCCATTCCGCGGCCATTGACTGTTTTGTGCAATGGCTGAGAGCACAGATTGACTCTATGCCCCTAGAGCACTAACTGTCCATAGCGGTTAAAGGCAAACCGGCTCATCATGCCTAAGGTGGCCGCGACACTCACAGAGACGGCAACAAGAATAGCGATCATGATCGCCAGTTGATACTTCACCGCCAGAACAGGTTCCGTGCCGCCGAGGATCTGACCTGTCATCATACCCGGCAAGGCCACTATCCCCAGAGTGCTCATACTGGCTAACTGCGGCATTAACGCCGCTTTGACCGCCTCTCGCTGAAACGGTTGGATCGGGTGCGGCGCACCCATTGCCAGATAAAACTGATACTCGTTATTTTTTTCTTTCAGGCTGGCATACCAGCGCTCCAGCGCCAGTACATTAGCGGTCAGGGCATTGCCCAGAATCATTCCGGCGACTGGGATCAGGTATTGCGCCTGCCACCAGGGATCAGCATGGATCAAACCCACCAGCATAGGTGGCAGCACCACAAATAAGCACACCAGCAAACCAGCGATCACGGCCAGTGTCGCTTTTCCGAGCGCAATCCCCGCGCGACGACAGATACTGAAACCTGCTACTGTCACCATGATTCCCAGCCATAACAGATTCAGACCGGGATGCTGGAAATCAAACAGGGTTTGTAGGTACAAACCCACCACCGCAAGCTGCAAGGTCATGCGAAGCACGGCAGTGACGGTCGGCTTACTCAGTCCCAATTGCCAGCGGTAAAACAGCGCCAGCGGCACCAGCAACAACAGATAGAAACCGGCCAGTGACAGGTTTGAAATCACAATGGCATTATTCATGACTGACTCCCAGTTCAATCTGATACTCAGCCGATGCCAGCCAGTGGGGATCATGTGACACAGACACACACGTGAGTGGCTGTAACGCCAGCTGGGCCATCACCTTATCACGGCTGGCACTGTCCAGCGCCGAAGTCGGCTCGTCCAGCAGCCAGATGGGCCGGTCCATCAACAGTGCCCGGGCAACAGCAACCCGTTGCTTTTCACCTCCGGACAACGCACTGACCGCTTTTTCCAGCCCATGGGTAATCTCCAGTGACAGCAGCACATCCACACAACGTTTATCGTCAGGCATATCGCTTTTCACGGCTTTCAGTGTCCATGGCAGCCGTAAGGCATCCCCCACCGATTCGCCCCCCATCACTGGCGCTTGAGGTAAATAGCAGAATTGCTGCCGCCACCAGCGTAAGTTGCCGGGGCTGATTTCCTGCCCCTGCCACAGAAAATGACCTGAACTGGCAGGCTGTAAACCAGCCAGTACCTGTAACAGACTCGATTTTCCGCTGCCCGAGCGGCCGGAAAGAGCAAGGTGTTTGCCCGCTGGCAAACTTACCGTCAATGCTTGATCCTGGGATTGTTCAAATCCTGACCTCAGCATGTTTATCTTTAACTGAACCTGACTGTCAGACATTCTGTTCGCCTATTCACTCCGGACATCTAAAATTGATGCGTCATTATGGTCAGATTCTGATAAAATATTGCCGTTATTTCTGACACATTAAAGAGCACTCAAACAGTAAACAGTGTTCAGCCGTAATGCTTACGGCCATCCTTTAAGGCTATCGCCTATTGCGTCACATGCACAATTGGAATCAATAATTTATGTTTAAATTCTTTGAGAAACTGACGGCGCCTTTCCCGGACGAAACGCCTCAGCAGCCCCCGGGCAGCCTGCTGGCATTTTGCCGCTACTATACACGTGGTTTCGGTTGGCCATTATTGGCAATGTCTGTTCTCAGCGCCTGTATTGCCATTGTTGAAGTTACTTTATTAGGCTTCATGGGACAGTTGGTTGACCTGCTGGCTCAACACTCACCTGACACTTTTCTGGCTGAAGAAAGCGGAAAACTCTGGATGATGGGTCTGCTGATTGTGGTGGTGATCCCCTTCCTTGCTTTCACTCACTCAATGATCATGCACCAGACCCTGCTGGGGAATTATCCGATGTCGATCCGCTGGCTGGCGCACCGCTATCTGCTGCGCCAGAGCGTCACGTTTTATCAGGATGATTTTGCCGGACGCCTTGCAACCAAAGTCATGCAGACGTCGCTGGCCGTCCGGGAAACCGTGATGAAAATGGTGGATGTGCTGGTTTACATCAGCGTGTATTTCACCGCCATGATTGTCATGATGGGAAATGCCGATATCATTTTGATGTTGCCTATCCTGGTATGGTTGATGGCCTATATCGGTATTCAGTTCTACTTCGTACCGAAAATGAAAAAAATCGCCACCGAACAGGCCGACGCCCGTTCTATGATGACCGGCCGTATTGTCGACAGCTATACCAATATCACCACGGTGAAACTGTTCTCGCACACCAACCGTGAAACCGAATATGCCGAAGAAAGCATGCAGGGGTTTCTGGATACTGTGTACCGTCAGATGCGCCTGGCAACCAAATTCATTTTGAGTGTCGATGCCATTAACTACCTGCTGCTGTTCGTGATTGCCACTGTCTCAATTGGGCTGTGGATGAACAGTGCCGTTACTGTGGGTGTTATTGCTGTAGCTATCAGTATTGCGCTGCGCGTGCAGGGCATGTCTAAATGGATCATGTGGGAAATCGGTGCGCTGTTTGAAAACATTGGTACTGTCGTCGATGGCATGAAAACCCTGTCTAAACCGGTATCGATTGAAGACAAAACCGATGCGCAGCCACTTGATGTGACTCAGGGCGGCATTGAATTCGATAACATCAGCTTCCACTATGGCGAGAAAGACAAAGGCGTTATCGAACAGCTGAATCTGCATATCAAACCCGGTGAGAAAGTGGGTGTGGTCGGCCGCTCTGGCGCAGGTAAATCAACGCTGGTCAACCTGCTGATGCGCTTCCACGATCTGGAATCCGGTGTCATCCGCATTGATGGCCAGAACATCGCTGACGTCACGCAAGATTCACTGCGCGGCAATATCGGAATGATCACGCAGGATACGTCATTGCTGCATCGCTCTATTCGTGAAAACATTCTTTACGGCAGACCCGATGCAACAGAAGAAGAGCTGCGGGCAGCTACCCGTCAGGCACACGCCCATGAATTTGTTGAAACACTGACAGATCCGCACGGCAATGTCGGTTACGATGCACAGGTCGGTGAGCGCGGTGTGAAACTGTCCGGCGGTCAGCGCCAGCGTATAGCCATTTCTCGCGTGCTGCTGAAAGACGCACCGATTCTGGTGATGGACGAAGCGACCTCAGCGCTGGACTCAGAAGTTGAAGCGGCAATTCAGGAAAGCCTGTACCAACTGATGCAAGGCAAAACAGTCATCGCGATTGCGCACCGTTTATCAACCATTGCAGCTATGGATCGCCTGATCGTCATCGACCAGGGCCAGATTGTTGAGCAAGGCAGCCATCAGGAACTGCTGAGCAAAAACGGCATTTATGCCCATTTATGGGCGCACCAGACAGGCGGCTTTATCGCCTGTGATCTGGAAGAAAGCCAACCAGAAGCGGAAATGGCAAAATAACCCGCTCCTGATCTCAAACAGACAAAACCAGCCTGCGGGCTGGTTTTTTTATGCTTATTAACCGTTACGTATCAGGGAGCGGTACTCTCTTCGCTCGTCCCTGCTTCCTCTGGCGGGAATTCGTCAGCCCTATAGAGTGACGACCGGTGTGTCCTCCTTCACCCCTTACCTACCAGCTCGCCAGTCAAAAACAATCATAACCACTATCTGTCGGTATCGCTAATGATCAATTAATAATTCTTAACAACCTTAAAATGTTGTACTCAGCGCAAGAGCGGGCGCTCAAGCAGTCAAATTCATCTGACTTACTATCAGTACCCTTCAATTCAGATTTTCAAGCCATGGAGCAATACATCCAGACTATTCAAAGCCTGACTAAGCGCCTGCTCGTCATCTTCACTTTTTGCAATCCATAGCGCAGTGTCCATCAAACCACCATTAATCAGGCGCGCTAACATTTCTGGTGATGAACTTTTAATCGTCCCAGCATCCATTAAGCGCCTCAGCATGTCCGCAATAGAAGTTACACAGTGTAACCGAATGCTTTGTAGCTCATCGGCATCGAGTACTGAGGAAGCATCCCTTAACAAAATACGCTGAACTTCTGGTTCAATGGCCATCTTTAAATAAGCATGACAGCGTCCAGTGAATGCACTCCAAGCATCCGGAGCACTTGCTGAAATATCTGCAAGTCGGGCATCCAACTCACTGTCAAGTTGTGCCAGCACTGCACAAAATAACCCTTTCTTGTCGCCAAAGTGATGATATAAGGCCCCACGCGTGAGGCCAGCTTTTGCAGTTAGCTCATCCATGACAGTTTGCGCATAGCCAACGGTACCAAAGTGCTCTCTCGCCGTCGCAATCAACTTCAATCGAGTTTCTTCCATCATTTCCGCTCTGGATTTTCGGGTCATAACGAGTCCTGTTAAGAAATTTATTGCATTTATAATTGACATACACATCGTATGTCAATATGTTTTACATACGTACCGTATGTAGACGGTCTGAAAGTTTTTACAACACTATCGGAGTAAATATGGCTAACCCATACAAAGAACTATTCAGTGTTCCCGGAACCATTGCGTTCTCGCTCGCTGGGCTCGTTGCTCGCATGCCAATATCCATGACTGGGATTGGTATCATTACAATGCTGTCACAAATGAAAGGGTCGTACTGGTTGGCAGGCACCGTCGCAGCAACATTTACATTCACTATGGCGCTCATCGCACCGCAAATCTCTCGTGCAGTAGATCGATATGGCCAGAGTCGTGTACTTCCTATAGCAACAGGCATTAGTGTTATCTCAATTGCACTGCTTCTTTTGTGTGCTCATTACGGAGCTCCAGACTGGACACTATTCATTTTCGCTGCGTTGTCCGGATGTATGCCAAGTATGCCTGCTATGGTCCGTGCACGCTGGACAGAAATTCATCGCGGTACCCCCAGACTTCATACTGCATACTCGTTTGAGTCAGTCCTGGATGAAGTCTGTTTCATCATCGGCCCGCCTATCTCCGTTGGTTTGAGTATCGCAGTGATGCCAGAAGCAGGGCCACTCATGTCAGCTATATTTCTGGCAGTTGGTGTGATGGTGTTCGTAATGCAAAAAAGCACAGAGCCTCCAGTTCACCAAGAGTCTGATATTTCTAAAGAGTCTGCGCTTAAACCCCTACCAATGAAAATGCTCGTACTTGCTTTGATTGCCTTGGGAACAATTGTCGGCACGATTGATGTGATTAGCGTGGCGTTTGCTGAACAACAAGGTCAACCCGTTGCAGCAAGTATTGTTTTATCTGTCTATGCTGTTGGCTCTTGCCTCGCAGGGCTTGCATTTGGTGCATATAAACTCAATGCATCACTGCCAAAACAATTCCTGATTGCATCCTTTGCAACTGCTGCTATGACGCTACCACTTTTTTATGTCTACGACATAGCAACACTGTCGGCTTCAGTGTTTGCCGCAGGTATATTCTTTGCGCCCACGATGATTATTGCCATGGGGTTAGTTGAGAGTATCGTTCCTTCCTCTAAATTGACTGAAGGCTTAACATGGATGATTACCGGATTAGGAATTGGTGTTGCAATGGGGGCTGCAGTAGCTGGCTGGGTTATCGATGAGTTTGGAGTAAAAGCTGGCTTTATGGTCACCATAGCATCAGGTATGACAGTCTTGTTGATTGCAATTGCCTGCTATCGTTTGCTTCAACGCAGAATGGTACTGGAAACTGCATAAATTTGTAATCCACGTTAAAAACTCGCATATCTATGCTAACGCCACTCGCTTAAGAGCGAGTGGCGTTCTTATCCCTCTTCCGTACTGGATATTTTGCTGTTTTCTTAAGTACTGCTCTGGGGGGTAGTGCTTCCTTTCCGCTTGTTGGGTAGGATCAATCTTTTCCCGTTTTCCCTCAATATTTTCAAGTTTTTCGGTATCGTGCCAGGTGTCCGACCATAGGGCGAGAGCACGTATGCTCAGTTTTTATCCAAACCTTGGATTCCCGCTAGTATTACTTGCTCCAAATAGGCAACATTCATGGCTGCTATTTTCTGCTTGCGCCTGATACTCGCCTTTTTGCTTGTTTCTAATCGAAGCATGTTAAGAGCCATGTGACGCACACCAGCCAGGAGTTCGGCGGCATTGCCACGATAGATTTGGCAAGCATCTTCATTCATCGTGACATCAAGCACCCAGTGCAACCGATTTTCGATTTCCCAGTGACCTCGGACTGCATCGGCAAAACGTTCGGGGGTGAATGTAGTGGCATAGTTAATTTGGCCACCTGATTAGAGCTGCTATGATTGCAGCTATAGATAGATTAGGTGACAAAATGGCGAAGAAGAAAGGTCCAAATTTCAGTCCGGAATTCAGACTCGAAACAGCACAACTGGTGCTTGATCAAGGTTACAGCAATAAGGAAGCTGCCGAAGCTATGGGTGTGGGTTATTCAACTCTCGGCAAGTGGGTAAAACAATTACGTGATGAACGTGCCGGTAAAACACCACAGGCCGCACCAATGACGGCTGAGCAGCGTGAAATCAGAGACCTCAAAAAGCAGGTTGAACGCCTTGAATTAGAAAAGGAAATTCTAAAAAAAGCTTCTGCTCTGTTGATGTCGGACTCCATGAAACACTCGCGTTAATCGAGAGACTGAGTCAGAGCAAGAAATGCCGTTATTCGGTAAAGCAGTTGTGTAAGGTGCTGGATGTCCACCGGAGCACGTTTAAGTACTGGCAGTAGCGGGACAAGCGCCCATCTCCTGAAGCTATCAAGCTTCGCAGTTTAGTACGAGAAGCACATCGCCAGAGCAATGGCTCTGCGGGGGCCAGAACAGTGGCGGACATCATCACCAATGATGAGTCGCATGATTTTACGTTATCCCGTTACCGTGCAGGGCGTTTGATGAAAGCGATGCAGTTGTTCAGTTGCCAATTGCCCAGCCATGCTTATAAGAAAGCGACGCAGGAACATGTCGCGATCCCGAACTTGTTAGACAGACAGTTCGCCGTCACCGCGCCCAACCAAGTATGGTGTGGTGATGTGAGCTTTATCTGGACTGGCAACCGTTGGGCTTATCTGGCAGTTGTCATCGACCTGTTCGCCCGCAAGCCTGTTGGCTGGGCGATGAGTTACTCGCCAGACAGTAATTTAACCTGCCAGGCACTGGCAATGGCATTTGAATATCGAGGCCAGCCCAAGAATGTCATGTTTCACAGTGACCAGGGCAGCCACTATACCAGTCGTAAATTTCGGCAGTTGCTATGGCGTTACCGGATAACACAAAGCATGAGTAGACGTGGAAACTGCTGGGATAATAGCCCTATGGAACGGTTCTTCAGGAGCTTAAAAACGGAATGGGTGCCAACAACAGGCTATCACAACTTTACCGAAGCAAAACAACGCATCGGTGATTATATTCTTGGTTATTACAGCCGGCTAAGACCGCATTCATACAATGGTGGATTGACACCAAATGAATCGGAAAAGCGGTACTGGAATAGCTACAAACCTGTGGCCAATATTACTTGACCACTACAGAACTAATACACTTTATGCAAGATGGAGCATACCTTACTCACTTTCATAACCCGAAGAAAACTCTTGTCCGATAATCATCGCTCCAAGCTGCCTTTTTCAGTTTTATTTTCTGGTTTGGGGCGCCACAGTCACACTGTTTTAGTATGTTCATCACAAAACGCCTGAACAGCGCTATATTTTCAACCGCACCATCCAGGGTTACTCGTGAGCTATCTTCTTTGAAAACAACATCTAACACATAATTCTGCCTGTTCTCTATGCGCCAATGCTGACGAATATAATGCCCGAGAAGTTTATGGGAGTTAGCCAGTGCGTGTTTGGCCGGTTCCCTGGCAGCTCATAAAGAGCTCTGCTGACATAAACCCCCGGTCAAATAACGTGAGTGCATCTTCTGGTGCCGAGCCGATAAGTTGTTGTGCGTAGGAAATTTCACTATTGGTTACAGGACCAAAGGCCGCATCTGACAGTATGTGGTTTCTGGTCGACATCAATGTTACAGCCAGGACTGAGGGGAAGGAGGCCGACTTTTGAGCATACCCAAACACCTGATTGCTCGGTGTCTCATAGGTCTTAAAATAGGTGCCATCTACACTGAGCACTTTAAGCCCGCAGACTTGGTCAAATTCACACTGCTTTTCCCATTGTGCGGCAGTGTGTTTGAATAAATACTGCATTGGCTTGGCTCCGAGTTTTTCTTTTCCCTTGATGATACTGCTTGTCGCTAAAGGCGGTAGCTCTCCTTTCGAGTCCGGAAAGGCGAGTTCAAGTTTGTCGCAAGAGTTCTGAATCGAGCGGTTTCTAAGTAATCCAATCCCCAACATCAGCCACACAGCCTGTTCGGCAGGGAAACGTCGTTTACGAACAGAAGCCCGCCCTGTCTGTTGAACCGCTTCTTCTACCCATTCTAGGGAATGCGCTTAGCAAAAGTATTGATATGGTGGTCCTGGCAGAACTCAGCGGTGAAATGCAGTTCTTTAGAAAATTCAGACATAAAAAATCGGCCTCAACAAAGTTGAGACCGATTATGAAGCCTACGCAGGATCGTTCAATGACTTAAAACGATCGGCATTGCATACCTATGTGTTTTTTGTTATGACTTCTTCGAAGGAAAGTTAACACCCTCCTCAATAATAGTAAAAACTTCTGATAATAGTTCTGAATATGGTTTATCACAGTACTTTCTCTTTTTCCAAAGCTGATAGGCACTGTGATAAGCCAGTTCAAGAGAATTAGCGGCGATGGCCGGACGAATATCCAAATCAGGGTCATTTCCCATCCTGTCCGCTAAAAGCTTAGTAATATCTTTCGTTCTATCCTGACCTTTTGCCAGGTTATGTGCTCTCACCACTGGATTATTGCGCAGCAGGTTCTGCAAGTTAATAAACCTATCCGCATCAAAACCGTACGCACAATTTTCACACCCTCTCACGGCCTGTACAGCTGCATGCTTCAGAGCAGTTATCGCAGGCTCATGTTCAGGTCTGGCCTGCAGTTGTGAGAGAAGCTCCCTATGCTCTTCTTCCTGATAATCAAGTAAGACATCTTCCTTTGAAGAAAAGTAACGAAAAAACGTTCTGACAGAGACATCAACCTGTTCAGTAATATCTTCAATTCGAGTGTCATCAAATCCTTTTGACTCAAAAAGTTCATATGCAGCCTTGATCAAAGAATCACGCATTTGTTGCTTTTTTCTTTCACGTCGCCCAAGTGGCGCTGGAGCTATTTCTTCAGTGATGTCTTGCACTACAGACATTTTCTTTTCATCAGCCATAGACATTTCCTTATTAAGGGCAATCCCCCTAAATCTTACTTCCAGGCTAATTATGTCACATGAATAAAAAGTGTAATAGGAGATAGAAGTATAAAAACTAAAAAAGTCACTTGACAAAAAGTGTCACGAGATGACATCTTTCTAGCATCATATGAAACCGCTCTGTAGTGAGACGGAACAATAAGTTCACTATGACAATCAGTTTAATTACCTGATAAAAAAGGTTTTTATAACTTTTTACGCCTTGAGTTGCAACAAATTGCAATGCAAGTGATTGAATTAATTGATACTAAGGAAAGGAAATGAACGGTGAAAACAAGGTGATCCCTTTAACACGTTACCAAAGGGACATTTATTTCGAATCACAGAAAAGCCCGCTAAGTAATCAGTTCACGCTTGCAGTCGCAAAAATGCTGCCGGAAAATTTTGACAGTTCGCTTCTGAAAACGAGTATTTATGATGTTATTCAGCAGGATTTGACAAGCAGGTTAAGTATCGTTGAGGCTGGTGGAGAGCTCTATCAGCAGATTCTTCCCAAGGGTAACGTTCACTTGCAGGAACTGAATGCCGAAGGAAACTCAATGACATCCTGTTTCGACACATGGTCGAAACAGGTTTTTGATTTAAAAGATGGCCCGTACATTGAAGCAGCCGTATTGACCGGTTTGCCACAAGGTCAAATGGGTCTGTTACTTCGGGGGCATCATATTGTTTGTGATGGTTCAGGAATTAATTTAATTGCTGACAAAATCATTCAGCGTTTCTTGCAACAATCCACCGAAAAAGAAACCAGTTTTGATAATACTGCTGAATATATCTCAGCAGTGACAGCAAGCCAGAAAGAATTATCATCCGCTGTTGTTGGTACTCAAACATCTGAACTTGCAGAAATCGTGAACAAATGCGATCCCATTCTGTTTAATCGCAAACATTCAACAGAGCCAACAACCGATCGATTACGCTTCCGTCATATTCTAAAGAAGCAGGACATTACAGATGCTTTAAGACAAGGAATGACGCCTTACCAAGTCGTAATGTCTGCTGTAGTAGTACTACTTTCCAGAGTGCATAATCAGGAGCAATTTACTGTCGGTGTACCTTTCAATAACCGTAAAAATCGCCTTAATACTGTTGGCCAATGGGCAAACACGCTTCCTCTTGCGATCTCGGCAGGTGCTGATGACACCTTCCGTGATCTTGCAGCACGAATCAAAACAGATACAACAACATTGAAGAAGTATGAACATATTCCGCTCAGTCAATTACTGAATGCTTTAGGTTCTGATATCCGCAAGCGTTTTGACGTCACAGTCTCATACAATCGCTTACCGGCCGGTAAGCTGTTCAAAAATAACATAGAAAATACCAATAACTTCGCTATCGCACATGACAATGATGCTATTGCAATCCATATGAACACGTACGGAGAATACGACGATGTTGTTGTTGATATAAGTGCATCTGTTGATATTTTCGATCAGGATTACACATTCGAAAAAATGACACAGTCATTATGCCGGCTTGTGGATGAGGTGATCAAAAAACCAGAACAAAAAATCTCTGGCACCAATATCTTCACAGAAAGTGAGCAAAATCAATTATTCAATTTTGAACAAGGGCCAGAAATTTCATTTTCATCTAATGAAACACTGCCATCTCTATTTGACATGCAGGCTCGAAAAAATGGAGATGCAATCGCTGTCCATTCGATAGGTAATCATCCTGGTCTGACGTACAAAGACTACCAAAATCGTGTTCAAGCAATGACCTCAGTACTTGTTCATCATCAAGTCCGTAAAGGCGATATGGTCGCCATTTTAATGGACAGAAGCCCTGATATGCTGACTGCAATATTTGGTACGCAAAAAGCAGGCGCAGCTTACTTACCAATCGATCCAGGATATCCAGCAGAGCGAATTGAATTCATGCTGCAAGACAGTGGTGTCAATGTCATCATTGCCGACACAGATTATATCAATAAGGTTTCTGGAAACTTTACCATTATCAATGGAAACAACTTAACCGATACACCTGATTCATCAGCCGAAACCTCATTAAACCCTGACAGTCTGGCGTATATGATTTATACCTCTGGCTCAACCGGCCAACCGAAAGGTGTCATGATCGAACATCGTTCCGTAATCAACCGAATTGAGTGGATGCAAGAACGTTATCCTCTGGATGAAACTGACGTTATTTTGCAAAAAACACCAATTTCCTTTGATGTTTCAGTTTGGGAATTATTCTGGTGGTCAATTACTGGAGCATCTGTTGCATTGCTGCCTCCTGGCGCACACAAAGATCCGAAAGAAATCATCAACGCAATCCGAACGCAGAAGGTAACGACCCTTCATTTCGTCCCCTCAATGTTGCAGCCATTCCTGGAAATACTTGAAGCAAAACCTGAATTAATTTCAGAGCTATCTAGTTTACGTCGCGTATTTACCAGCGGTGAAGCGTTACCACCTGCTCGCGTAAATCAATTCCGTCAGGTTTTTAGCGCATTAGGAAACCAGGCACCAGCATTAATTAATCTTTATGGTCCAACTGAAGCTACCGTTGATGTTTCTTATTTTGAATTCTTGCCCGAAACGCAAAACGACAGAGTCGATTGTGTGCCAATTGGTTATCCAATACAGAATACACAGTTACGTATTATATCGCACCATGGTATGCGTCAGCCTGTTGGTGTGGCAGGTGAACTCCAAATCGGAGGCATTGGTCTTGCCCGGGGGTACCACAATAAGCCCGAACTGACCGCAGAAAAATTCATTTCTGATGAAGGTAAGCGCTGGTACAAAACCGGGGATCTTGCTCGCTGGATGTCTGATGGCAGCATTGAATATTTAGGCCGTATTGACAACCAAGTTAAAATTCGAGGCAATCGGATTGAGCTTGGAGAAATCCAAAACACACTGACGCAGATCGAGGGCATTTCTTCAGCCGAAGTCATCCCGGAAAAAAATGCAAGTGACAATTTCCATCTATGTGCTTATTACGTCACCGATGGTCAAACATTTGAAGACAATGATCTACGGACACATTTAGAAGGCTTTTTGCCAGAATTTATGGTGCCTTCGAAGTTTATCGCCGTTTCCCATATTCCAGTGACACCGAACGGAAAAGCGGATCGGCGCGCACTAAGTGCGATGGCGATTGCAAATAAAGCTGAGCATCATCAAACGCCAAAAACAGCAACTGAAAGTCAGTTAGCGAATATTTGGCAAAACATCCTGAAGCTGCCAGCCCCCAGCACAAATGATAACTTCTACGCCCTCGGCGGAGATTCAATCCTGATGCTGAAAGTCCGTTCCGAGTTAGAAAAAGCTGGCATGCCAACCAGTCTGACTGAACTTTCACAGCATCTCACGATTGCAGCATTGGCAAAGCATTTAGATCAAAATGAACGCACTTCCATTTCTATGGCGCTTCGCCCTTTCGAACTCATTCGGGAAGAAGAGCGCGCACGCCTTACAGAATATGAAGATGCATTCCCCGCGACTCAGCTTCAGCTTGGCTTGATCTTCCACAGTCAGCAAAGCCGGAACTCAGCAACATATAAAGATGTATTTCGCTACACATTGAAGGGAACCTGGGAGCCTGCGCTCTTCCGTCAATGTCTGGCATCAGTCATCCAAAAGCATCCTGCACTGCGTTCTCACTTTAATCTGGCTGATTTCAGTGCCCCCTTGCAGGTGATTCGTCATGAAGTCAATATAGATGACGTGCTGGATATCAGCGATCTACGCATATTCGATCCCCATGAAGTCGAACAAATGATCTGTTCATATATGCGTAAGAAAACCCGGTTTGACTACAAATTTGATCAAGCACCGCTTTATCACATCGGTCTATTCCGGACAGCTGAGGCTATTGAAATGGTGCTTAGCTTCCATCATGCAGTTTTGGATGGCGGCAGCGTAGCAAATCTTCTGAAAGAACTCTTCTCACGGTATCAGAATGATGGGCTATACCCTGAGGAATTACTGCCTTCTCCGGCACTATATGTCCGAGATGAAATAGCAACCATGCAGCATGCCGAAAGCCATACTTTCTGGAAATCCAGATTTGATGGCCAGTCAAGAACCCAGTTACCAAACCTCAGAATGTACGAAAGCTACCCGGTAGACGGTATCTTCACGCAGAAACTTTGGGTTCCTGAGACAACTGAAAACAACCTGAAAAACATTGTGAAACAAGAGAATATTTCTGCAAAATCGATATATTTTGCAGCACATTGCCTAACGATAGAAATGATCTCTGGGCAAGACAGCATTGCGACCGGGTTAGTGACTCACGGGCGGCCGGATGTAGATGGCTCCGAAAATATGCTGGGATTGTTCCTCAATACATTACCTGTTCGCTTTTCGGCCAAAGGAAAAACATGGAAAGAGTGTATCCATACTGTATTCCAAGCTGAGCAGGATCATGCACCATTCCGACGCTATCCACTCAGTACAATTCAGTCCATCGCAGGTGAAGGTGCTAAAATCAGCACTGCATTTAACTACATTCACTTTCATGTTCTCAAAGATGTATTGAATACAGATGCTTTGTCACTTGAATCTTTTGACCCATGGGAAGAAACTAACTTTGAGCTTCTTTTAAATGTGATGAAGGATTTCACAACGGAACGCACACAGCTGCGTTGTGATTTTGATGGATCTGTATTCTCCCGCCTTCAGGCAGAAACTTACATGAAAGCCTACTTGGCTATCCTGAATCACATCGTATCTGATCTGAATCAGCCAGCTACGTTAAGCCGTGCATTAGAGCCAGCAACCATTGATGAGGCATCACCGGCCTTTGCTTCAGTGGTGTCAGACATTGCTCATCAAATGCGTTCAAACCCTGATGCTATTGCTTTAAGTTACCAGGATCAGCATTGGACCTATGAGCAGCTATGGAAAAAATCAGGGCAAATTGCAGCGGGTCTTACTGCTCACGGCACACAACCGAATCGTCCCGTTGCTGTAGCTCTGGAACGCTCGCCTCAAATGATTGCAACTCTACTCGGAATCATGAGAGCAGGTGCAGGTTGTTTACCACTGGACCTGAGTTATCCGCCACATCGCATTGAAGCTATGCTGACACAAGCGAAGCCATCTGTTGTGATTATCGAAGACTCCGCAGAACAACCCGCTGCCGCTGAGCAGTCAAAAGTCATCAGTGTCCGAGAACTTTGTAATGTCGAGTCGACTTTCGAAGATTCGAACATCAAGCCAACACAACTGGCATACCTACTGTTTACTTCTGGTTCGACCGGCCAGCCCAAAGGTGTTGCAATGCCTCACCGAAGTCTGGCAAACCTCGTTGCCTGGCAGAATAAAAGCATGACAGGGCAAGGCGTTCATTCAACACTTCAATATGCGCCACTGAGCTTTGACGTATCTTTCCAGGAAATTTTTGCCACCCTGACATCTGGAGGGGAACTCATCCTGATTAGCGAGGCGGAGCGCCGTGATCCAGTTCAGCTACTTCGTAAGATTGAACAATTCTCGGTGGAACGTATTTATCTCCCGTATGTTGCACTTCAGCAGCTTTCAGAAACTGCGGTTGCACTAAATCTGTATCCAAACGCCCTGAAAGTCGTAATTTCTTCTGGTGAACAACTCAGAGTTACCGAAGATATCCGCGCTTTTATCGGTCAATTAAAAGGCGGAATTCTTGAAAATCAATATGGCCCAACTGAGACCCATGTCATTACTTCTTACAGCATGACAGGTGAGGCGAAAGATTTCCCAGCACTACCACCAATCGGACAAGCAATTGCGCATTGTGATGTTGTCATTCTCAATGACAACCTTCAGGAAGTTGCTCCGGGTCAGACCGGTGAAATCTATGCGCGAGGCGCACCATTGGCAGCTGGCTATTACGGCCAGGAAGCTCTGACCGCAGAACGTTTTGTTGCGATTTCAGGGGATGACAGCGTGCTGTACCGTACCGGTGATTTAGGTGTCGAGCTTACTGATGGCAATATTATTTGCCTGGGTCGAAAAGATGCACAAATCAAGGTTCGTGGCTATCGTGTGGAGCTAGCTGAAGTTGAACTGGCGATTGCAGATACGCCTGATTCTGAAGAGCTGATTCGCGATGTGGCCGTTGTAGTACAACAACGCGGAGATCACGACCACTATTTGGCTGCATTTCTTGTCGGCGAACCCAATGACACAATGAAAGCTTGTGTTCAGCAACACTTAGCTGAAGTACTGCCCAAATACATGATCCCTGCTCAGATTGAGTGGCTATCAGAATTACCCAAAACACCAAGCGGTAAACGAGATGATGCTGCTCTGAGAAACATGCGGTCACTTCACCAGTCAACAACAGTGGAAGAGACACCTCCCCGTGACAATTATGAACGTACATTGTGTGAGATGGCAGCCGAGCTGTTAAAGGTTCCTTCACTGTCAGTCCATCAGAACCTGTTTGACATTGGCGGAACCTCTCTGACCGCAATGCGTCTTGTCGTTCTGGTTGAAAAACATTTCGGCGTTAATATTCCACTGTCTGTATTTGTCAGTGATCCTACGATTGCTCAACTGGCTATCCGAGTTCGGGAAAAAGATGCGCAGCCAACGTTCAGCCCGCTCGTACCAATGAGAACGACCGGGAACAAACGTCCACTATTTTTCGTCCACCCAATGGGAGGAAATGTTCTTTCATACCTGCGGCTTGTGAAATATTTCCCGCAAGATCAGCCATTTTACGCCTTGCAGGCTTATGGTGTGGATGCGGGTTCTGTTCCGCTGACAAGCGTCAAAGAACAGGCAGAAAATTACCTGAAAACCATTCGTGAAATTCAACCTCACGGCCCGTATTCTATCGGTGGATGGTCTTATGGCGGATTTGTGTCTTTCGAAATGGCTCGACAACTCAGAGAGCAAGGCGAAGAAGTCAACGATCTTTTCGTCCTAGATACTGTCGCTTTGAACACTGAGTCTCAAGGTCGTGCGAATGATGATGCCCTACTGCGATGGTTCTTCTGGGAACTATTGTGGCTCAATGAAGGTGCCACTCTGCCAGAGCAATTTGTGCCTGAACATATCACCACACTGCAAGAACGGTTTGAATACATCACCGAACACGCGATTTCAACAGGCGCTATTCCTCATGGAAGTTCCCGGGCCGTCGTTCAGCGTTTGTTCGAGGTTTACAGAACCAACTGGAAAGCAGCCACGGACTACGCAGTATATACCGCAGATGTAGACATGACTTTACTGCATGCCACTCGCCCATTACCGGAAGTATTGCGCTCCATGCATGATGCTATCCGCAGTGAATACCGTGACCCAAAAAATGGCTGGGAAAACAAAACTACCGGCGAACTGAATGTCATTGATGTTCCAGGCGATCACTTGGAAATCATGGAGGAACCTTACGTGGAAGAAGTCGCGAAAGTCATTTTGAGTGAAATGGAAAAATCGGCCAGCAAACTGGTAGCAAATGAACTGGAGGAAGCATGAACCGTCCATTAAAAGTCATCATTATCGGAGCCGGAATCGGCGGCCTCAGCACCGCAGTTGCGCTGCGCAGAATTGGCTGTAATGTGGAAGTTTACGAGCAGGCACCAGCTCTCAGAACTGCAGGTTCGGGCCTGTCCGTGATGTCAAATGCCTCAGTTGCCATGTCAACCTTAGGCATTAATCTGAATCTGGAGCACTTCGGTGCTCCCATCCGCCATTTTGAAATCAGAAGCACCCGGGATCGGTTGATCCGCAGGCTCCCTTTGCCTGAAATTTCTTCAGCCAATGGTGCGGACAGTGTCTGTATCTCCCGAAAAGCGTTGCAGCAGGCACTGCTGCAACAATTAGATGAACGATGTATCCACGTCGGTGCCCGAGTATCAGCAATCCATGAAGGTACTGACTGTGTCAGTATTTCCTTCGATGATGGCCGAACTGAGCAATGCGACCTGCTCGTTGGAGCTGATGGCATTTATTCTTTTGTCAGGGAATACATTCAAGGCCCTCAACCAGTAAGAACCGCAGATTATATTTGCTGGTTAGCGATTACCCGTTATCAGCATCCGCAAATTACACCGGGCTATGTTGGCCATTACTGGGGGGCTGGTAAGCGTATCGGTTTGATCGATGTTGGAGACGGCGAAGTATATTGGTGGGGAACCGCCAATATGAAAAATGAACAAGCAAGGAACTGGACCGGTAACACTGAAGATATCATGTCTTTTTATAATGGCTGGCCTGCAATTGTTGGAGATATCATTTCTCAAACGCCAGTTGAAGACATTATTTCCGTTGCAGCTCAGGACCGGCAATTTTCTGCAAACTGGGGAAAAGGTCGAATCACTCTGTTGGGAGATGCAGCCCACCCAATGCTGACCAGTCTGGGGCAAGGTGCAGGAATGGCCATTGAAGATGCCGCAGTGCTGGGCCATAGCCTCAGCATAAACTCAGATCCAGTTCAAGCACTACGGCAATATGAAGCACTTCGGATTCCGAGAGCTGAAATGTTGGTGAACGCCTCTCGAACACTGAGTGAAGTAGAACAAGATGACCGTTTTTTCCACTGCCTGAAAAGGGATCTTTCTTTGCAATTTGCGCCATCAGCCAGCTTAAAACGAAGTTTAGAAAACTCGCTGATTTTCAAAGCCGGCAGTATTGGTCAATTGAACTCAAATACACCAGAACAAACCCGGGGGTAATATGATAACGCATACTTTAAACCAAACGTTCGCTGATAAAATCGTCCTAGTTACTGGTGCATCAACCGGACTGGGTGCACAGGCTGCTGATTATTTAGCAAATAAGGGATTCATCGTATTTGCGGGAGTACGGGATACAGCCAAGGTTTCGCCATCACCATATACCAACATGCATTATGTAGAACTGGACGTCACTTGCGCTGAAAGTATTGAGTGCGCTGTTTCTCAAATTTCGTCTGTGCAAGGAGCTCGCCTCTGGGCTGTTGTCAATAACGCAGGAATCTGCGTTCCATCTCCATTAGAAATGCTACCGGTTGATAACCTTCGCAATCAGTTGGAAACGAATGTCGTCGGTCAATTACTCGTGACTCAGAAGGTGCTGCCTTTGCTACGGAAAACCCAAGGGCGAGTCATTAATATTACCTCTGGTTTAGGCAATCTTGCTTTACCTTACCTCGGTGCCTATTCAATTGCCCAATTCGCAAAAGAAGCTTTTAGTGATGCGCTTCGACGCGAACTTCATCATTCAGGTATTGATGTCATTGTTGTGCAACCAGGTGCTATCAATACACCTATCTGGGATAAGTTTCAGGCCGTCGGTGAAGACATTGTCCAGCAAGCACCGAAACAACTTAAACTTATCTACAGTCGCTCATTCCACGAGTTTCTTGCGGCAAGCCCGGTACATGCTCAACAAAGCCCGACCACTGCCGAAGATTTTGCACATGTCATCTGCAAAGCCTTAACGGATGAACACCCCCACACCCGTTATGCAGTTGGTGAGGATGCGACAAATTTCCGAATCAAAGCTCGGTCGCAAGAAGATCGTGAGCTTGATGAAGAATTATCAGCTGCAATGCCGAGACATCAAGAGTTTCATGATGAACTGATGAACTGAGTTCGGGGAATACATGACTCAATCTCAAAGGAATGAAAAAGCTTACCGGGAGACCGGTAAGCTAAAAGAGGAAGTCGTAAATCAGTGGTGGCAAGCCCACCACTCACTTCTTCAAGACACGTTGGCAGCGATTGCCGACGGTATCCACTGGCAACCATTTTCAGATAATCTGGCAGACTACTTACCAGAACTAAAGGAACATGGCAGGCTCTCTTTTGAATCCATGCTGAACTCTCGTTTTCAGCTCCCCATGCATGAACACATCTCAGAATGGGTAACTGAAACACGCTCACCTTACGGACCTGCGCTGAACATTGCCTATCCGGTGATCCGTCCAGAAGTCGCGTGTACCTATGCATCTGAAACTTTATCCGTTTGGGGCAATATTCCCGTCAAGCAACGGGCAGCAATATTACTCGAAACAGTAGCCAGACTTCATCAGGCCAGTTTTATTTTCGCAGAGGCTGGAGTCCATACCAGTGGCCACAGTTATTTAATGGGATTTCATGCAAATGCACTCCATGCACAGTATCGAGCTATTGAATCTATTGCTCGCATGTTTCGAGAAATGGAACTACTGGAAACCAGTAATTGCTGGAAGATCAATATTGGTAACGAACCTGAGATGGGATTTCAACGTACCTTCATGACTCGTCCACTCGGACTCAGCCTAGTGATCTGCGGCAGGATTGTTCCCACTTGGAATGCTTACCCAGCAATCTTTGCTTCCTTGATGGCAGGCAACCCGGTTCTGGTAAAACCGCACCCGGATGCTATTTTACCACTTGCTCTGACCGTAAAGATTCTGCGAGAAGTTTTATCTGAAGTCGGTTTGCCCATTTCAATCATTACCCTGACACCGGACAGCCAGCAAGCCAAAATAGCTAAAGAGTTGGCAATGAACCCAGAGGTAAGAATTATTGATTACACCGGGCGAGAAAATATGGGGCAGTGGCTTGAAATGAATGCCAGACATGCCCGGTTATTTCTTCAAAAAAGTGGAATTACTCCCGTAATTCTACATTCTTCAAACAATTACAAAGGCATGTTGCGCAATATTGCATTTGGTCTTTGCTCATATTCAGCCCAGTTATGTACTTCACCACGAGTACTCTGGATACCCTCAGACGGCATCCAGACACCTGAAGGAAAACATCCTCCTGAAACGTTTATTCAAGATCTTTCCGAGATGATGGATATCATTCTACAGCAAGCCGATACGCCTGGAGATATTCTCGGCGCACTTGTCATCCATGATGGCGAAACGGCACTGTCGAAAGCGAACAACGGTGAATTCGGCAGAGTTATACGTCAGGCACGTCGGATGTCACATCCGGTTTATCATCACGCACAGATATGGAGCCCAGCATTGATTTCGACAGAGCTTGCTCTGGAGCAAGCCAAGCTTCCTCCGGATGGCCCCATCACGCTCATCGCACTCGGAAAAACATTAGTTGAAGCAAACACAGGTATCCGCGCTCTCGCTTCCACGACAGGATGCCTGTCTGTTGGGCTCTACACTTCTGATCCTTACATTGAGAAAAGTATGACTGACATGGCTGCAGATATTGGAGCGATTCTTTCTGTGAACTTTTCAGGGAGCTATTTCCTGAGTCAATCTGAAGTCTTCACTGATATTCATGGTGGTAGTGTAAATCCATCAGCAAATACCGGCTATGGGGAGCCAAGCTTTTATTCCTCACGATTCAGGCTGACAGAAACCCGGCGACAAACCTATTAGCATGCCCCGTAAATCTGACTTAAAACAGGGTCAGGCATCCTGTTTTTAACAATCATTTTTCCTACCCAACAATAGTAATTATAAGGAGTGTAAACGCGATGCCTCTCCCTCTTGAACTCACCAATACTGAGGCAATTTTTCTCTCAGCAAGCCATTCCAATGAGCCAGCCTTGGCACAATGCCTCATGGGGTTCTTTTTAAGTACAGGAATGAGAACTATCGAAATTTGTCAAATTCAAGTACAAGACATTATTGAAATTTCCGGCCAAATCCATGAGAAGATGATCGTCAGAGGCAATGCTGAGCGAGAAATTTACCTGACAAACCCAAAACTCAAAACACTTATTGTCAATTATGTAAATAATCGTCGTAAAGACGGCTATCATAGAAATTGTTTCCGCTGTTTTTCTCCTACTGCGCCCTTCTTCCTTCGTTCGAACGGCACCACTTTTCAACTATCTGCACGAAAGACGAGCCGTGGTCATATCAGCCTCAGTTGTCCGACATTGAATCAATTAATCAAAGTGATTCTTAAAGATGCAGGAATCCAATCTCCAAGTATTGATTCTGGCCGACGAACATTAGCACTCAAACTTAAATATCAGGTCGATAAAAAAGTCATTCACAATCTTTTAGGTAACAAAGATATTGCTACGACAAACCGCCTTCTCTCAAGTAAGCCGCTTAATATGAAGCAAATTTCGGAGATCACTCTCAGTTAAACTTTATTCCCATGAAATGATAAACATCAAGGTCCCGATTGATTGTTTTCCTCTGCTTCCTCTGGCGGGAAAGGATCACTGAATATAGGATTACTCAGGAAGCTGTCATCGGTCAGGGTTTCAAGGAAAGCCACCAGCGCTTCTTTGTCCGCCTGGCTTAATCCCATTCTGACGGGTCGTCCGGTGCGGTCTCTCAAATCGGGGCTGAGGTTAGCGTGGTTATTGATACCGCTGTTGTAGAACTCAATCACTGACATCAAATCAGGCAAGTGCCCATCGTGGAAGTAGGGGGCACCAACGGAGATATTGCGCAGGGATCCCGTTTTGAAGAATCCGGCCAGATTGCCGCCTACGCCCTGATCCGGGTCATTATTGCTGACTGAGCCATTGTTGTGATTTCTGTCCAGCACAAAGGCGGTGGTAGTGTGGCAATCAATGCAGTTCAGAGAATCAAACAAGTCCAGCCCTCTGAGTTCCTGAGCAGATAGCACAGGCGTTGGATCATTATTCAGTTCTGCCTGAACCGCCTGATCAAACCTGGACTCATAACTCACCATGGCCCGCATAAACTGGGACATCGCAAGGGCTATCCGCTGGCTGGTGATGGCTTCATCGCCGAAAGCCTCGGTAAACAACTGACCATAAAAACTGGTCTGCCCCAGCTTGGTTTCGAGATCAAACAAGTTCATGCCCATCTCTACCGGATCCTGAATCGGCATTACCGACTGCTCCTCAAGCGTTGCAGCCCGTTCATCCCAGAAGAAACGGCCGGGATCGTAATAGCGGGAATTGGTCAGCCCCATAGAATGGCGCCCTGTGTGCCCGCCATCAAACCCTGTGCTCAGTTGCGCCGGGTCGGTGAAACCATGCTCCTGCTGATGGCAGGAAGCACATGAGACAGTGTTATTGGCCGATAAACGGACATCATAAAACAGAATCCGACCCAGTTTCGCTACCGGATTGTTCAATTCGTTATCATTGGGCGTATTGTCTTCCGTCGCCACGCTGGTAAAGCGAATGTTATTAAATTCGGTACTGGACAAACTGGTGTAGTAACCAGGCTGGCCAGCCACATACGTTTCATAATCCGGGCTGGACTGGGTATCGGGTAATGGCAGTCCATCGATATCCACCCTGGGTTCCGGATCAGGATCACCATCGCCCGGAGACTGGCCATCGCCCGGGCCATCATCAGGACTGCCAGGTGTACCGTCGCCGCCTGAGTCACCGGGAGCCACAACAGAGGGTGAGTTATCCCCGCTTGTCGGTTCATCATCATCATTACATCCCGCGAGTGCTGTTATTGCCACAGCCAGCAAAAAGACATGTGAGTACTTCATGGTTACACCTCTGCCTAACCACTGCATTTGTTGTTATTCATCGAGGATCTGGCGGTGTAGGTCCCGCCTAATGAAAACAGTAGCAGTTGAGATGGCGGAAGGGTTTCTGAATAGTAAGACGCAAAGTCCCGTAGTTTTCGCGGTACTTGAAGTATTTTGCAGTCAGACATCACTTTTTTGACAATGCTGTCCAAGTGCTTTTCTTTCTCAGACGGGACAGGCAAGCCAATCCTGATCCTGGATGAAGCAACCACCCATCTTGGCGAAGAAATGGAACAGAAAATCCTGAATACCATCGCAGCCTGTGCCCCCCAACCAGATACAGCGGATTATTCACCACAATCCTCTCAACAACATCTGCGGTCTTCACCACCATTGGCTCATCGGCCAAGGTTCGCTACTGGAGGTTTCCAATGCATGATATTCAATTTCTCGTCACAGCGGTTCAAAACCGCTGAGTTCTGGCAGGCTGCCATGGCAACCACATAACTCAGAAGTCTAATAATTTAAGGCTATTTCTGCTCATATTTCACCCTTAAAACAGAACAAAACGGACAATCTTTCAAGTGTCCGTTTTACTGCATAACAGCCAGAAACCTTCATTCTTACAGTCACCCACAAGCAAGCAACCCTTCAAAATAATCACACAACTAAACATTACAACACTAAACATTTTTTTGACTTAGATCATTCGATGTGTCATTTTATTTTTAATTAATCGTTCAATTAAAAATATTGGTGACTGATCATGCCCAAAGTAGGAATGCCGGAAATCCGAAAACCACAACTGGTGGAAGCCACTATGGCAGCCATAGATGAAGTGGGGCTGGCAGGGGCCAGTGTGGCACTGATCAGCAGAAAAGCCGGTGTGTCACCGGGTATCATCAACCACTACTTTGGCGGTAAACACGGTCTGCTGGAAGAAACCATGCGTTCGGTACTGCGCCAGCTTTCGCATACTGTGATGGAACACCTGGCGAGCGTTGACAAGAAAGATGTCCCGGGCCGGATCAAAGCCATTGTCGCCGGTAATTTCGACAGCTATCAGGTCGACAACAAAGTCGTCAAAACCTGGCTGTCCTTCTGGGCGCAGGCCATGCACGACCCGCAACTTCACCGCCTGCAGCGGGTTAACGAAAAGCGCCTGCTGTCTCACCTTCGCCATGAATTAAAGCAAGTGCTGCCTGCTGACAAAGCCTTGTTTGTCGCCCAGGGCACAGCAGCATTGATTGACGGTATCTGGTTGCGGGGAGCATTAACACCGGGCGGTATCAGCCCGACTCAGGCGCAGTCCATTATTACCGATTACCTCGAAAAGCAACTGGCACCGTATCTTTAATCACAGTGTGCCAGCAAGCAGACACTCATCATTGTTCGGGACTGATGCAACCCCATCAGTCACGACTCAGGAGCAGAGAAACAGTATGACCAAGACATCCCTGTACATTCACGGCCAAGCCATTCAAGCCACTTCTGGTGAACACTTCACAACCCGAAATCCGGCCACCGGTGAAGTGATCGCTGAAATCGGCCAGGCCTCTGAAGCCGATATGGCGCGTGCAGTTGAATCTGCCAAAGCTGGCTTTGCCAAGTGGTCTGCCATGAGTGGTGCCGAACGGGGTCGTATTCTGATGAAAGCGGTCGCGCTGCTGCGTGAACGTAACGACGAACTGGCGGCACTGGAAGTTCAGGACACAGGTAAACCGTTGCAGGAAGCGCTGGAAGTTGATATAGCGACAGGTGCCGATGTGATCGAATACTACGCCGGTCTGGCAGCCAGCTTAGCCGGCCAGCAGCAGGATCTCGGTCACGGCCAGTTCTTCTATACCCGGCGCGAACCGCTGGGCATTTGTGCCGGTATCGGTGCCTGGAACTATCCCATCCAGATTGCTATGTGGAAGTCTGCCCCTGCGCTGGCGGCAGGTAACGCCATGATTTTCAAGCCGTCTGAAGAAACACCGCTGACGGCACTCAAGCTGGCTGAAATCTATACCCTGGCTGGTGTCCCTGACGGTGTGTTCAACGTGGTTCAGGGTGATTATCGCGTCGGCCAGATGCTGTCACGCCACCCGGAAATCGCCAAAGTGTCCTTCACCGGTGAATGCGGCACGGGCAAAAAAGTCATGGCCGATGCCGCCGGCACCCTGAAAGACGTCACTATGGAACTGGGCGGTAAATCACCGCTGATCGTGTTTGACGATGCCCAACTGGATAACGCTGTGTCAGCCGCCATGATGGCGAACTTCTACACCCAGGGCGAAGTGTGTACGCACGGCACCCGAGTGTTTGTTCACGATGCTGTTTACGACGAGTTCCTGACTCGTCTGGCAGCGCGCACCGCCAAGCTGAAAGTCGGCGACCCGAGCGATATCAATACCCAGATTGGCGCCCTGATTTCTGCTGATCATCTGGAAAAAGTGCTGGGCTTTATTGAAGCTGGCAAGCAGTCCGGCGCCCGCCTGCTGGCGGGAGGTGAACGCGTCACAGCAAATGGTCTGGACAAAGGTAACTTTGTTGCACCGACGATCTTCGCCGACTGCACCGACGACATGCCCCAGGTCAAAGAAGAAATTTTTGGCCCTGTAATGTCTGTGCTGCGTTTCAGTGATGAAGACGAAGTGATTCGCCGTGCCAACGATACAGATTATGGCCTGGCAGCCGGTATTTTTACCCAGAATCTGTCGCGCGCTCATCGTCTGATCGCTCGCATTGAAGCCGGTATCTGCTGGATCAACACCTGGGGCGGTTCTCCGGCAGAAATGCCGGTCGGCGGTTACAAGCACTCTGGTGTCGGGCGCGAAAACGGTCCGGACACCCTGAATCATTACACCCAGACCAAGAGTGTGCTGATTGAACTGGGTGATCTTGAATGCCCTTACCAGTAACCACGTATGTGGAAAAAACACGCCAAGCCAAAGTGAACAGACGTAAAGGGAACGCCATGAAGCAAGAATTTGATTACATCATTGTCGGTGCCGGTTCAGCAGGTTGTGTGCTGGCAGACCGCCTGACCGAAAGCGGCAAGCATCAGGTGCTGCTGCTGGAAGCCGGTGGCAGCGACAAGAGTATTTTTATTCAGATGCCAACGGCGCTGTCGTACCCGATGAACAGCGATAAATATGCCTGGCAGTTCGAGACTCAGCCGGAATTTGGCCTGGATGGCCGTCAGCTGCACTGCCCGCGCGGTAAAGTGCTGGGTGGCAGCTCATCGATCAACGGCATGGTGTATGTCCGTGGTCACGCCTGCGACTTCGACGAATGGGAAGCACACGGCGCGGCAGGCTGGAGCTACCGTGAGTGTCTGCCCTACTTCCGCCGTGCTGAAAAATGGAAAGACGGTGAAGATGCCTACCGCGGCGGAGACGGCCCGGTCGCCACCTGTAACGGTAATGATATGGCGCTCAATCCGTTGTATCAGGCCTTTATTGATGCCGGTCAGCAGGCAGGTTATCCGGCAACGGCCGATTACAACGGTTATCAGCAGGAAGGTTTCGGCCCTATGCACATGACGGTGGATCAGGGGGTGCGGGCCTCTACCTCGAACGCTTACCTGCGCCGGGCAATGAAACGCGGCAATCTGACCGTACTGACGGGTGTGTTAAGCCGCAAAGTGGTACTGGAAGGCAAAACAGCCACCGGTATTGAGTTTGAACGCAGCGGTATGGTGCAAACAGCGACGGCGAGAAAAGAAGTGATTCTGTCCGCCGGTTCGGTCGGCTCACCGCAATTGCTGCAGCTGTCGGGCATTGGTCCGAAAGCCGTGCTGGAAGAGGCAGGTATTGAGGTGAAACACGACCTGCCGGGCGTGGGTGAAAACCTGCAGGATCACCTGGAAGTCTATTTCCAGTACGCATGTAAAGAGCCGGTGACCCTGAACAGCAAGCTGGGCCTGATCAGCAAAGGCATGATCGGTACCCGCTGGATCCTGTTCAAAGACGGACTGGGTGCCACTAACCACTTTGAGTCCTGCGCTTTTATCCGTTCGCGTGCCGGTCTGAAATGGCCCAATGTGCAATACCATTTCCTGCCAGCCGCGATGCGTTACGATGGTCAGGCCGCTTTCGACGGCCATGGTTTTCAGGTGCATGTCGGCCCGAATAAACCGCAGAGCCGCGGCCGAATCTGGGTGACGTCTGCTGATCCGAAAGCCAAGCCGGGTATTGAGTTCAACTACATCAGCACCGAGCAGGACAAACAGGACTGGCGCGATACTATCCGCCTGACCCGTGAAATTCTGACCCAACCGGCAATGTCGGCGTACCGAGGACAGGAGATCCAACCTGGCGAAAATATCCAGAGTGATGAAGCCATTGATGCCTGGGTTCGTGAAAATGTCGAAAGTGCCTATCACCCGTCCTGCACCTGCAAAATGGGCAGCGATGAGGATGCCATGGCGGTATTGAACAGTGACTGCCAGGTGCGTGGCATCGACAGTTTGCGAGTGGTCGACTCCTCTGTCTTCCCGACTATTCCCAACGGCAACCTCAACGCGCCAACCATCATGGTGGCAGAAAAAGCCGCCGATAAGATTCTGGGCAAACCTGCCCTGCCCGCGGCGCATGTGCCGGTCTGGATTGCGGACAACTGGCAGGATCAGCAACGCAGCAAAGAACCTGAAGCTGCTGACGCGAACTAACGCTCAACGTTGAACAACAGCACCTTTTAGTGGTGGTGAAACCCACCACCACAGGGCCACTGCATGCCTGTTTTCAGTCAGCAGGCGGGCCTGCCACTCACGCCTCAGCCGAACACGAGGCTAAATAACAGCAACGAAATGGATAAAGGACACGTCATGACGACAATCAAGAAAACCATCAAGTACACTGCATTTGCGACACTTTTTGCTGCCGGTACCCAGCCTGTTATGGCTGCGCAGTGCGACACGGTGCGCTTCTCTGATGTGGGCTGGACCGACATCACTGCCACCACAGCCGTGACCAGCGAAGTACTGAAAGGTCTGGGTTACAGCACCAAAACACAGCTGCTGTCTGTACCTGTGACATATTCTTCCATGGCCAATGGTGACATAGATATCTTCCTCGGCAACTGGATGCCAACCATGGAAGGTGACATTGCCAAATACCGCGACAATGGCACCGTTGAAACTGTTCGCGCCAACCTCGAAGGCGCTAAATACACCCTGGCCGTACCGAAATACGTTTACGATGCCGGCGTGCACAGCTTTGCCGATCTGGCGAAGTTCGAAGACAAATTCCGCGGCCGGATCTACGGCATTGAACCGGGTAACGACGGCAACCGCCTGATCCAGGACATGATCGACCAGAACGCCTTCGGACTGGAAGACTTCCGCCTGGTGGAATCCAGTGAAGCGGGCATGGTTTCTCAGGTCAAACGTGCCGTAAACCGTGATCAGTGGGTGGTTTTCCTGGGCTGGGCGCCGCACCCGATGAACAACAATTTCGAACTGAAATACCTGGACGGCGGGGATGATTTCTTCGGCCCTAACTACGGCGGCGCCAGCGTGTTTACCAATGTTCGCAAAGACTACCTGCAAACCTGTCCGAACGTTGGCCAGTTGCTGCAAAACCTGACATTCAGCCTGGAGATGGAAAACACCCTGATGGGTGACATTCTCAACGATCAGAAAAAACCAGCAGCAGCGGCGAAAGCCTGGCTGAAAGACAACCCGGCCGTGCTGGATAAATGGCTGAAAGACGTGACTGCTCTCGACGGCAGCAAGGGCACTGACGCCGTGAAGAATTACCTGAACATTTAATAATTTGCCGCAGGTGCTGAACCTGGTGCCTGCGGCCGCTTTTGTTGTACCCCTTTTAAGGAGTTAATGTGAATTTTATTACCGATCATAAGATCCCACTGGGCGAATGGATGGCAAATCTGGTCGACTGGCTGACTTTTAATGCGGCCGGCTTTTTCGACGCCATCTCCTACAGCCTGGAATCTCTGATCATGATGCTGGTGGATGTGTTTAAATGGATGCCGCCTGCCGCGCCGATTCTGATCACCGCGCTGCTGGCCTGGGCGCTGCACCGCAGTATTTCGCTGGTCGCTTTTGTGGTGGTCGCGCTCTTGTTGATCCTCAATCTGGGCTACTGGCAGGAAATGCTGGAAACCTTTGTACTGGTGCTGACCGCCACTTCAATTTCAGTGCTGGTTGGCGTGCCCATCGGCATTATGGCAGCGCACCGGCCGTGGCTTTATACCCTGATGCGGCCGATTCTTGATCTGATGCAGACTATCCCGACTTTTGTATATCTGATCCCAACCCTGGTGCTGTTCGGTCTGGGTGTGGTGCCGGGCTTAATTTCCACCATTATTTTTGCCATTGCTGCTCCGATTCGACTGACCTACCTGGGGATCAGCCGCGTACCGGAAGAACTGCTCGAAGCAGGTCAGGCCTTCGGTGCGACACGTTCCAAGCTGCTGTTCAAAGTAGAACTGCCGGCGGCAATGCCAAACATCATGGCGGGTATTACCCAATGTATCATGCTGTCTCTGTCTATGGTGGTGATTGCCGCGCTGGTGGGTGCCGATGGTCTGGGTAAACCCGTGATCCGCGCACTGAATACCGTGAACATTTCGCAGGGCTTTGAAGCAGGTCTGGCGATTGTACTGGTCGCTATTATTCTCGACCGCCTGTGTAAAACCCCGGCCAGCAAAAATCAGGAGGGCTGAACATGACTGCCATTCGAATTGAAAACTTAGACGTCATCTTCGGTAAAAATACCGAGCAGTCACTGGCACTGCTGGATCAGGGCAAAAGCCGTCAGGAAATTATTGATGAAACCGGCGATGTGGTCGGCGTGAATAACGTCAGTCTTAACGTACAGCAAGGCGAGATTTGTGTCCTGATGGGCCTGTCCGGCTCAGGTAAATCCAGTCTGCTACGGGCCATCAACGGCCTGAACCCGGTTTCGCGCGGTAAGCTGGAAGTACAGGACGGCGATGGCATGGTCGATCTGGCCAGCTGCGATGCCACTAGCCTGCGCCACATGCGTACCGAGCGTATTTCCATGGTGTTTCAGAAATTTGCCCTGATGCCCTGGTTATCTGTGCTGGATAACGCAGCATTTGGTCTGGAAATGCAGGGCATCAGTAAATCTGAACGCCGCCGCCGGGCGATGGAAAAACTGGAAATGGTGGGGCTGGCTGAATGGAAAGACAAGCTGCCGCACGAACTGTCAGGCGGGATGCAGCAACGTGTCGGCCTGGCCCGTGCCTTTACCATGGACAGCGATATTCTGCTGATGGACGAACCGTTTTCGGCGCTGGACCCGCTGATCCGCAGTCAGTTGCAAGACGAGTTGCTCGATCTGCAACGCAAACTGAATAAGACCATCGTCTTTGTCAGCCACGATCTGGATGAAGCGCTGAAAATCGGCAATAACATCGCGATCATGGAATCCGGTGAACTGATCCAGCACGGCAAGCCGGAAGAGATTGTTCTGAAGCCTAACACTCAGTATGTCAAAGATTTCGTCGCCCACACTAACCCGCTTAACGTACTGCGTGGCCGCTCGCTGATGACACCGACCAGCGCGCTGGAAAACCTGGAAGACATGCTGATCCTCAACCGTCACGAAGGCACCCGGCTCAATACCAATGATGATGGTGAAGTACTGGCGGCACGTCGTCAGGATCAGGATCTGGCGCTGCAAAACTGGCACCAGGGTGACGATCTCGACCTCCTGTCTCAGACTGATATTGTCACTGCCAGTCCGGATATCTCAATGCGCGATGCGCTGGAAATCCGCTACCGTACCGGACAACCTGTGCTACTGACCGAGCAGAAAGAGGGTAACAAAAATAAATTGGTGGGCGTGCTGTCCGATCAGGACTTCTACCACGCCTTATTGGGGAAACACTTTGAGGCGAAATTGGCGTAATTCACTCTGAATCGGCAACCTGTCTCAGTGGACGCAAACGCCCGGCTATCAACCGGGCGCTTTGTTATCAATATACTGGAGGTGAATAATTTTAATCCGCAGCGCCAAACCACCAGCGTTTCTCGCCATCCAACCAAGAATTTACCGTGAAATGTGTACTCAGTTCTGAATAAATTTTCGACCTCACTGAAATAGACTCTGGCTTCCATCCTTGTGTGCCCGGTTTATTCAGCATCAGTCTGGTGATCGGCCCGATTAAAGGAACAGACACTTTTACTTCAACTGTGTCCGTTTTTCCTGTTTGCCAGTCATTTAAAGGCTGATCAATATGCGTGAGTGTCGATGCATTTCCATAAGAATCAAATAACTTGATGTAAACAGCATTATTTGATCCTGCATGGTCATCATTTGAAGTTTTAATTGTCAGTATAAAACTCGAATCTGCCTTATCCCGGTGCGTTGAATCCCCGCCATTATACTGCGAAAGCCCGACAGTTTTAGAAGCATGATTGTCCAACCATGCGCCACCACCAGCAAAACATTGACCATCATTAATACGTGTAACCCAAGTATTGTTTAATGACCATGCATCTTTACCATCTAACCGAAAGACTTCGTTCGTTAACGGCGCATTCCCTGTCGTTAGCCCATTCAAAACTATTGAAAACAATTCACCTTGATTAAAGTTCTCGCTGGATAATTTTTTCTCAGGTCCTGTTTCTGATGTTGACTGTAGTTTCACATAAACCGGATTTTTAGTATTATCGCCACTATCGGTATCAGTAATAGTGATTATTTCATAATCGTAAGACATCATTAATCCTTATAATTACCAACTGTTAAAATTCAGGTTTTTGATTAAAACCAAAGTCAGTATGCGCAAAGACGATTAATATATGCAACTAATTTTATAACAACTCGGCTATATTGCGATCTATCGCATTATTTAATGCAAAGGCTAATTATAAAATAAATGACTGTCATTCTATACATCCAGCCCCACTAACCATTCCAACCTGGAACCAAGCTGTCATGGCAATTTCTCACCCTCGCTACACAACCAAAATCCATTCCGGCTGATAACTCCGTCATAGACGAACCCTTTAATACCTATCCAACTCAGGGCTAGCCACCAGCTTACTCCAAAATACTGACAGGCCTTCACCAGAACGGATTCTCTCCGCCCATACCGCACCGACAATCAAGCCAATGGCAATGAAACTCATCACCACTGCCCCATTGACTTCCCCCAGCACCAAACAAACCGGCCCGGCGAGTAACAAACCAAACATCGCAGGGGTAACAGCGAGCATTATCCACATCGAAAGAGCAATCAGCCCAGAGACAGCTTTCAGCACAGTGACATCCTTATCCACAGGGTAATCCGCTTACCAGATAGTAAGATCCTAATCGCTAATGCACTATGTTGCACTTTTGATTGCCAGGAAATGTTATGAAATGTGATCCTGTACCAGAGGCAAGCGATTGCTTATAAAGTAATGATTTTTAAGTAATAAATTTTCATTAATTTGACATAATTTATAAAAACGACCAGATGATAATGATTTGGCGTCCTCAGCAAACAGCAAAATGTTAACAGTTTGATAAAATATCAGCAGTTGCTTGCAAGGAGGCACTATGAAATCTCGTTATGATTATATTGTTGTCGGTGCCGGTTCTGCTGGCTGCGTACTGGCAAACCGCTTAACAGCCAATGAAAAATACTCAGTGCTGGTGTTGGAAGCCGGTCCATCGGACAAAACGCCCGTTGTCAGTACCCCTGGTGCCTTCGCGTATTTCATGTTTTCCAGGAAATTTAACTGGGCCTACAACGCAACGTCCAATCCTGCACTGCGTAACGGACAACCGGTTTTCGTACCGCGAGGCAAAGTGCTGGGCGGCAGTTCTTCCGTGAACGGTATGCTCTATGTCCGTGGTCAAAAAGAGGATTACGACCATTGGTCTGCACTGGGCAATTCCGGCTGGGGCTTTGATGATCTGCTGCCTTACTTCAAGAAATCCGAATGCAATGAGCGCGGAGCCGATGCCTTTCATGGTGACAGTGGCCCACTGCATGTCAGTGACCGTCAGGCCCAGTATCCGCTCACAGAGGCTTTTATTCAGGCCAGCCAGCAGGCCGGATTCAAATTCAATCCAGATTTCAACGGCGCTGCTCAGGAAGGCGTGGGTTATTACCAATGCACGATTAAAAATGGCCAGCGCTGCGGTGCTGCCCGTGGTTATCTGCACCCGGCCATGGAACGGAAAAACCTGACCGTACTGACGGAAGCGACAGTAAAAAAAGTCGTTATTGAAGATAAAAAGGCCATTGGTGTCAGCTTCGCCTATAAAGGGCAGGATCTCACTTTCCATGCTGATCAGGAAGTTATCCTCAGTGGCGGTGCCATCAATTCACCACAGCTGCTGATGCTGTCGGGTATCGGCAACCAGGATCACCTCGCAGCGCATGGCATTGACTGCCAGCACCACTTACCGGGCGTCGGCGAAAACCTGCAAGAGCATGTCGATGCCTGCGTACTGGTTAAAAGTAAGAAAAAAGACGGCTTCACCGCTTCACTCGGCGGCCTGTTGCGTATGACTCCCGATACACTGAAATATGTGCTGAAGAAGGAAGGCAAGCTGTCCAATTCCATCACTGAAGCGGGCGGATTTATCAAATCCCGGGAGGATTTGGATCGCCCTGATATCCAGCTGCATATGTTGCCGTTGCTGTTTGACGACAGCGGCCGCGATTTGAAACTGATGGCTCAGCATGGCTATTCCTGCCACGTCTGTGTACTGCGCCCGAAAAGCAGCGGGACGGTAAAACTCCGTTCGGCAGACCCTGCTATGGCACCAGACATTGATTTTAACTTTTTCGCCCATGAGGAAGATAAAAAGGTGCTGGTCGACGGCATTCGGCAGTTACGTAAGATTCTGGCAGCGCCGGCTTTCGATGGCTACCGGGCTGAAGAACTGAATCCGGGCATTGAAGCAGACACCGATGAGGCAATCTTTGACAAGATCAAACAGCACATAGGTTTGGTCTATCACCCGGTTGGTACCTGCAAAATGGGTCATGACGCGATGGCCGTAGTAGATACCGAACTCAAAGTGTATGGCGTGAAAGGCTTGCGCGTGGTGGACGCTTCTGTGATGCCAACCCTGATCAGCGGTAATACCAATGCACCGACTATCGCGATTGCAGAAAAAGCCGCTGAGCTTATACTCAACAGACCAGCCAGCCACCAGCAACATCACACAGACAGCATCACTGCTTAATGCGCAACACATCCGCATTTAAAAAAACCGGCTGCGAAACTCAGCCGGTTGTTCCTGCAGCGAGGCGATGAATACGCTACCGGATTTGCTCAGAGAGTTGATTGCGGTAGCGGCCCGGCGTTTCTTCCGTCCAGCGCTTAAAGGCCCGGTTAAAGTTCCCCACGCTGGAATACCCCACCAGATAACCAATCTCACCCAATGACAGATGCGGTTGCTCAATATACTCCAGCGCCAGCTTTTTGCGGGTACTTTCCAGAATATCGGTAAACGATGTCCCTTTATCCTGTAACTTTCGTTGCAGACTACGCAGGCTGATCCCCATAGATTCCGCGATCTCGGTTTGAGTGGGAACGCCCATAGGTAATAACTGGCAAAGCTTATTGCGAATAATCTGAATCAGATCATTTTTATCCATCCGCGTCAGAAATTCGTCCAGCATTTTTTCATGGGTTTGTGCCAGCAAGGAATTACCGGTAATGAGCCGCCGTGAAGCCTGCTCACTGTCAAAAACCACCGCATTCATTGCCTGGCCGTAGAGGATCTCACAGCCCATGAATTCACTCAGAAAAGTCTGCCCCTGATCGGCCGCCATCAGACACACTCTGACCGGGTGCAAATCGCCGGGAACCATATCCCTGGCAAATTGCACCATGGTTGCTAAAAAGGTTTCAGCAACTATGTCCGGTATAACCGGGGTATGGCTACCCGCGTGGCAGACGATATTCATTCGGAATACGACCTGCTCTGCAGACTCAATCAACTCGATCGAACAAGTATTGGACACCACTCTTTTATAGCGGGCGATACGTTCCAGCGCGTCTTTCAGTGTACTGGATGACATCATGGCGTAGCCAAGCGCGTAGAACACACTGGGATGAAAATTGCGGGCCACCTGCACGCTGACATCCTGGCGTGGTAACCGCTGATTGCAGTACTGCAATAGCTTGGTGATTTTTTCTATGCCAATGCGGCTTTCCTGATGCAACACTTCACTGGGTGAAATCCCGCAAGCCGACAATGCCTGTTGCTCGTTTATCTGGTTCGCAGCCATCATGCGGCTAAAAGGGATCAACCAGCCACTCAGGGTTGAGTAATAAGCATTCATACGCGTATATCGCCTCACTGTTCACATCGAAAGCGTCCTGTCACAAGCCATGTCATTTAGCCATAAAATGCTGCTATTGTGGACTGACCACTCAGTCAGCTTTTCTGGCAGACGCACACTTTCACCGACAAACCCAGGTATTGCCAAAAGCCAGCGAAGAACAAAGTCTCACACTGAAGCAGACATTTGACACACCACACATCAATGACACATTTTATTAACAACTAGCACCCGCGCAACATAAAATGGCGTGAACTGAGAACTCGATAAGACAGTCGTCCTATAAGCTAATTGACTGAATGAGCCTGCATGGCCTGTCAGGGCAGAAACAATCGCGCCCTGAACGCCTTACCTCTACGACATTTAACAAGGACGATCTATGCGCCATAGAACTTTAGTCGCCAGTATGATTGTGGCTGTCTTTTCTCAATCCGTTTTTGCCGCCGCTCTCAACACAGAAGCGAAAGATGCCACTCCCTTTACAAAAGCTTATCAAAAGCAGCAGAGAGACAGACTGCCCTTTTCCGATACCAAAGATTTTGAACTGGTTGAGAAAGGCCTGATAAAGCGCCCGGAGGCAGTCACCATCAAGGATGAGAACGGCACCGCTGTCTGGGAATTGGGCAACTATGATTTTCTGATGGGTGATAAATCAATCGACACGATTAACCCCAGCCTGGAGCGTCAGGCCAAACTGAACATGGCCTACGGCTTGTATCAAGTCACGGATCGTATTTATCAGGTGCGTGGTTACGATATTTCCAACATTACTTTCATTAAAGGCGATACCGGCTGGATTGTGTTCGATCCGCTGCTGACGCCACCGACAGCCAAAGCGGCATTCGAACTGGTAACAAAAGAGCTCGGCAACTACCCAATTCATGCCGTGGTTTATAGCCATGCGCACATTGATCATTTTGGTGGGGTGAAAGGTGTGGTCTCTCAAGAGCAAGTCGACAGCGGTGAAGTCGAGATCATTGCCCCCCGCCATTTCATGGAGCACGCGATTAAAGAAAATGTGCTGGCCGGTAATGCCATGACACGCCGCGCAACTTACCAATATGCCAACGCACTGCCTATCGGCCCGAAAGGTGTCGTTGATGCTGCCATTGGTAAGGGGGCATCCCTGGGCGTGATTGGTCTGATCAAGCCAACCCGGGAAGTGACTGAAGACACAGAAACCGTCACCATAGACGGCATTAAGATGGTATTCATGAACACCCCGAACACTGAATCACCATCGGAAATGAACACGTATTTTCCGCAGTTTAAAGCATTATGGACAGCCGAAAACGTCATTGGCACCATGCACAATGTCTATACCCTGCGTGGCGCCGAGGTGCGGGATGCTCAAGGCTGGAGTAAGTACATTAACAGCCTGATCCATGGTGTGGCCAAAGAGGCAGACGTGATGTTTGCTTCACATAGCTGGCCGCGGTGGGGCAATGACTACCTGATGCACGTACTCAAAAAGCAACGTGACATGTACGGTTACATTCATGACCATGCCCTGAACCTGGCCAACAAAGGCGTCACCATCAACGAGATCCATAACGAATTTGAAGTACCGGACTCTCTCGCCAACGAATGGTACAACCGTGGCTACCACGGCTCGTATTCACACAATGTCCGGGCCGTTATCAACAAATATCTGGGTTTCTTCGACATGAACCCGGCAAGCCTGAACCCGCTCAGTCCGGCTGACTCTGCACCCAAATATGTCGAGGCGATGGGCGGTGCCGATGCCATCATCCAACGGGCAAAAGCCAGCTTTGATAAAGGTGAATACCGCTGGGCGGCAGAAGTTCTGAACAAGGTTATTTATGCCGATCCTGACAACCAGCAGGCTCGCCTGCTTCAGGCTGATATTTTCGAGCAACTGGGTTACCAGTCTGAATCAGCTGGCTGGCGAAACACCTATCTGGTCGGTGCTTACGAATTACGTAATGGTATGCCAACCAATGCGCGGGCCACCCGTGTTGGCCCCGACTTTGTCAGCGCAATGAGTACAGATCTGATTTTCGACTATCTGGGTGTGCGCCTGAACGCAGAAAAAGCGGAAGGGAAAAAACTCACACTTAACTTTGTGTTCCCGGATCGTGATGAACGCTATCTGCTGGAGCTGGAAAACAGCCACCTGAATAACATCAAAGGCCAGCAAAGCGATAACGCCGATGTCACCATCACCATTAACCGCAGCGATATGGACAACATGCTGATTAAACAGCAAAGCTTCCAGCAACTATTGCAAGACGGTAAGGTCACAACCCAAGGCAATGTTCAGGCCTTTGGTCAGCTGATGGGCATGATGGACGAATTCCCGTTCTGGTTTAAGATTGCCACGCCTTAATCGCAGGCTACTCTGTGTTTCATTCTGCAAAGCCGCTGACATTCAGCGGCTTTTTTCATTTTCCGGTTCCATCCGGCTCAAGGCAGGTTAATCTGCCAGGACACCCCAAAACGATCCGTCACCCAGCCGAAACGCTGGCTGAAACCGTAATTATCTGCAGGCATCAGGGCATTACCGCCTTCGGTGAGCGAGGCGTAAACCCGCTCAAACTCGGTTGCCGATTCACAGTCAACAAAGACAGACATCGCAGGCGTAAACGTAAAATGGTGCGAAATGAACGAATCGATAGCGATGAATTCCCGGCCTGCAAGCACAAAACGGGCCTGCCTGACCATGCCTTTCGACTCGCCATCCGGGTAACGCTCAATGTGACGAATTTCAGATCCGGCAAACAGGCTGATATAGAAATTCATCGCCTCTTCGGCATCCCCTTCAAACATCAGATGAGTCAGAATCGCTTGCGCCACAATATTTCTCCCTGATTAGCCGCCGGCCATCACAGCTGATGGCTCAGACGGTGTGATCTCTCTGACAACACGGCATGGGTTACCCACTGCAACGCTGTTATCCGGAATATCTCTGGTGACAACACTGCCGGCGCCAATCACACAGTTATGCCCAATACGAACGCCAGGCAAAACGGCCACATTGCCTCCCAGCCAGACATTGTCACCTATCCACACCGGCGCACCGTCTTCCCCATGCAGCCGCTCAACGGGATCGATAGGGTGAGAGGCTGCGGAAATCATGACGTTAGGGCCAATAAACGCATTCTCACCGATAGTCACTTTGCAGACATCCAGTATGGTCAGGTTATGGTTCGAATAAAAATTAGCGCCCAGCACAATGTTATAACCATAGTCGCAGTAAAAAGACGGTTCCATATGGGCATCGCCGGAAAATTGTACCCTTTCTGCCAGAATCGCCATTCTGGCTTGCGAATCGCGCGGATCGGCCAGATTAAAACGGTGACACATGACTTTGGCTTCTTTACGGTCATTGACCAGCTCGGCATCTCTGCCACTGTATGCCAGACCCGCGAGCATCTTTTCTTTCTCTGTCATTGATTCAGACACTGTGTACTCCTTTATTTATTCACAGCTCAATGCCATACAGCACAAGCAACCCGCCGTCAGGCAAGGTTTCATGGTTCGTCTCGTAATGGAAACCCAACCTGGTCAGCAAATCAATGCATCTGCGGTTCTCTGAATCGGTTATAGCAACCAGGCGGGTCAAAGAGAGCTCATCGCGAGCAAAGCACAGTGTGCTCCGGGCGGCTTCAAAAGCATATCCCTTTCCCTCAAAACCGGGTAAATAGCCGTACCCTAAATCAATGTCTTCCAGAGAATCACGCTTGATCAGGCCGCAGATGCCAATAGGTGTATCATCGCTTTTCAATGCAACGCGCTGGAGTCCCAGCCCTTTTGTCTGGTACATACTGATAAGCGATGCTTCGAGATAATTCAGCGCATCCTCACGAGTATGGAGCTGTTTATCGCCGACAAAACGTTTAAAGCCCGGGGTGTTATACAGTTCAAAAATGAAATCGACATCTGCCGCCGTTAGCGGCCTGATCGTCAGACGTTCCGTGGTGATTGCTACCATGCTAGTTATTCCGATATTGATGTAACCATGAAGAGTCGGCTATCTGGCAAGGGTTCCAATGCCATCAAACAGCCAGTCAGACGTACTGGGGTCTCTGTTTAGCCGGCATTACCCGTCAGTGCTTTTCTTCTTCTCTCAGCGTCAGTACTTCATAACCGGTTTCTGTCACCAGTATTGTATGCTCCCATTGCGCCGACAGTTTTTTATCTTTCGTCACCACGGTCCAGCCGTCTTTCTTGGTTTTGGTTTTGTATGTGCCTTCATTGATCATGGGTTCAATGGTGAATGTCATGCCCGGCTGCAGTCGCAACCCGCGTCCTTTCAGCCCATGGTGTAGCACCTGGGGTTCTTCATGCATTTCCCGGCCTATGCCGTGGCCGCAATATTCCCGGACCACAGAATAGCCATGACTTTCCGCATGTTTTTGAATCGCATAACCGATATCACCCAGTGTCGCCCCTGGCTTCACCTGCGCGATACCCTGCCACATGGCTTCGTAGGTTGCTTTTACCAGCCGGGACGCACGTGGCTGAACTTTACCTATGCAATACATTTTACTGGAATCGGCAATGAAGCCATTTTTCTCCAGTGTGATGTCGAGATTGATAATATCGCCATCTTTCAGCACACGGTTTTCATCCGGCATACCGTGACAGATAACTTCATTGATCGACGCATTCAGGACATACGGATAATCATACTGGCCTTTACTGGCTGGTCGGGCAGACAATGCGTCGGTAATAAAAGCGTCGACCTTATCGTTAATCGCCATGGTCGATACACCGGCAGCCACGAAGTTATCCAGCATCGAAAATACCGAGGCTAACAAACGGCCAGATTCCCGCATCAATTCAATTTCTTGCGCGGTTTTAATATTAATTTTGTTCACTCATTAATTCCTGTACTGATCCCGCGTCACTGAGTAACAGTTTGCGAATCAGTTCGTTATACGTCAGTGTCGGGTTCATTTCGGCCAGCAGACCCATCTTTATCCAAAACTCGGCCTGAGCATTAATGGAACGCGACATCGTGCTGCTGGCTTTGCGGATTTCCTCATGAAGTTCATCCGATATTTTTACAATCCCCATAGGGTGCCCTGAATGATATACATTGAATAAACGAAGTGTATGCGAAACGTATATTCTCATCAATGTTATGCGATCATGATCCAAGTCGGACTTTTCATACACAGGGAATCTTTACTTTCTCATCCGTCCCCCATGATAATGTCGGCCTGATTGACCATTCGAGCAGCACTATGATTCAGGTTCCTATTACCCCCCGCCCCAACTGGAAAATGCTGGCAGATGAATTTGGATTTCGTTTTCATACCCTGGAAGGCGAACCGTATTGGGTCGAAGACCGCTACTTTCAGTTCAGTTTGCAGCAGATTGAAAGTGAACTGGAAGCACCTACCGCCGAGCTCCATCAAATGAGCCTGGAAGCCGTCGATAAAGTCATCCGCGATGAAGCCTTACTGAAAAAATTTCAGATCCCGGAAAACATGTGGGATCTGATTGCCAGCTCGTGGAAACAAAAAGCACCCAGTTTGTATGGGCGACTGGATTTTGCCTACGATGGTCGTCATCCGGCAAAACTGCTCGAATTTAACAGCGACACACCAACGTCACTTTACGAAGCCAGCTTTTGGCAATGGTTGTGGCTTGAAGATCAGGTCAATGCCGGCAAACTGCCAAGGCGCGCCGATCAGTACAATTTGATTCAGGAGCTGATGATTCAGCGCATGGCGGCATTAGGCAGCTACCAGCCGGGCCAAACACTGCATTTTGCTTGCTGCCGTGACAGTGTGGAAGACAGAGATACAGTGCAGTATCTTGAAGACTGCGCCAGAGAAGCCGGACTGAAAATCGCGTTTGTGTACGTTGAAGACATAGGTATCAATCAGGACGGTGAGTTTACCGATCTGGACGACAACCCCATTCGCTGGATGTTCAAGCTCTATCCGTGGGAGTTCATGTTCCGGGAAGAGTATGCCGCGTATCTGCACACCGCCAATGTCAACTGGCTGGAACCTATGTGGAAAAGCATCAGTTCAAACAAGGCCATTCTGCCGCTGATGTGGGAAATGTTTCCTCACCACCCGAACCTGTTGCCCGCCTACTTTTCTGATGATCCCAAAGCTGCAAGCCTGACGGATTTTGTGAAAAAACCGATTTTCAGTCGCGAAGGTGCCAACATCAGCGTGCATCGTGCCGGTGAAATACTGCAGCATGAGCCGGGGCCGTACGGCGACGAAGGCTATATAGTCCAGCAATATACCCATTTACCCCGTTTCGGTAACAACCATATGCTCATCGGCAGCTGGTTAATCAATGACGAACCCGCCGGACTGACGATCCGGGAAGATACAGGTTACATCACCAAAGATACCTCGATGTTTATTCCTCATATCATTCTGGATTAAAAAAGTTGTCATATTGTACGGCGGTTGAACCCGCCGTTTTGTTCAAACCAATCACTTCAGACGACAAAACAACCAGGCTTGAAACCACTCCTTCTCGCGACATCTATTCAGACTTGATATTAATCTTGTAAGAAGAGCCGGTTCATCCAATACAAATTATGTCAGTAAACTCGGTGGTGTGAAAACGCGCCAACATTTAGTGAACGATCAATTAACCGAGCAGAAAATCATCTTACGCACGAATAGAAGCCTGTCCGGTTCGTTGCCACAATTAGATCAACTCATGCAGCAACTGAGATTGATTGATGCCAATACACCGATGAATGTGGCACTCACCGATGGTCTGACTGACGCGAGCAGTGACTATGTCCCTGAGCCTGGTATCTTTACTCAGCAACCTATCCTTTCTTTACAGGATAATCAAAACGATTACACCGGCAACAATCAATGGGTTGATATTAAGTCTGTCCATTTTAGTTCGAGCACTGCTGAATAAATCTTATCCCTGAAGTATCAGCACTGCTGGTTTGATGGCTTTTCAATGTGAATTAATAAGTTAATCTTTCCGTCTCCGTGGATTCTTCACGTACGCCGCTAGCCTTGGCTAACGGCGTCGTTTCACAGCTTTAAAAACACATCAACCCGGCAGAACGACAATACCGAGAGGCTCCAGCAATTGCTCTTGCTGCCAATCGCAGATTTTCACACCCGTTAAATCGACTGTTCGGGGATCGAGACCATCAAGTTCTGAATAGCTAAGATCTGCACCCTGGAAAGAAAATTGTACCCAGCAGTCTTCAGAGAAAACACTTCTGCATAAGTCCGACCCTTTCAAAGATGCCCCCCGTAAGTTCGTCCCATACCATTTATTTTCAAATAGATCGCATTTCTCAAGGCACTGACTTTCAAAATTGGCATAGCTTAAATTACAGCCGGTAATAAAAGCAGAGCAAAAATACATCTGATGACTGATTTGATTCACAAAACTCGCCTGAATAAAATTGGCACCTTTCAGATCACTATCCCGCAATTCAATACCAAAGCAATTTGCACCTTTAAAGTTTGCTAAAGCTAACTGACAGTTTTTAAAACTCGCATCACGCAAATCGCAATAGTCAAAATGACAGCCTTCGATAGCCCCCGGCTCAATAAACTTACAGTTTTCAAAAACTGCATCCCTTAAATTTGCTCGGCTAAAGTCACAACGGTAAAACTGACAGCGCTTGAATACAGCTTCTGATAAATCCTGGCGGGAAAAACTAACCTGATTAAATATTTCATTCTCTTTATACATCATCGCCTCCACTAATTTGATTCAGAGTCTAGCATTTAGAATGTTTGAGAGTAAGAAAAACAAACCATTAAAAAACAATAATTTAAAACACCCTTATTTTGCCATTTTAAGGCACCAAACCAGCTTGTAGTGAAGCGCAAAGCCAACTCATCGACACCGCGGGCAAAGAAAAAAGTTTACCTGCGTAGGAGGGCGCAGGGAGATGATTTTCCCTGGGTAGATGTATCAAACTGTGCTGCAAGAAATCGTTAACAGCACAGATGAATTCAACCTGATAGAATTACTTATTAAAACTGTACTGCCGCTTCACTTCCACAACCTGCACAGTGTAGGAGGCGTACCACTTTTCACGGCCAAATTGCTGGGCCAGTGAATGCTGGCTGTCTTTGTGCCAGTTTTGGATATCCTCTTCGGCGTTCCAGTAGGAAATCGCAATTTCCTGATCCCCTTCTGTCACAGCGATAAAGTCCAGGCACCCATATTTTTCAAATGCCAGATCCCGCATCACTTTGACCATCTCGGTATACTGGCTGTCCTGCTCACCTGTTGTCGCCTTGAAAATCACTGCAAACATTTATCTCTCCTTTGCTTTTCATCTGAACATTCGTGTCCGAACCTTCTGAGGTGCCGATACGGGCCACAGCCCGGAAGTCGGTATATCATTACGACAGAAGCTGGGCATCAAAAGTAGCTGGTACGATTCTGGAGCCCTGCTTTTCGACGATTTCCATAATGCCTAAATGGATTTCCTGGGCGGCCACCTGATAAACCGGCAGGCTTTTGGTGCCAATATACGCAAATACATTGATTTCTAATCCGTGCGCACCAAAACCTCGAAACGTCACACGCAGGGGCTTTTTATCGACTTTTTCATGATTTTCCAGCAGCAGTTTTATTTCATCAATAATCTGCTTTAATTGCGTGGTCGATGTGCTGTAATCCAGACGAATATCCGATTTAAACCGGATCTTTTCCCGCATCGAAATATTTTCAATTTCCATTTCCGATAGCTTGGCATTCGGCACATGGATAACGGTTCTGTCTATGGTTCTGATGCGGGTACAACGCAGGCCAATTTCTTCTACCGTGCCCCGGATCCCACCGAAATTGCACAAATTACCCACTTTTACCGGTGCCGCAGAATAGAGCATCATGGTACCAATGAAGTTTTCCAGTGTTTGTTTGGAAGCCAAAGCCAGGGCAACACCACCCACGCCCATTCCGGCCAGCAAGGCTGTCGCATTGAAACCCTGGTATTCCATCCAGGACAACACAGCAAAGATCAGCAAAATGATACGGATAAATGTCAGGAAGGGACGAACCATGGCCGCCCCTTGTTTATTGCCGTTGTTAATTAAACGCTCACGAAGAATGTACTGAAAAAGCCCAATCGCAGACCAGCCAAGCCACAGGCTGGCACCCAACAGAAGATAACCATTATTGAGCAAGGCTCTGGCATTGGCCGTCAGTGTCGCATTCGACAGCAACAGATGATCCAGAGCCAGTGCGGTAAAAAACAGCAAAGGCTTGGCGATTAAACCTGCCAAATCGTCTTTCATCTTGATGTCTGTTTTCCGGACCAACCAGGCTGTAATCAGACAGACTGGCGTCACGATCGCAAATGAGGCTAACAAACAGGTAAAAAGAAACGTCATTTCCCAGAGGCTGAGTTTGAACAGATAGCCGTCCGGCACATTCTGGATGAACCATTCTGTCAACGGGCTGTAGCCCAGTTCTTCATACAGACTCGGGACCAGTGCGACTGTGGCATTGGAGATCTTCCAGATTTTGCCCAGCTTTTTGCTTGGGACTTGCTGCAACAGGAGTGACACTTCCGTGTTTTTAACATTAATATTGCCGAACGACTCCCGATAGTCAGGCAACAGATCATCCAGATCCCCTGCCGGGGTATCATCAATGTCCTGAAGATTAATCCACAGATTCCGCTCAATGATGGCATGCAGTTTTCTGGCGTAGTCTTCTCCATTTCTGGCGCTCATTCCTTTAGGCATGTAACGCAAGTCCAGGTATTTCGCCGCTTTCGTGTAGTCCTGCTCGTAAATCGCTTCCAGAAAACCTTTCAGCGCACCTCTGGGAGTATCGCGGTTCAGGGAATCTTTGTAATCATAGGCCGCATTCACCGCTTGCCCTGCTACTGTGGTTGCTGGGTCTGCCGGATTGCCCAGCAGTATATTGGGGGCCGCTGTTGCAATGAGCGGCACAAAAAAGCAGCAAAGCAGAAAGGTTCTGAACAAGGTTTGCATCATCTGATGTCCGTCTGAATATCCAAAGCTGATGCGATTTTATAAGCGACTGCTTTCAGAGGCCAGACATTGTTATGCACTAACTGCACTGACTCTCAAAGGCACAGAATACAAGTGAGTTCGCCGCATCACCATCACGCTGGCTGGGTACTATTCTGACAACGTCTGCTGAGCCTTCAGCGCCACATCGGCCACTTTTTCGATGAGATCCGACTGGTTGCTGACAATGTCGGCCACTGACATCCAGCAACAGTCACTGGCGTCATCACCCGGCTGCAGCTCTCCTGCCACATAGCGGCAAAGTACAGGCACCAGAATAAAGTGATGGTGACAGTTGTCACCATCGAATTCATTGACTTCAACCACTTCCAATAGTTGTTCTGCTACCGCTAACACACTGGTTTCTTCTTTCAATTCCCGCACAGCCGCATCACGCAGGGTTTCACCCGGCCAGACGGAGCCGCCGGGAAAGCCCCAGCCATCTTTCTGCGGTTCATTTTTGCGTTGAACCAGAATGAGTTGATCGTCTTTGTAGGTGACAGCGAGAACCGCCACTTTGGGTGATGAAAACGTGCTGTGCTGATGGGGCATACCGGGCTTCCGAATTCTGTTTCAGGAAGCCCATGATATCGCATGTTTTACGCAGAAAGTACCTGCCGGGCCATAGCCGTTAGCGCAGAGCGGCAGGTTAAGGAGTACGAATCATTCAGTTCAGAGGCTTGATAGGCGCCGTTTTAAGATCGTCATCAAGCTGATCATTAATCTTGATGTAATCTTCACCTTTAACGTCATAGATAGACTGTTTCTGAGTTACCGCATTTTCGCCGGTCCAGAACTCGATAGGGTTTAGCACCATGTAATCTGCCACTGTGGTCACAGCATAAACCGGCGCCATCGCAATGGTCAGACCGCCACGTGCATAACGGTTATCCACCACATCCATATTGAATTTCATGGTTGCATTGGTTGCTGCCATCTGGCCCGCACACCCCGTTAATAAAGTCACCAGAGAGACCGCTACAAAAGCCATTTTTTTCATTGTTCAATACCCGTAAATAAAACAGGGTTTAATTGTAATCATACCCTTCTCGATTTAAACCAGCAGCTTGTTAAATCTGATACTAATTCAGGATACATTCAGGTAAAAAACATCGTTCAATTACATTAGCAAATAATTGCCGTAATCAGATTTGGCCGGCTGAATGTATGTTGAGAGAGTGCCTTTATTCTTTATCGAAACTGTCCACAATAATCGCTCCCATAGAAGCGGGCATGGCAATGATCAATGCACGTTTAACAGCAACGACCCAATTATCGATGAGTGGGAACTGGTTAAGCGAAAACAGGATCAGGCAAACCACCAGATAAGTGATCAGATAGGCCCCAAGTACCCTGACCAGAAAAACAGGCACGCGTTTACGGATATTCTGACCAAACATGGACTGGTAAGCGTATAGCCCCATAAAAACCAAGGTGAGCACAACAAGGACAGACAAATTCAGCAGTGGAAGAGATTCACTCAGTTGCCAGGCTTCTTCAGAAAAGGAAATGGGGACGCCCAGGGCAAAGGCGCCGATCACAATCTGGCCCAAATCTTCAGCGTTGAATTTCCAGTCCATTGACCACTCCGGTTCTGTTTATTTTGCTTTTGACTATCCCTCCCCCTTTTCAAGGGGGAGGTTAGGAGGGGGTTACAAGGCATAATCATCAAACCCGTGCCCGCTTCACGAACCCCACCCTGACCCTCCCCTTGCCAAGGGGAGGGAATCTTCGTGGTTCAGCCCAGCAAAAACAGGCTGCCAAGACCGAGAAAGGTAAAAAAGCCCACCACATCTGTGACTGTTGTAAGTATGACAGACCCGGACAGGGCAGGATCAATCTCGTATTTATCCAGGATCACCGGAATAACGACACCGGCAATTGCTGCAACCACAATATTAATGGTGATAGCAGCGGCTATCACTCCACCAATCCCCACACTGCTGAACCAGACAGCCGCCACAATGGCGATAACGACCGCCCAGAGCACGCCGTTCAGGCAGGCGACCAGCAACTCTTTTTTGGCCAGCGACCACACGTTACCAAAGGTGATTTGCCCCATCGCCAGACCGCGGATAATCAGGGTTAAGGTCTGGCTGCCGGCAATGCCCCCCATTGACGCCACCACAGGCATCAGGACCGCCAGTGCCACCACCTGGCTGAGCGTGGCTTCGAACAACCCGATAGTCCAGGACGCCAGAAATGCAGTAAGCAGGTTAATGCCCAGCCACAAAGCACGACGTTTTGCACTGAGCCAGACGGGGGCAAACAGGTCGGTGTCTTCATTCAGACCCGCCCGTGCCATCAGTCTGGCTTCATAGGTTTCCCGGGTAATCTCCATCGCCAGCCGGAGCGTAGCGCGCCCGACAAAGCGGCCGGATTCATCTACCACCGCCATCGCCGCCTGGTCCGAGTGTTCAAGACGTTCTGAAGCATCATAAACGTCCATTTCCGCTTTCAGGGGAGAGGCAATATCATCTTCCAGGCTGTCCACCCTGGCCTGACCATCGGCCGCCAGCAGGACAGGTAATGACACCTCGCCTTTATACAACCCTTTTTTGTCAACAACATAAACGCGATCCAGCATAGGGTGATCGGCGCGTCGCACCGCACGCAAGGCTTCGAAAACACGGGTATTCGGCGTTAACATCACCAGGCTGTGATCCACATAGCGGCCAATCTGTTCTTCGTCATACTGCTGGCTCTGTTCATACCAGGACTTCTGATCCTGGCTCATCTTCGCCAGCGCAAAATCCACCAGCTTATCTGACAGACTCTGCGACAGTTCGATCAGATCTTCAGCATCCAGCCCGTGCAGCATAGCCCGCAGATCCGGCATGCTGAGATTGTCGATCAGCACACCCCGCGCATCGGATCGCATGGCAACCAGGACTTCTACCCGCTCTTCCGGCGCAACGGTCTGCCAGAGAGCCAGACGCTCATCAATAGGCAAAGATTCCAGCAATAAACCCAGCTCAGACGTTTCCAGCACTTCCGAGGCTTCTGAGAATACCCTTTCCTGCTCTTCGTCATGAACCCGGTTAAGATCTTCAACCCACTGACTAAGTTCCTGTTGTGGCAGAAGATCTTTCACCGCTGCTTTGTCTTGTTCTTCATTCATAGTTTTTCTTACATTGGTTACTGCTGCATTGGCTGCTGCGTGCTTGCCTGTGGTGTATCAACTGCCTCAGGCTGCTCATTGTCCGGCTTAGGGTTTACCACCAGCTGAGTCAGCTTAATCACTGGTTTTTGCAAAATGATGTTATTGGGATAAGTGACCAGGCTGCCATCTGTGCGCTCAATAATCACATGAAACATGGTGATATCATTGATCACCCCACTGATATCATCGTCTTTATCCACTACTTTGACCCGATCGCCAATACGGTACGGAAACACAAAAAAGATCAACACACTCGCCGTCACGTTGCTCAGCATGGACCATTGCGCGAACAGGGCGACACCCAGCACGGCAAAGGCCGAAGAGAAAAACAGTGAAATGTCACTGTATCCCAGCCCCAGGCTGATCACCGCCACACTGAACAACACGAAAAACACCACGGACGATAAAATACGAGAGATAAACCGCACTCTGGCTTCACTCACCATCTTGGTCTTACCCAGCCTGGTCAGCCACAAGTTGATGACACGTTTTGCAATCGCGTAAACAATCAGAAAAGCCAGAATAATAAACAGGTTATAAGCCAACCGACTTTGTAGAACGGCTTCTATCATTAAATAAATTTCATCCTTCTGAACAAAATAATCTCAAACACGGTAACCACTATTAAAGCGATACAAAACAGCCAGAATGCCGTTGATGAATCCACACCAGGCATGCCGCCAATATTAACGCCCAGCAAGCCGGTAAGAAAACTGATAGGCAGGAAAATAATAGAGATCATCGAAATAAGATACGTGTTTCGGTTTACCTTCTCAGACTGCATCTGGCCCAGGTGCTGATTGATGACCTGGATCTGGTCGATATAAAAGTTAATCGACTCGTTAATCCGTACCACAAGATCACGGCAGTTCAGCAAGGGCATACGCAACGATTCCAAACTCGCCATTTCCGAATGCAGCAAATCATCCAGTGCATAGCGCTGGGGAGTCAGAAAGCGGCGAATTTTCAGCAAGCGTTTGTTCAGGTGAGCCAGTGACTGGCTATCAGCTTCATCCTGATGCTCTGCGTAATATTCAATATCTTCTTCAATCGGGTCGAGAAAGGTTTCAATATTCCGGTTCAGTTTATCAACAATGGTTGCCAGCATAGCCAACAGGCTCGGCGGACTGTTGCCTTCTTCACACTGACGCCGCGCCTCAGCAATTGCCCGTGACGGGTATTTACGGGTAGAGATCAGACAACCTTTAAAATAGAGAAACCGGATACTTAGCATGTCGTCCGGGTTATTCCCTTCATTCAGATTAATGCCTCGCAGTATCAGAAGGAAAGTCTCCTCCCCCAACAGCTCGAAGCGCGGACGTGTATCATCTGCCAGTAAAGCTGAAGTCAGTGACGGTGGCACGCCCACTTTGGACAACCAGTGCTTCAGCCCGGTGGCATCACGCTGGCAGTGATACCAGCAGTCTTTCTCCAGCGTCTCGCAATCTTCAAGCGTCAGTTGACGCGGTGTATCCCCTAACTGCCAACCATCAATAAACCAATCTGTAGCGGTTTCCGAATTGACCATAAGGTGCGCCTCCCGTGCGCAAAAATAAGAGTGGTTAGCTCAACATCCCATCAGGTGATATCAACTTCATCGCTGACTTCATCAAGAAACGATTCAATTTGTTGCTCGACTTCTGAACTTGCCCCTTTATTGAAATAAGCAAGGTGAAAAACCGCGTCCCCTTCATTGACCAACGGCAGCATTTGCTGGCCGATAACGATGCCGTCTCTGGGGGCAGCCATAGTGTCTTCACCATGGCCGAGCGGGGCACTGATATAGGCAAGCACCTGCCCTTTGGTTACCCGCTCACCGAGTGCCACCACACAGCGCACTATTCCGTTCTGCTCAGCCCTCACCCAACTGCTGGAGCGGGCGATAAAAGGCGATGCCTGCTCTTTTTTCCGGCTTACCCGGCGTATCATTCCCAGCATCCGCATGACACTCACTATCCCTTTCACCGCCGCAGCAATCACAAGCGGCTCAAACCGCAACGCTTCCCCGCCTTCGTAGGTGATAACCGGGATACCTGCCGCATCCGCTACCGCCCGTAGTGAGCCATCACGAATAGCGGCATCCAGAATCACAGGGGTGCCGAAAGCATGCGCCATTTCGGCACTTGCTTCATCGTCAAGATTTGCCCGCACCTGGGGCAGATTCCCTCTGTGAATCGCCCCTGTATGCAAGTCAATAATATGCGTACACTTATTAACGACGTGTTCACTGAACTGGTAGGCCATACGGGCGGCCGTTGATCCACGTTCAGAGCCGGGAAAACACCGGTTGAGATCGCGTCGGTCAGGTAAATAGCGTGATTTATGAATAAATCCGAACACATTAACAACGGGAACAGCCACTAAAGTACCGTGCAATTTCAACGGATCCACTTTATTCAGCAGTTGCCTGACCGCTTCCACACCATTGAGCTCATCACCATGAATAGCAGCGCTGACCAGCAATACGGGCCCCTGATAGCGCCCGTTCACCACATGAACGGGAATGTGCAGAGGTGAATGGGTATATAGCTGAGCAGCTTCTAAATCTATGGTGGCAGATTGTCCTGGCGGCACTTCGGTGCCAATAAATTCGATGACTTTGTTTAATCTAGCCTTTGCCACTGGTGCGCGTCCTCTGCGGTTTTGCGGTTGATTCTATGTATTTGATTATCATACCCGCGATATCCTTACCAGTCGCTTGTTCAATCCCTTCCAAACCTGGGGAGGAGTTCACTTCCATCACCAGCGGCCCGCGCTGAGAACGCAGCAAATCCACACCGGCTACACGCAGCCCCATCACCTTAGCGGCAAGCACTGCCGTCTTACGTTCTTCCGGAGTAATCCTGATCAATGACGCCGAACCGCCCCGGTGTAAATTCGATCTGAACTCCCCTTCAGCGCCCTGGCGCTTCATCGCGGCGATCACTTTGTCGCCGATCACGAAACAGCGGATATCCGCGCCGCCGGCTTCTTTGATGTATTCCTGCACCATAATGTTCGCTTTCAGGCCCAGAAAAGCTTCAATCACACTTTCTGCCGCCTTGCGGGTTTCGGCCAGTACTACACCTATCCCTTGCGTCCCTTCCAGCAGTTTGATCACCACAGGTGCGCCGCCCACCATTTCAAGCAAATCGCCAATGTCGTCCGGTTTACTGGCAAAGCCAGTTATAGGCATCCCGACCCCTTTGCGCGACAGCAATTGCAGCGAACGTAATTTATCCCGGGAGCGGGTAATCGCCACAGATTCATTGACCGGAAAAACCCCCATCATTTCAAACTGGCGCAATACCGCACAGCCATAGAAAGTGACCGAGGCGCCGATGCGCGGAATAATCGCATCCAAACCAGATAAATCCTGACCTTTGGAATGGATGGAAGGCTGGTCGGAATTGATGTTCATGTAGCAGCGCAGCGCATCAATGACCTGTGCCTCGTGCCCACGCTCACGGCAGGCTTCAATCAGACGACGGGTTGAGTACAGCTTTGAATTACGGGAAAGGATACCAATTTTCATTGTCACTCCAAAAAATGCATAAGCAGGTATTGCACGTCAAAATGGAACAACCGGGACAACAACTTAGAGTGCCAACCGGTACACTAGCATGCTGCTCAAAAACTCGAAAAACACTCATGACTGAGTGCCTGCTTCTATAGTCTCAGTGTAGTCAATCAGATAGCGTTCAGCGTTCTCCGCCTGAGGGTTGCAATTGTGAGGCAAATTGCACACAAGACTTAACTTATACTGCTCTTATCGCAAGTAAATTTAATCCTGACTTTATCTGATGACTGTATCTATCTCATGACTAAATTTATCCCATGACTATAGTGACAGATTGGTTATATTGCACAACAGCTTAGCGGTATACGATAGCAATCAGGCACGATAAAAAACGGATTATCCGGCACCCGGAGAAATGAATGATATGCTTTCAGTATCCGGCAGTAACAGGCACTCTCGTCATTGGCTTGTCTATTTGGCACACAGCCTTCGCAGCGCCGCCAAGTCCGCAGGATTTCGGGCCGCTGAAAACCTATGCCCAATCGCCCCTCCAGTCCAACAGCCTGAGCCCGCAGCTCAGGAGCGGCTTTGCGTTACCCGAAGAGTCACTGGAATTTTACGCCACGGCGGCCACGGCCAGTATCTGGGCAGAAACCCCTGAGTACCGGGCCGACTACTATCAGTCGACGTTCAGCACCGGATTAATGTGGCAAGTCACAGCCGGCTGGCAACTGGAGCTGGACGCCAGCTGGCGAATTGCTCTGGACAGCCACTTAGATAACCTGACGTTTGGTTTTCATAACCTGTTCGGCATAAGCCTGAACGGCCGTGAGGATGTGCCCAGGCACAGCTTTGATATTTCTATCCCTGAATACGGGGTGGAGTATTCAGATTTCAAAGGCGAAACGCTGACACGAACACTGACCCTGTACAGCGGCTGGCAGATACTGGATCGCCCAAGGGAAGCCCTTTCTATCGGCGCCTCCCTGTATTACAACTATGTAGACTCCGGCCCGTTCCATAACCATAACCTGGAGCAGGCTTTACAGCTTAACTACAGCTATCACCTGGACCGCCATCGCTTTCACGCCATGTTTGGCGGAGTTTATCGCCATAGTCCGGCGGCACTCATTCCTTATAACACGCTGACCTATGCTGCAGCTGCAGGCTGGCAGTATCAGTTCAATGGCCCTCACAGAGTGTTGCTGGAATACCATTTTTACGAAGGTGTGTCAGAAGCCACCTCGGCCCTGTCACAAGCCTCAAACGAGATTCTGGCAGGATACCGCTACCATTTTCCCACCAGCGTGCTGGAGCTGGTCCTCACTGAAAATATATTCAATATGGATAACAGCCCGGATGTGGCGATTACTCTTGGCTATCGGCAACGCTGGTGATCACCTCAAAGCGCTCAAGCAAGTAATCAATAAACAGACGAAGCCGGTTCGGTATCAAATCCCGCTGCGGGTAAACAAAGCTGATCGGCACAACCGGCGACACCCAGCCTGGCAGTATCTGTATCAGTTCACCACGGTCAATGTGTTCCCGACAGATAAACTCCGGCAACAAGGCAATACCCAGTCCGTCCAGGCAGGCAGACATTGCCGAGGTGATAGTGTTCACCCTGAAACGGTACGGCAGTTCAATCTGCACCTGATGTCCGTCTTTTTCCAGTGCCCAATGCGGTATCTTCACGGCATTGTAGATCTTGATCTGATGATGAGGTGCAACCAAGTCTACAGGCGACTCAATGCTTCCGTTCAGCGCGAGATAGTCAGGGCTGGCAACCAGGATCCGCCGCGACGAATGAAACGGCCTTGCCACCATGCCGGAATCGTTTATGTCGCCCACCTGCACATACAGATCGACCCCTTCAGCAATCAGATCAACTTCCCGGTTGCTTAACTCAAGGTGCAGGCTGACATGCGGGTACTGTTTCAAAAATGCGTTGATGCTCTTACCGAACACTTTCTGCCCGACCTCGACTGGCATCACCACATTCAGCCTGCCTCTGATCAAATCCTGATTTGCCGTGACTTCAAGCTCAGCCTGGTTCGCAATTTCAACCACCTGACGGCACGACTGATAAAACGCTTCCCCTTCATGGGTCAGCACCAGATTGCGGGTGCTGCGGGTCAGCAGGCGTACCGCCAAATCTTTCTCCAGATCCGCAATTTTCCTGCTGATCGTCGACTTAGTCATATCCATTGCCTCAGCGGCCTGCGTAAAACTCCCGCACTCAACCACCTGAGCGAACATCACCATTGCATTTAAATCCATTCCACCATCCATTCATCAGAAAGCAACCTGCACGAAAACCACAAGTAACACCACCATTAGTGAAAAATCCGCAACAGTGTTTTCGATTTTTCCTATCTAATAAACCAATTCATAATTTTTTACAATTCATGCCCAAACATAAATCACAACAATACGAATTCTCATGACCGAGCAAGCTTCTAAAACATCTTCACGCCTTCCTCTTATTGCAACGCTGACGCTGGGTCTTATCGCCGTGTCGGTGGGAGGATACTGGTACGGCTACGGCCGCTATTTTGAAACCACAGACAATGCCTATTTACAGGGTGAGATCACCAACATCAGCCCCAAAGTGGCCGGCTATATCCAGGCAACCTATGTCAGCGATAACGACAGAGTCGAAGCAGGGCAACTACTGGCCACCATTGACGATCGTGACTATCAGGCCGCGCTGGAAAAGGCCAAGGCCAACCTGGTTGTGACACAAGCTGCAGTCGCCCACCTTAATGCCCAGTTTGCACTGCAGAAAACCGTGATTCGCCAGTCGGCCAGCCAGGTCAGCTCGGCGCAGGCAGAGCTGGAACGTGCAACGCAGCAAGACAGCCGCGCCCGTTCCCTGCTGGCAAAAAACTATTCGTCTCAGGATGAAGTCGACGATGCCAGCTCACACCTGAAAGTCAGTGCTGCCGAACTAGAAGCCGCAAAAGCCAGCCTGCAGGCGGCAAAAGATCAGCTTCTGGTCCTGAACAGCCAGAAAGGTCAGGCGGAAGCTTCGGTACAGGAAGCCATGGTGCAGGTCAAACAGGCGGAGCTCGATCTCAGTTACACCCGTATTTATGCCCCGGTTGAAGGTATTGTCGGCAAACGCAGCCTGAGAATCGGACTGTATGTCCAGCCGGGCATGCCGCTGCTCAGTCTGGTGCCTACCCGGGAAGTCTGGATTGAAGCCAATTTTAAAGAAACTCAGCTTGCCAGTATTCATCAGGGACAACATGTGGAATTTGAGCTGGATGCCTATCCGGGCCAGACTCTGGACGGTGTGGTCGACAGCTTTTCTCCCGCCACCGGGGCAAAGTTTGCGTTACTGCCGCCCGAGAATGCCACAGGCAACTTCACCAAAATTGTTCAGCGGGTGCCGGTCAAAATTGTGATCCCACACCCTGAGCAGCTCGCCGGTCAGCTACTGCCGGGCCTGTCTGTGGTTGCGACCATAGATACCCGCTCACAGTCAGCGCAGGGAGCTGAAACACTGGCAAGTGTTGAGGTCGCTCATGAGTGAACAGGCCCTGCCTCAGACAAATCCAGCCCTTGATCAGCGCTCCGAGAATGACGTCCCGCTCCGGCACTGGATTGCCCTGCTGGGCGGAATGCTGGGCGCGTTTATGGCGATCCTTGATATTCAGATCACCAACTCATCCCTGAAAGATATTCAGGGCGCGCTGTCCGCCACCCTGGATGAAAGTTCGTGGATTTCCACCTCGTATCTGGTGGCAGAAATGATCGCGATTCCCCTGAGCGGATGGTTATCAACGGCATTGGGGGCTCGACGCTACCTGATTGGCACAACTGTGATTTTCACTGTGTCCTCGCTGCTGTGCTCTATCGCCTGGAGTATGAGCTCAATGATTGCCTTTCGCGCTATGCAGGGCTTCAGTGGCGGCGCGCTGATTCCAATGGCGTTTTCACTGGTGGTCCAGCTGTTACCGATTCATAAACGGGCTATAGGTATGGCGATGTTCGGCGTCACGGCCACGTTTGCGCCGTCTATCGGCCCGACGCTGGGCGGCTGGCTAACAGAGCATCTGTCGTGGCATTACATTTTTTACATCAACCTGCCGCCGGCTTTGCTGATGCTGGCCATGCTCCGCTATGGCCTGGATGATCAGCCAATGAATATCAGCAGCCTGAAAAATGCCGACTGGGCTGGCATCGTGACCATGGCGGTCGGCTTAGGCTGTCTGGAAGTCATGCTGGAAGAAGGAAACCGGGAGGAGTGGTTCAGTTCGCACTTTATCATAGGGCTAACCGTTATCGCCGTTCTGAGCTTAGTGGCGTTCGTTATCAATGAACTGCGGCATCCCAGACCCCTGGTGAACCTGAGGTTGCTCACTAATCCGCACTTTGCAATGTCAGGACTGGCTTATCTGATCCTGGGCATGGCACTGCTGGGTTCCATTTTTGTTCTGCCCATGTATCTGACGCAGATCCATCAGTACAACGCGCTGGAGATCGGGAAAGTACTGATGTGGATGGGGTTCCCTCAATTATTGCTTTTCCCTCTGATCCCCAAACTGACGCAAGTTGTTAAACCCAAGTTTCTGGTGGCATTTGGTTTCATCATGTTTGGTATCAGCTGTTATGTGAATACCCACATGAATCAGGATTTTGGCGGACAGCAGATGATACTGTCGATGTTACTGCGGGCCATTGGCAGCCCCTTTATCATTGTGCCGCTGTCACTGGTCGCGATGCAGACCATACAAAAACACCAGACACCGGATGCCTCGACCATCACCAATGTGTTACGTAATCTGGGCGGCGCTTTCAGCATCGCACTGATAGCCACCATGCTGGACAACAAAGCGCGGGAGCATCTGGCTCACATCAAGGCCAGCTTACCCAGCGTCAGTAACGACGCGTGGCATCAACTGGCACAGCAAGCCGGGCATTACCTGCAACAGGGTACCGATCCAACAACCGCGATGCTGAAAGCCAAAGCCAGCTTGGCACAAAGCATGCAAACCGACGCCTACATCATGGCGTATAACGATGTGTTCATGATGATGACAGGCTTCCTGGTCTTTGCCGCCATTTTGGTGCTGTCTTTACCGGATGCAGAGCTGGTTAAGGGTTGATCCATTAAAGCTGAGACAACATGTTGGTATCATGTGCGCCTTGTCAATTTGTTCACTGACAGGGCGCTTTTCAATGAAGAAAACGATTAACTGCATTGCTCAGCATCACGATGCGGCGAGGTTTGTGCGACTAAGTCTTTAATCTCCTGAGGTGGCACATATTCATACAGTTCATCAAAAATATCTTTTTTATCACTCGGTATCTGACCATAAGGATATAAACCATTAATCATAGAGATAATTTTATCTTTGTCCCCTTGTTGACAGTATATCTGTGTCGAAAAGAACTTATATTCTTTAAATTCAATTTCATTATCTTCCGTTTCTGAGAATTTCATAAAACGGTGAAATAATAAAAATAAATCCCTTGGTTCATCAGAATCATCATGCTCTCTTAAGAAAAAGATATCATCATAGGTACTGATGCGCTGTAACAGCATGTACTTGTCTAAATTTGCTCCGCTCAATACCAACCAGGTCACACCCAACCCGGCAAAACCCACTAACGCCGACGGACCAATGATAAATACAGCAGCCAGCGAACCAACAGCGGCAACAGCCAGCAACTTTCTTAGAATAGCATTTCCTATTTTTGATGAATGAACATGACTTTCAGTTATCAGACCATAACGGCTTAAGATGTAATGATACCGAAACAATGGAAACATTGTTATTCTTCCAATGGTGAGATTTGCAAATACTGCAGCACCTGACATCATCCACGTGAGAGGATGCGTTATAGTATCAACTACATCAAATGATGATACGAATAAATTAATCATAAACATTAATAAAACAAACAATACCGTTGTACAAGCAATATAGTATTTTCGCCGACTTGGATAAGCTTGATCAGAAGTTATAACTTCCCACTCAATTTTATCCGGATCCGAATTTATTTTTTCATATAGCTCTTTAACTTCGGTTTCTGTTGGTACACTTGCTTTAACGTCTGGCCTGATGAAAGCATCCATGCTCAAGTCCCTACCCAACAATTAACTGTATTTCTCTATATCATCTCGATACGGTGAGGTCTGTGTTTCTAGATCCATGATTTCCTGAGGTGGTAAAAACCTCGCTGCCCCTTTAAATAAGTCCTTCTTATCACTTGGGATTTTCCCATAAGGGAAAAACTCATTAAATTTATTCATAATTTTTTGTTTGTCACCTTGTAAGCAATAAATGTCGGTTGATGTAACCTTATATTGCTCTAATTCAATAACGGACTCTTCAGGCTCTTCGAATATATATCCACGATGATAAATTAAAAAATAGTCTCTTGATTCATCATGATCATCATGCTCCCTTAAGAAAAATATCTCATCATGCGTACTAATACATTGCGACAACAAATACTTATCTAGATTCGTTCCGCTCAATACCAGCCAGGTCACACCCAGCCCGGCAAACCCTACTAGTGCAGACGGACCAATGATAAATACCGCCGCCAATGAACCAACAGCGGCAACAGCCAGCAACTTTCTTAGGATAGCATTTCCTATTTTTGATGAATGAACATGATCTTCAGTAATAAGGCCATAACGGCTTAAAATGTAGTGATGGCGAAACCTGGGAAATAAATTAATTTTCCCTACTGTTAAACTTATAAATATAACACCACCAAGCATGAACCAAGTAAAACCATCGGTGATAGCTTTCATAACATCAAATGATTCACCAATTAAAATGAGAAAAAATATAATCAAATTTAACATTAACGTCATCAACGTCACATAATATTTACGCCGACTCGGATAAGGCTGTTGAAAAGCGACCACTTCCCATTCAATTTTATCCGGATCCGAGTTTATTTTTTCATATAGTTCTTTAACCTCGGTTTCTGTTGGTACCTGAGCTTTTGTTAATGGCCTGGTAACTGCATCCATACTCAGTC
>NZ_JAKLTE010000014.1:0-122803 GCF_022014395.1 Photobacterium sp. WH77 | reverse complement strand
GTCAGGGCAGGCATAAATTGCCGGTTTTAAGTCTTCTGAATCACCGTTTGCGCGGATTATTCGCTATAGTGTGGCTAGCCGGCATCTGAACTGACGCAATTGCACCGCCTGAGAGGTCACGTGAAACCTGAATTTCGTCCTGTCAATGTTGATGAACATTTTGCCCTTTGCATGGCTTTCCGACGCGATGCCTTCGTGTGTACGTTTCAGTCTGACAACGGCTTTGCGCCCTTTATTCACGGCTATGAAGAAAGAATGCGTGCCCGGCTGGTGGACCCAAGATGGTATTACATTCATATCTGGGATAATGACCAGATTATTGGCCAGTTAGAATTTAAGTGTTTTTCTGATGAAGCCGAAACGGGTTACATCCATCTGATTTATCTTATTCCCGAATACCGTGGCTCCGGGGTGGCTGATGCCGCACAGCAGTTCATGGCAGACATGCTACATCAGGCAGGCTGTCAGGCTATGCTTTTAACCGTCAGTCGCACTAACGAAAGGGCGTTACGGTACTACCGCCGCTGGGGCTGGCAGCGTGTTGGTAAGGATGGCAGCCTGCGCGGGACAGATATCTACCGCCGTGAGATTTGGTCACACAAATTAGTGTGATTTAATTTCAGCGGGTAATGACAATATGTCAGAGCATTAATTAAGGAAGATGACCTCAATGTATCGCATTCTAAGAGCTAGCGTTCTGGGTTCAATGGCAATATTTTCTTCAGCGTCTTATGGGATATCCATGACAGATCCTATCGACGGCATGTTTGACATGGGGGAATATCTGGCTGAAAACGCTTACGGCTTTCTTCCGGTTCCTGTGATTATTACCGAGCCGGCATTAGGTGGTGGCGGTGGTATATTTGGCTTGTTTCTGCATGAAACTGACGCTGAAAAAGAAGCACGCCGTAAGCTGGCTCTTGAATCACTCGATGGTGGCGCAAGGCTTATCCCTCCTGCGATCACTGTAGCAGGTGGCGCAGCGACGGAAAATGGCACCTGGTTTGCTGCCTTAGGGCATCGCAGAACCTGGAATAAAGACCATATTCGTTATCTGGGCGGGATTGGCTATGGGGATGTCGTGATGGATATTTACGACGATTTCGGTGGCCGGCTTCCCGCCAGTCAGGCGCTGGGTTTTGAAACGCAGACGGAAGGTTACGGGGTGATTCAGAAACTCCAGTTCCGTGTTCAGGATACACCGCTATTGCTGGGGTTTTCTCAGTTCTGGACGCGTACGGAGGTGAGTGCGTCCAATCAGGTGGTGGATAAGATTTTTCAGCGTGTATTAGGAAAGAGTACGACCTCATCCGGTGTGGGATTCGTTGCTGAGTATGACACCCGAGACAACTTTTTCTTCCCGACAGATGGCTATCAGGTGACTGCCGAGTATATGTTCTTTCGTGATGGCATTGGCAGTGATTACGATTACGATACGTTTGCTTTAGATGGCCAGGTTTTCTTCCCACTATCCAAACAATTGATTTTGGCTTTTGCCGGTGATTACCAGTCAATGCGTTCTGATGATCAAAGTCTGCCGCCATTGGTGAAACCATATGTAAAATTGCGTGGTATTTCGGCCTATCGATATCAGGATGATTATGTCAGTGCGGTTCAGACACAGCTGATGTGGCGTATCGATCCCCGCTGGACGCTTTCAGGCTTTATCGGCACTGGCTCAGCTGCCAGCGAAAGCCACGATTTATATGAACACAGTGAAACCGCTTATGGCACAGGCTTTCGCTACCTGATTGCCCGCCGGTACGGTCTGCATACCGGCATTGACATTGCCTTCAGCGACGAAGAAAGCGCTTTTTACTTCAACATGGGATCGGGATTTTAACGAAAGCGAGTGCAATTAGCGATTTATGGGCGATTAAATTGTTGATTTACAATTATCGACAAGCTGGACACAGTCACTTAATAACTTCTGGCCAAGTTTTGTGTTTTTTTGGATGGCTTCCTATATTTTATTCATAATCACAGATGTCAATAATATGGTTAAAACTTTCTAGTATTTCTTTGAGGTTTATAAACTTAATCGCAATGCTTTGGCTTGAATTTGGTGTTGCCCAGTTTAAATCAGAAATGTTCATGCTCTATCCTTCAAATGCTTTCGGGTATTCTTTCATGTAAATTTGGTCTAGTTGGGCATTAGATTTAAGAAGCATCTTTTTCGTGTGACTAGATAGAAAAAATGCTAATGAACTAAAAGATACGATTACGCCCATTATTAGTAGTAATGGGTTGATGATGTCATTACCGAATGTTTGTATCAAATATCCAAAAGTTTGACTTCCTATTGGAATGGTAATGACGCACAGGAAGAAAATAGCACTTTCTAATCGCGCTCTAAAGTGGTCAGGTACGGCAAATGACCTTACACTGTTGGTTGCGATAACAATCAACGATAGACCAAAGCCTGATAGCATCATTGATAATAATTTTAAATGAATGAGTTCAAAGGTTGAAAATATTATTATTCCAAAACCAATCATCATATTCCCTGCTATTGCAGGTTTAAGTCTGGTATAAGTGTTAAAATCAACTTTGGACAGAATGAGAGCGCCAATTCCCATGCCAATCGCAAATGAAATCTCAAAGTAAGCTAAAGGAGCAATGTTATTATAATTATTAGCCACATATAGAGGTAGAATGACTACCATCATAGGGGTTAATATAAAGTTAGTGACCATGGCAATATAACAAGTTATTTTTTCATTTTTCAATTGAAATAGTATTTTAAATCCAACGCTTGCCCGTTTAATAAAGTTTTGATGAAGAGAGCTGTCTGGTTTTTCATCTCTTATTCTCACAAATAGCAGAAGAGTCAGTGATATGGTATAAAAAACAGACACAACGATGATAGACAGCTGTGAGCCTAAGAAAGCAACACCTCCGCCACCCAGGATTGCACCTACAATCGCTTGTACTGAATTTAATGAAGCCGCAATCCCTATATATTTTGTGTAATGTTCTTTGCTAGTTAAGAATGGAATTGTACTATTGATACTGCTTGTAACAATTGAATTTGTTGTGGCGAGAATAGACGCAGCGAGAGCCAGATAGAAATAAGACACTTGCAAATGGTAGAAAAGCATATAGTAAAAATTAATGAAAACAACAGAAAATATGGCACTTACAACGAGTATTTTTTTCTTTTTATTTCGATCAAGAAGATCTCCGGATAGTGGAAGGGTAACTAAATTTATTATCCACATCAATGCAATTATACTACCTAAAACAATGCTGTTATTGTCACCTTCCATCGTAGCGATTGACCAGACAAATATAATGCTAAAACTCCTGAAGGCAAGCAAGCTCATTGCACTTGATAATAAAAAATTGACTATATTCATTTAGATACTGATTTCTATAATTGAATGTCATGAGCCAAAAGCCGCACTATGTGCGGCATAATTGATTCAGTTACTTACGTTTTTTAAACATGGTGTACTTTTCTTTTTTAGTGAAAAAATTTTCTTTTCATCTAACTTTTTCATAATGATTCCTTTAGCTGATCCCGAACGATTTCGAGAAATCATTATTCTCATAGATGCATATTGAAAACAATGGACTTAGCTTCCTTTCTGTGAACTTTTCTTGCAAAATTTACTACTCATCTGACTTAAATTGAGTTGTTCATCGCATTTTAAGAATTAATAATATGTTCGTTGTGATGTTTGTTGACTTATTAATACGACTATTTTTTTACTTTGATGTGTGATGCAGAGATATAAGTATGTGATTTCATTTACGTGAATATCATTTCTATAAATGAGGCCAGAGCATGTGTACTAACGTATAATTTGGCTCTGTAAAACTTGTGGTCTTTTATTCTGATATGCATTGATGGTAGGGCTTTCGCTACCTGATTGCCCGCCGGTACGGTCTGCATACCGGCATTGACATTGCCTTCAGCGACGAAGCAAGCGCTTTTTACTTCAACATGGGATCGGGATTTTAACGAAAGCGGGTTAAAGCCGTTGTGGATTCAGTTACAAGATGGAGTGCCGATGCGGAATTTTGCGACGTATAAAGATTTATTTCCTTCATTCTGAGATCTGTGATCTGGCAAGGCTACCGTGTTAGCTGTGATACTCCTGTTAACGCAAACAACACGAAGACACAATGATTAGAGCATTTACAGACACAGACATGGAGCCGGTACTGGATATCTGGCTTAATGCTTCACTTAAAGCACACGACTTCATTTCACCAAATTACTGGCAATCTCAGGTCGACAACATGCGCAGCATGTACCTGCCGGCTTCAGAAGTCTATGTCTGGGTTGAAAAAGATACAGTGAAGGGCTTCTATGCCCTGTACGAAAATCAGTTGGCGGCCATTTTCGTCAAACCCGATGTGCAGGGCAAAGGCATAGGCAAAGCACTGCTCAGCCATGCTAAAAAACGGCGTGAATCGTTGTCGTTGAATGTCTACAAACGCAATGACATCAGTTATCGGTTTTATCTCTCACAGGGCTTTCGCGTCATCGGCGGTAATGTTGATGAGCACACAGGCGAAGGCGAGTGGGTGATGGGGTATGAGGCAGGCTAAACCGGCCCTGAGTGCTGATGGCACTCAGGACCCTCTGAACTGTCTATATATTTCTCATGAGTGCTGCCGTCGCTATGCCGGCAGTAATAGAGAGCAGCGGTTTTTTCAGTACTAGGGTACCTACTGCTGTCACCAGCAGTGCTGCTTGAGCGCCCGTATCTCCCTTGATGAACATGGGCGCTATGATTGCAACGAGCACAGAACCTGACATCGCCGAGATAAACTGTTGAACACGATTGCTGATGGGAATGTACGACATGATGAAGACACCTCCCCAGCGGGTTGCTATTGTAACCACCGCCATAATGATGACGAGCAGCAGTGTACCCATTTCAGAGGTATCAATGCTCATTGTTCTCTCCTCCCAGTAAAACACCCATAATGCCGCCTGTGAATGCACCAACAATCACATGACTGTTTTCAGGCAGATACAGATACGCGGCAATCGATGATGTGGCCGCCGCAGCCCATATCACGTAAGTCTTATTGTTTTTGCTGCCTCCCAGCGCCATGGTAAGCAGGAAACACCCCATCACCATGTCGGCTCCAAAGGCGGATGGATTTTGTATGGCATTGCCGAAATAAAAACCGATCCAGGTACCAATAATCCAGAAAAACCAAAGGGCGATCCCGCCACCGAACAGTAAACCGAGTCCTTTGGACGTTTCATTTTGCGCAAAGGCCCGCATCGACAGCGCCCAGTTCGCATCGGATGCCACCAGCATGACGCCATAGCGTGTGGCCGGATTCAGGGAACGAATATGAGGATACAAGGTTGCCCCGATGAGCAAGTGCCGGGCATTAATGGCAAAGACTGTAATAGCTAATGGGAGCACAGGCACCTGGGTTCCCCAAAGATCTAAAGCCCCGAACTGCGAAGCCCCTGCAAACACCAGTGCGCTCATCAATACGGCGGCGGCTTCATGTAATCCTTCCTGAGACGCGGCTAAACCAAAAGCGGCACCGAAGACTAATACGAACAACGAGATTGGAACTAAGCTGACAAAGCCTTGTTGTATTGCATTCAATTCAAGCTTCAATTCCTGCGTGTGCATTAAAAACCATCACTTTGAATAATCTGAGAATGTTGAAACAATAAACTGGAATGGGAAAATCGAAAAGCGCATAATTCAAAAATCATCCATTCGAAAATCGAATAAATGAGTTATCAGGACTTACAGATAGATTGGTTAAAGAGCTTTGTGGCCGTCGTTGATGCCGGTTCTTTATCGAATGCAACAACATCCGTTCACCGTTCGCAATCTGCGGTGAGCATGCAGCTGAAAAAGTTAGAAAATGCCGTCGGACGGAAATTGCTCGTCAGAGGAAGCCGGCACAGTGAGCTGACAGCCGAAGGTCAGATGCTGTTGGGATATGCCAGACGAATTCTTGACTTACATTCTGAAGCGCAAGCCGCGTTCCATGGTGAAGAGCTGGTAGGCCAAGTCAAATTAGGGGTACCGGATGATTACGCAGCAAAATATCTCACGCCTGTGCTGCGCAATTTTGCGCCCCGGTTCGGTGGCGTAGAGATTGAATTAAACTGCGAGCAGTCCACCTCGCTTATCCCCAGGGTAGAGAATAATGATCTGGATTTGGCCTTAGTCTCCAGAGATAACCCAAGCCGGGGTACGCTTCTTTTCCATGAACCTATGGTGTGGGTGGGCGCGTCTCAGTTTGAAATCTGGCGTCGGGAAACACTGCCGATTGCTGTCTATGAAAGTGCCAGTCTTGCCAGAAGAAGTGCAATACACTCCCTTGCTTTGCAAGGCAAACCTTACAAAGTGGTGTATAACAGTTCGAGTCTGGCGGGCCAGATTGCCGCGGTGGAAAGTGGACTCGCCATAGCGGTGTTCACTCAGTGCAGTGTGCCTCCTCACCTTGAAATACTCGGAGAAGAACAGGGCCTGGGGCCGTTAGAACCTATGGAAGTATCCGTATACCGGAGTAAAAAATCAAAAGGCTCTCCGGCTGTGGGTTACCTTCATGACTTATTGGTTCGTACGCTGAGGCTATCTGCCGTTTGATTGTATTTGATTCGATGCCTCCTTCGCATTAATTGGGTCATTTCTTAATACTGGATATCCGGCACAATGCCTTACTTAGGTGCGTGTTTCGGCTCAGGTTTATCGCGTTGTTGGTGGCAACCCCGATGAACACACTGCGAAAGGTTGGAGGGAGAGGGCTACGGGAATTAGGCGCTTGAGTACACTTATACGGCCTAATCCCGTGAAGCAGGAATTACTTTCCGCTGTTGATCATCATTTCTAACCTATAGTCAGCGACTTCGTTCCGGCGTGCGGCAGAGCGCATCATATAAACCCGGACCTTGTAGTCACCAGATGCAGGCAGTTTGCCTTCATACTGGTTCTCACTGACTGAGCCGTTGAACATGGCAGCGTCGTTTTCACCCGGTGCAAGAATATTGAAATAGGTAGCAGTGTTCTTTGTTGCCATGCTAACGTTCATCTGCTGGCCTTCTTTGGCATTCAACACGTAGTCAACGACTTCATAGCCTTTTATACTCCCTTCGATCACCGCGCCGTTAGTGCCTTTCTGAAATTGAACGCGTTCAGTGCGAATATCATCGGCAGCTGCGGCGGCAGAGAGCATCAGCGATAAGCCACAGAGTAATAACTTGAGGGGATTACTATTCGTAAGATATGCCGTCATATAATTTTCCTACTGCTTTCAAGAAGTCCAGTGTCGTGTTGCGGAGCGTACAGCCAAAGGCTAACACAGCTGTACTGATTGCATACAGTATGGCTGGTTGGTTCTAATCTGCCAGTTTGTCAGTGGCTGAATCTCAGCCACTGTGATTGTATTCAGCGGTTATGCTTTTGACACCTCTGGCGTAGTGCGTTTGCCTCCCATTCCCCGCATCCATTTCATCAATGGACGTTCGAACAAGTAGTAACTGCATACAGACACAATAATTAGTACAGCGGTAAAGATAAAAATACCTGTCAGCACGGTTGTCGCAGATGTTTGCGCATACCACCATGCCGTCCAGTCAGGATTGATATGGTGGAGAATCTCCACACCGGCCAGCAGTAATACTGAGTGCCACAGATAGATGGAATAAGAGATATCGCCCAGAAATTGCGTGACTTTGTTATCGAGTAAACCGAGTAACAACGAAGAACGATTCTGCTGATTGGCCGCGACGAGTACCAAAAGTGCAAACAGCACATAAGTTGTCATAGTGACTGTGTAACTGATGCTGAACTGAAGCACTGAGATTAAAGCAATGATGAGCGCAATCAGTAACCCGTCATGATTCACCCAGCTTTTCATTCTGGGACTGAATGAGATTCGGGATAACCACATGCCTAATGTGAAGCCACAAATGCCTCGGACAAATGCATTCAGTGTTGAAGTGATATCTAATGTTCCATGCATGCTAACCATACCGCCAAGTACCATCATAATCAGGACTGGCAGCCAGGCATTACTCTTTGCTGGCCGCAAGAGCACTGACATGAGCAATGGAAAGACCAGATAGCACAGCCATTCAATACTCAGCGACCATCCGGCAATGTTCCAGCTTAAAGGCTGGGAAAGGATACCATTTACCAGAAACAGGTTTGGTACCAGGGTTTCGGTTCGGTTAAACGGGCCGGAAAAAGGTGGAATTCCTGTTGCACCCCAGGCATCAAATAACGGGCCGGCATAAAAGCCGATTTGGTGAATAGATTTGTAATATTCCCAGATAAAGAGTGCAGCCAGGGTGACAAAGAACAGAGGGTAGATACGACTGAAACGCAACCACATAAATCCTCGCCACTTTTTCAAGCTACTGCCTGTGGCGAAAGTGGATTGATAAACATACATCATGACAAAACCACTCAAGATGAAAAAAATGTCCACCCAGAGATAGCCGTTTTCAAGAAAATGTGTGGATTCCGCAATACTGTCTCTCCATTGCGGAAACAGAATTAAACGCGCATGAAAGTAGGTGACGATGAGCGCGGCAATACCGCGAATCGGTGTTAATAAAGGGAGTTGACGTTGCATGTATTTGTCCTGATTTATGTTTTCTGTGCTTGCAGCAATTGGCCACGTGACGGGGGCATTGGCCGTCCTGACATTATCTGAGATTATTTTATGGCGAGAAATAATAAGTGTCTTGTTGCATTGCGTTCTGCGGGGCGATGGGAGGTTAAAATCGTGACTCTCGCGACGTATTCACTGTAACTAATTGAAATATTGGCAGTTAAAAGCAGCATTAGAAAGAAGGCGTCTGCTGCAGAAGAATTTGAACGAATGCTCTGCTTATTCGCCCTTATTGTTTTTGACCAGTAGCAGGGAAATAGGATTGATACGGCATTTCTCGCACTGGACTGATTATCCTGCACTGACCAAACGATCTATCATTCCCTTTATTGCCTTCATCTGCGGGGCGTCTTTGGTGTAATAGTTGTAGGGCGGCTGGCTTAAAGTACTGTAACCCCAGAAATCCCAGCAGCCGCGGGGGTTGTAGGGGATGAACTCAGACTTTTTCACCTGCGGGAACAGCACAATGATCTCGTTGGTATCGGCAACGTTCAGGTAGCCGGTTTCTTTTATGTAAGTCGTGCCGATAGCGGCAATGCCCTGGCGGCAACCGTGGACAGCAACATGCACTTTGCAGGATGCCGAGCGGCAGCTGGTGGGAATGTAGACATACGCCGTGTCGTCCATACTGGTGTGCGGGCTACTGATAAATTCACTTTGATCGAAGGCCATTAAGTCACCGCCGGGCGCTGCAGCGGGAGGATTCAGCGGGCCGTAAATGTGCGCCAGAATTCGCATTGCCTGCGGGATGTCACAGTTATTGATATAAGGAGCTTGTGTGAGATCGCAGGGGGTATCTGCCGGATCGCTGGTGATAAAGGCATGGCCGGCATCAACGCTGTTGTTATAGCGGATCTGCGCTTCAGGCACTCCCAGTTTCTGGTAAAAGGTCACGGCGGAATCGACCACACCTGTGACGACTGTTTCATCCAGCCGGCCTGAAAAAAGGTAAACCTGATCGTTTCTGAGGTGCTCAGTATCGTCTATCCGGCCGTTGCTGGCTGTTACTTTCGCCAGCTCCGCTAAGTATCCGCTGTTGGGAAACAGGGTTGACGAACAGCCACTCAGGCTATTTGCGCAGGGGTTCATGCAAGTTGTCGTCGCGTTGATTAGTGGGTTCACAAAGGGATTATTGCCCGCGCAGTTCCAGGGACCACCCGCAACAATCCCCGCCCCGACCAGTGATTCAGCAAATGCCACATGAAATTGCGCCGCCATGAAACCACCGGACGACAGACCAGAAATCGAGGTTTGATTGGCTTGTGCATTCAATGGCGGAAGCAGCACGTTTGTTGCCTGAGCTGAAGCAGAGAACAGCATGGCAAAGGTCAATAAACGTTGTAGCAGAGTGCGCAGCATCCTGAACTCCTGTCTGGTTAGATGACGTCCTGTCGTACGCTTTAAGCGAGAGTCTGGAAGGAGTATAGGTGCAAATAAGCAATGTGTTGCGCAAATATGAATTTCATATTTGCATCAAAAAGGCGGGTGATTTTGAGAGTGGCTGAACTGACAGCCACTGCCTGGGTTAATTGTGGTTATGTCTCTACCGGCGATTTTTTAGAGCCGGTTATTCTCAGATAGCACACGGCTCATCCCGTCTGATTGACCTTATCAAAGCTAATCAATGACTTGCCTTTCCATAGCACAGGCGTGCAGGCAATTAAGGCGATTGCCACATAGGTCATTGCTGAAAAATCTACCGATAAATCCGCTTGCGAGGTAACAAACAGGCTACCTAAGGCGCCGCCCAGACCAACCGCAAAGTGTTGCAGCGAGTTTTGCAGACCGATGATAATCACACGATCTTGTGGCGTGAGAGCGCTGATTAATTCGGTAATTAAGATAAGAGTGCGAGCAGAGCTGACAATGATAAAAATGACAAAGGCCAGTGCGGCAAGATTTACATTTTCTGTATGAAAGCCCAATGCTACAGCGATCGCCATAACTAATGAAAGCCGCCCTATTAACTTGCTAACTGTAATATCACTCATTCTTGCTCTTGCGTAATATTGTATTAATACAAAAGAACCCAGCCCGCTTATTGTGTAACAAAGGCTCAGAAGCTTTTCAGGTATATCGAGGTTTATCGTTAGCATGACAGGGTATTGGGTTGATACGACAAAAGTGCTCAAAATGGCGGTGAAAATCAGCACAGCAGAGAAAAGTAATATCTTGTGATTTCGGAGTGAGCTAATTGGCGTATTTTGCTTAGTAACTCTTGTATATCCTGGGGTCGGCAACGATTTGGGAGAGGTTAAATGAACGAATAAAAACAAGAAGGCTGACAATATGAAAGCCATTCCTAATAGCTGAAAGCCAAACTGCCAGTGAGTTCCTGAGGACACCATGATGAGGCCAGGTACACCAAGAGCGAGCGCTAACGGAAATGCACTGATTAGAATTGCCGTGTTTTTCTTTTTTTTCTTTTCATCAGACATCAATATTAAATAATTCAGGTTTACAACAGCTAATGCTCCGCCAAAAACTCCCGTAAATATCCGAGCCAACAGCAAAAGAGCAAAGTCATCCAGCATTGAGGTAATGAGCGTTGTAATAGCTATACCAGCAAGATAGAAAAGGATTCTTTTTCTTTCACGAGTCATATCCTGTGAGCCTTTTATCATCAGGCAAGTAAGTGCTGCGGCAATAGCGTAAACAGACGTCAGATAGCCAGACTGTGAAGCTGGAACACTCGCTGCCAGTGCCATTATCGAGCTGAAAGGCACAATGACTAATGCATCCAGTGCAACCAGAAAATGAATCATAAAGCAGATATAGAGACTGCAATCAGACATGCGACGTGATGAAAAAAATGAAGTGAGCATTGTTAAGCCTTTCTGGTCTTGAGGAGTAAATTCCTATGAAAGATCTTATTGTATTAACCCGAATTGAGTAATAAAGTGCGATTTATTGGTTTGATAATCCAGTATTTCGGGATAATAAATGATTGAGCAGATCGAGCAGCAGTGGTTGAAAAGTTTTCACTGTGTTTATGAGTACAACAGCTTTAAAAAGGCAGCAGAGCAGCTTAGTTTACCAACATCAAATGTCAGCCGTCATGTCGCTTTACTGGAGGAGAAGCTCAATACCCGGTTACTGGAAAGAACGACGCGTCGTATGACCCCAACCGAGGCGGGTGAGCAGCTTTACTCTACGACGCGGGTCTTGTTAGCGGCGCTGAATGATGCGCTTGAAGACGTCAATCAGTACTCTCAAACGGTAACGGGTCAACTCAGAATCCTGATGCCAGATATCCCGGTACTTGCAAAGGCAGTTGTGGCTTTTTGTGCAGAGCATCCTGCAATATCGCTATCTTGTGAAACCAGCCTGAGCCCTAAAGAGAGTTTACTGGATGGATTCGATCTGATCCTGAGCTATCACCGTGGAAAAATTACCGATAGTAGCTGGGTCGCGAAAGAGATAGTCAGGTTGCGAAGCACAGTGGTCGCTGCACCGGACTTGATCAGACAGCATGGCCGTCCTCATAAACTGGCCGATTTGAACCACTTGCCTTGTATCAGTAGTTTAACGGCGCTAAATGGTTCCCCCTGGGTATTCAGGCATTCAAACGGTCAGTTGCTTACGCAGAGTGTGAAATCGTCATTTAAAGTAAACAGTGGCAACATGGCAAAGTTTGGTGCGCTGGCAGGTCTTGGCTTCGCGATATTGCCTGAGGAATCGTGTACCGATGAAATTAACGCAGGCACATTGCAGATCATAGAGCTAGACGCTGAACCTGAGCCTCTGGTTCTTTATGCTTTCTATGCCGGGCGAAAACATTTGGCTAAAAAAATCACAATCTTCGTTGAGCATCTGCAAAAACACCTGAGCACTCAGTGAGCTAAACATTGTGAATGCTGAGCGTACCGGGAAACCTTGATCATTTTAGGTATACCAACCGTAGTAAGTAACAATTCAACGATCATTGATATGCGGGATGTCTTTGATTAACCAAGAGGCAAGACCTGGGTTGAAATCGCAAGCCAAAGTGCAAAGGTTAGAAAAGCCAGTATTCAGATGCCGAAACTGAAGATCCAGCTCGGGTACTGCTTATGTGTTATATGACTCGGTCACTACATCGCTAGACTGCCGGGCAGATCGTGCAGCGTTAATCAAAAACTCAACGAACGGTGTCTTCCTGTTCTGTTACTTCTTCTTCATCCCATCTTAAGTGCCCTGCACTGGCTGACTCAGTGAGTAAAGGTGTCTCACGTTGTCGTTATTGTTTAAAAGCGCAATTTTGGCGTCGTGATCTGCTGTTTTATTGACCGATAGGAAATGTGACTAATATCAAACCAGGTGACTATGCATTTAGTGTATTGTGCAATTGTTATCATTTCTGCATTATTTTGTTAACAAGATGAGGGGCTCATAAAAATCAGGCCCGATAATTTGTGGAATCAAGGAGCAAAAATGTCAAACGAAAATCATCTGCACACTGGCAAGCTGGATAGTTTTTTAACGGATCTGGAAAACCATTCAATCTTTGAAAACAGTTACTTCAGGCATCTGGCAAAGCACCCATGGACACCTGCCAGTTATGAATTGTTCCGAGCAAACTTTTTTTACCGAACTGAGCTGACCGTTAAAGGTATTGCACAGGTCTGTGCCCGTTCTGCGGCGATGAATGACATGGATACCCTGATTTTATTTTCGTACATCCTGGGCGAAGAAACCGGGATGGGGAATAAAGCCCATTGCCATGAAATTTTCATGGAAAATGCTCTGAATCTTTTTGGCGCAGCAGAGTATGAACTTGCGTCCCTGAAAGTACAGGATGCGAAAAATAGTCCATTTATTATTCCTGAAACCCTGGCATACCGAGAGCGCATACAGGCATTGTTGACAGACAGTTATCCACGCATGTTGGGGGTCGTTATGGCGCTGGAAACGCATGCAGATAGAATGCTGACCGCGTTCAGAGAAGCATTCCGTTTGAGCAGAGCACATCTTGAAGAAGATCAATACAAGAATGAAGTTGAAGTGTATTTCAATGCTCATGTGGACAACGGAGTTGAAGAAAGACATGCAGAAGATGCGAGAAACTGTGTGATTAACAACTGCCATTCTCAAAGCGATCTCAATGAGATTATCTACGGGGCAACAGAAATGTTTAAAGCTCAACAGGCTATGTGGTTGGCCATGTATCGTCAGGCAGCAGAGCTAGACGCGTTTCCTATCGCTCAGGGGGAAAATACCTATGCTTAAGAGTGTTTTTTCTGCTACTGCGATGAAGTTGCGAGAGTCTGTCACACATGGGACTAAAGCAAAAATTACGGCTTTGAATGCCAGTGCACCAGAAGGTGAGGAAGTGATCGATCTCAGTATAGGGACGCTGGATGATCTGGCTGACGATCGTATCAATGAAGCTGTGATACGCTTCATCCAGACACAGCCACGTACGATTCATGAGTTTGCACCTGTCACTGGGTTTGGTTTTCTGCGGCAATCAATCAGTGAACGTATTTTCCGCCTCAGAGGTGTTAAATATGCTCCTGAGAATGAAATCATGGTGACTCCAGGAGGGATTAAAGGGGCCATCACTGTGGTTTTTCATACATTGCTAAACCCGGGAGATGAGGTGATAGTTCCTCTGCCTAACTGGCCGCATTACGCTGATATGATTGAGCTGCATGGAGGGGTGATGAAAGGCATTCTGGTCAGGGATTTTTATGACAACCCCCTCACACCGGAAGATCTGGACCAGGCAATCTCAGATCGCACCAAAATGGTTATTCTTGGCGATTGTCTGAACCCCTCCGGCAAAATTTACCGACATGAGGACCTGTCGACGTTATCTGAAGTGATCGCACGGCATAACCTGCATCGTCAGCAAAATAATCAGCCTCCAATTCAAGTACTGTTTGATTGCCCTTATGAATCACACATTCTTAACGGCCCGGCCACGATTTCTAATGTCACTGTGACTTTTGAAAACGGTGTTGAATATGCGATGAGAGACTGCACCACTTTTGTCACCGGACCAGGTAAAACATACGGGATGCATGGCGATCGTGTCGGTTATATCTGCAGTACGGCGGAAAAACTGGTAATGATGGCTAGAGTACAGGTCAACCTGAACTCGTTTGCAGCAACCTATGCTCAAGTCGCTACACATGCCGCAATGCAGGAATGTATGGATGAAGTTGCCAAAGCCAGAGCGATTAATTCCCGATTAAATCTTGAAGGTTTTGTAGAAAAATTGAATGCGATACCGCAAGTCCGTGTGCCGATTCCTGAAGGAGGATTTTTCATCTTTGCTGATTTTTCTGGTTACGGGGAAAAAATAGCAACGCTGGGATATGGCAGCGCTCAGGAATTTATTTTGGATCGTGCGCGGGTTGCTTCTATAGGTGGCCTTCATTTTGCTGAAGGAGTACCTGAGTTAAAGCACTTTATCCGCTTGAATGCGGGACGTTCTGAATCCACGTTGCGTCAAGCCGCTGAGCGCATCAGGAATGCATTGTTAAGCCTGTAGATTCAGGTTGGATTTCCCCCGAAAGCAAGCGAATCTGCTCCCGGGGGATGATTCAAGAGGGAGATTATGTCTGAAGCAAATCTAGCAAGGTTGTGTATCGTAGGGACCGGTTTTTCCGGAACGGCTGCATTCTTTCATTTGGTTAATGCCTTGATCGATAACAAGCATCGTATTACGTCTGTGGAAATCATCACTATTGAAGAGCGCCCGGTGAATGGTCCTGGTTATCCCTATGCGCCGTATGAATTGTTACCCAGCCATCTTTGTAATAACCAGGCCCGGATGATGTCGCTTGCCGGGAATGATTTTTATGACTGGCTGAGTGAAAACCGGCTCCGTCTGGCTTCTGAGTTTCCGGCTCTTATCCGGGAAACGCATCCGGCAGTGTTGTTAAGTAAGTGGGAACCTGATCCTGATGCCTTTTATCCAAGAGCACTCTTTGGTGTGTATCTTGAGGAGCGCTTCAAAGCCACAGTGCTTAAAGCGCGTCGCCATGGCATAAAAGTCACATCATTGAACGGATACCGCGCGGTCGACGGATACAGGCTTTCGGGCAAGTTTAGCGTGGTCATTGAACGTTCCGATGGCAGTGGCAAAGAAGTACTGTCTCGAATAGATAAGCTGCTGCTTTCTACTGGTCACTGGGTGCCTGAAGATACTGATTGGGCAATGATATCAGATACGTTTCTCAACAGTCCGTATCCTTATGCGAAACTCCGGACCAGTCTGACGTCATGGTCTGAAAGCGTTCGAGGCAAAACACTGACATGTTTTGTGAAAGGGATGGGGCCGAGTGGGATTGATGCCATAATGTCACTCGCGGAGTCAGGGCAGTTTCATTACTCCGACAGCGCTCATGTGACTGCTTACACGCCGGCATCTGACGAAGCATCTGTAACTATTGTGGCTGGTAGTCGATGTGGATTTTTTCCTGCTGTGCGGGGGGAATCAGTTGATTATCAGTTTCAGTACCTTACGGAAGATTCGTTCAGTGAGCTTGAACGGATTCTCGGCAGAAAGTTGGGTCTGACTGATATTTTATCCATGATCGATTGTGAACTGAGAGATGCCACATCCGGTAAGATCGGTTGGCAGGATATTATAGAACCAAAGTTCAAAAGTGCTTACGAAAAACTCAGGTTTGATGTGATGTGCCCGCATGAAAATAACCTGATTCATACGATTCTTCTTAAGGCTCGCAGAATGAAGTTCTATCGTCATCTGAATGAGTTTGAAAAAGAAATCTACGACAAAGAGCTTGATACCCACTTTATTCGAATTGCTGTACCTATTCCTCAGTCGAATGCAGAAAAGCTTATCGCTTTATTTGAATCCGGAAAGTTGGAGTCAGTAAAAATGGGCTATCAGGCGTCTGCTAACCCTGCCATTCATGACAACCACTACAAATTAACGTTTATTGAAGATGATCATGACGTTTCAAGGCAAGTCGATACTGTGATTCGTGCATCCGGGCAAGACTTTCGTCTCTCACTGCATCCGTCAAGACTTGTCGCTGCGTTAGCAGAGCGTGAAGAATTGCTTGCCAACATGGAAGGTCATTATTCCACTGGGGGGATCATGCTCGACAGTGATGAGTCTTATGGTGTGATGTGCCGTGATCCGGAAACGGGAAAGATTATCCTTTCCCCCTTTATTGCGTCTTATGGGGTGCTGACTCGATATTGGCAGAACGAAAGGAACTTTTCAGCAGCGTTTGTTGAAGCGGCGATGTGGTTGTCAGAGGAATGGTCTGTATTTTGTACTGGTCAATCGGCACTTGTGGTTGCTGAATCAGCAAGCCAAAAATAAATATAGGAAAATGGAATTATGGAAATGAAAGAGTTTTACTATCAGGACGAGATACGCGTTAGCCTGTTTAATCTGGATCATGAAGCGGTACCTTATCACTTTCATCAGACGGTTTCAGATATGATTTTCTGCTCAGCAGGGATGATCCGTATTGAACTGCCTGAACTGGGAAAGCTATTTACGGTTCCTAAAGGGAAAGCATTTCAGATACCGTCACAAGTTAAGCACAGGTTTGCCAATGGTGCTCCTGAAGGCGAAAAAAGCCGGTATGTGCTCGTACAGCTTGGCAACTTTGATATTGAATTCGTGAAAGACACACAGGAAATGCAGGCTTTATTATTCGATACGCTGCTACAAAGTGCTGATAATACGCAGGTTTACATTGAGGATCGTAAGCAAGACATCCTTGGATTGGCTCGCCGCTTTGCGCAGAACAGACCTGAGGAGCTTACCGAGGAGGAAAACAGTGATGTGATCGAGGCACTGGAATATTTTGCCAGGTATGGGGTTGAATCGGTATATCCATTGATGCCAGAAGAGATCGCTTGATGGGGTATGACACAACAACGATCGTTACCATCATGCTGGTATTTACGCTTGCTGGCATGATTAAAGGAGTGGTGGGCCTCGGCCTGCCCCCTGTGGTTTTGGGTTTGCTGACCACTGTCATTGGCATTCATTCTGCCATGTCGATGGTCGCATTACCTGCATTTTTGACCAATATCTATCAGGCTGTTACCGGTAAGCACGCCCGGTCACTTAGCCGCGAACACTGGCTGTTTTTCATGTCCGCCACGGTTTCAGTGGGTGTCGGTTGCTGGCTGGCACTGATGGTTGATACCGCCTATATGTCTTTTTGTTTAGGTGTTTTGTTGAGCTTGTACGCTGTAACCGGCTTATTCAATGTGCGTCTGTCTGTGCGGGCTAAGTGGCAAAATGCTTTTGGTCTGGCAATGGGAACCTGTAATGGCATATTTACCGGCCTCACGGGTTCTTCTGCTGTGCCCGGGGTGTTCTACCTGCAGTCAGCAGGGTTACCCAAAGAAAAATTGGTTCAGGCAATGGGTATCTTATTCACCTTTTCCTCTGCCGGGCTGATGCTGGGTTTGTTTTTGCAAAATATACTGACATTTGCTGCCAGCGGCCTTTCTTTATTGGCTTTACTACCAGCGTTCATCGGAATGGCAATGGGCGGAAGGATACGTCAACGCTTATCTGTCATTGTTTTCCAGCGCATATTTTTTTCCTCACTGCTTCTTTTAGGTGTCTACATCATTATTAGTCAACTTAAGCTCTGACGGCGTATTTTGTGTACCGCTTATCGAGATTCACGCATCTTAATCTGAGCTTTCTGCTTTCTGCAATCGCATGGTTAGCCGAAAGCAATACACACTAATGAAAAAGTGGAAAAGGATTTTTTGTTAAGACTGGTCGATAGACTTTGGTGGTACTGAATTAAGAAAAATATTTGTTTGGCGAAGAAAAAGTAAGAAGATCCTGACCACGTTATTATCAAGTGACATCCCATATAAAAAAGCCAGCACCGTGTTGCGATGCTGGCTTTTTCAGTATTTTCAGAAAGCTGAAACCTTATGACAGGGCTGGCTCTTCCTGAATGTTTTCCGACGTTGCCAGATGCAGGAAGTGCATGTGGCGTTCGTACTGGGTTAACGCATCAGCAATGATCTGTTCCTGGTTGTAACCCATCACATCATATTGCTGGCCGCCCTGTAGCAGGAAGACTTCTGCACGGTAGTAATTGTCATACGATTCGTTAGCATAGGTCGGCAGTGCGAAGTGGCGCAGGCGAATGCCATAGGCAAAATCTTCCACATCTTCTTTTTCAACCACTAACCGGACACGAGATTCATCTAAAACCTGAAGCTTGACAGCCAGACCTTGAAGTTTCATTTCTTCGACCAGGCTTTTCAAAGCCGGTATGGCCGTTGAGGTCATGAAATTCTCAGCTTCATCCTGCTTCGGATGGTTCACCATGGCCGAAATGCGGGACTTCCAGCTCACACTGGCCTGAGTGTACTGCACGCTGGTGTTGTGTGTCTGGATACTGTTTTGCAGCATGTAGTCATTGCGCAGTGCTTTGAACAGGCAGTAACAGAACAGCAGCATCAGAATCATGATAGGGAAGGCACTGGCAATGGTCATGGTTTGCAGGGCAGACAGACCACCGGCAGCCAGCAGCGCAGCGGCCACCACACCTTCAATCACGGCCCAGAAGATACGCTGCCAGACCGGTGGCTCAGCCGCACCGCCTGAGGTCAGGGTATCGATAACCAGCGAGCCTGAGTCGGAGGAACTCACAAAGAAAGTGATCACCAGTGCTACACCTATGACTGACAGTACCGTCGACATAGGCATGTGCTCGAAGAACTTAAACAGGGCAACGGGCACATTTTCACTCACCGCCTGACTCAGATAAGTTGCACCGTGATTCATGATGGCATCGATCGCTGTGTTACCAAAGGCGGTGAACCACAGGAAACCGAACAGCGATGGGATCAGCAGTACGCCCACCAGGAATTCGCGGATTGTACGGCCACGTGAAATACGGGCGATGAACATACCCACAAACGGTGACCAGGACACCCACCAGCCCCAGTACAGTAAGGTCCAGCCACCGATCCAGTCTTCCTTCGGCTCGTATGCATAGAGATTGAAGGTTTTATTGACTATATCGCTCAGGTAGGCCCCGGTGTTCTGCACAAAAGACTTCATGATCAGAGCGGTTGGACCCGCAATGATGACAACGGCCAGCAGCAGAACGGCCAGGAACATATTGATGTTCGACAGACGCTTGATACCGCCGTCCAGGCCCATGACAACGGAGACGGTGGCAATCAGGGTGATGGCGGCAATCAGGAGCACCTGGACTGTGGTGTTCTGTGGCATATCAAACAGATAGTTGAAACCTGCGTTGACCTGCACCACACCAAAGCCTAAAGAGGTAGCCACACCAAACAGCGTACCGATCACGGCAAAAATGTCGATCACATGACCGATAGGGCCATAGATTTTGTCGCCAAGGATAGGGTACAGGGCAGAGCGTGGCAGCAGTGGCAGTTTATGGCGGTACGCAAAGTAGGCCATCGCCAGTGCCACCAGCGCGTAGATCCCCCAGGCATGCAGTCCCCAGTGGAAAAAAGTAATCTTCATGGCTTCACGTGCCGCTTCTACCGATTGCGGATCACCGACCGGGGGAGATGTGAAGTGCATGACTGGCTCTGCGACGCCAAAGAACATCAGGCCAATGCCCATGCCAGCGGAAAACAGCATCGCCAGCCAGGAGCTGTAGCTGTAATCAGGCTCGGAGTGATCGGGCCCAAGTTTGATATCACCCAGGCGGCTGAACATGACCAGAATGAGGAAAATCAAAAAGATGGCTACAGCCAGGATGTAGATCCAGCTAGCCTGTGTGATGATCCAGCCTTGAATGTTTTTAAAATAGGATTCCATGGCTTGCGGCCACATCACACCTATAAAAGAGAGCGCGGCAATGAAAATTGCCGAGGTAAAAAATACCGGTTTATTTAAATCTGACTTAATTTCCATAAATCCTTCAAATCTTACGGTTGCTATGTCCGATTAGGGGAGCGCCATGATAGTGGCAGAGGCCTTAGTGAAAATTGATGTAGATCAATTTAACGGACAGTGAAATAGGCCATGTTGGACGCAAAATACTGCGTCCAGACCTCATGTAAAGCAGGTATTTCAGATTTTCTGCTTATGAAAAACGTGAGGATATTATCAATATTTTGCTTAGTGTTCAAAGTGTGATCTTGGTCTGTTTTTGCGTTTATGCTCTAAGTGTTAATATATGTTGTTGTTTATTAATAGAAATATATCAGTTTGGGGTGGCTGATAAAAATTCGTGGACGATTGTTTTGAGCTGTAAGTTTTAATGAAAAGAGCGCCTGTCGGCGCTCTGGATCAAGTCGGAACCTATTATCCCCCCCAGCTCCGGCTGGAAGAGCTGCCCCAACTGGATTTTGCTGCAGCACTGGAGCCAAAGCCGCCGCGCGAGATGGTGCGGCTGACGGTAGGCTTAGGTTTCATCTGATCCGGGCCGACTTTGATCTTTGACTTTTTATAGCGGTATGAACCGTAGTCGTAGCCGTCGGAAGTGGTCCAGCGGCCGTAATAACGGCTGCCCGGATAGTAGGAGCTGAACATTGGCTGGCTGTAGTAACCGCGGTTACTGTCCAGCAATCGGGCAAACATAAAGCCGGCCATTGCAGGCATGAACCAGTTGTTTTCCGTTGATTTCATGCAAGAGTTCGTTCCGAACTCAGTGGTACACTCTTGCAAGTTTTTGTATTTCGGTGCCGTGCGCTCAGCTTCCTTGAGTGCATTCTGATAGGCCGCTTCACACTGTTCGGAATAGCCCGGGTTGTCATCTTTACAGTCATTGACCGTATGGTAGATCACGGCATCTTCCTGCGGATCGCTGCAACCTGTCAGCAATCCCGCTGTAATGGCAGCGGTAACAGGCGCAATGGCAAAGGGACGCCATTGTTTTCGCATGCCGGAAAGATTGACGTCTTTAGTCCGTTTCATGACAGTCCCCCTTAATAGGTCATGCAGGCCGCATTGAGCAGGCCAACTGACACTGAGGTGGCAGCCATCAGCAGGCCGGCAGGAATTTCTCCCGCTTCAATGCGCTCGGCAATACGGGGCATGAAACCAACCCGGACAATCACATAGGCAAGCATCTGCGCCAGTAATGCCACGACACCCCAGATAGCAAAGTCAATGAAGTTCACTGAGTTGCTGGCAGCACCAGAAATCGCCAGTGCGTAACCCAGAATTGAACCGGCAAGGGTAATGGCTGCTGCGGTGTTTTTTTCTTCTTTGACCAGTTTCCATTCGTCATAAGGAGTAATGCGGACAAAGATGACTTTGAACAGCATTAAGAACACGATAGAGATAGCAAAATAAGCGACAAATGAGCCTAGCCCGGCGAGTGATTGTGTCAAAAGATCCATGGAAATCCCTGAAATTATAAATGTTTAGTGGTTATTATCTGACTCAGCCAATAAGTTTAAAATCTGTCGGGCTGAGGTCAAATCCTGTGCTCAACACCAGGCTGCGTTCAGCTCTGTTGTTGAATATTTTCTCTTCTGCAGACACCAGAAGCACTTCTTTCATCCCGGCTTCTGCGTCCCGCTCGTATACCATGACAAACTGATCGGTGGAGCTGGCCGTCCCGTTCTGCAGCCAGGTTTTTTCTGTCATAGCAACAGGGCGACTGTTTTCCCACACTTGTTGATAAGTGAAGTCTTCCAGTTGCCACTGGCCTTTGACTATCCCTTTGTCCAGTAAATGCTGCCATTCACTGTCTGTATCGACAGGTTTGCTGTCATAGAAGTAAAACAGTTTTACCTCGCTGACATCAGCATCACCAGCACCGTGGGTCAGCACCTGAACAAAGCCTTCGTCATCGGTGTAATAGCGTACCAGGCGTGTTTGTTCGTCCAGCCAGACTTCCCCGACAGCCTGAATGAGCTGGGTACGCGCAGCCCCTTCAATCATCAGAGACGGTTCGGTAAGACGCAGTTTCAAATCATCCAGCTCAAAGGCACCGCCTAAACGAAGACCGATGAGCTCGGGGGCTGCCGGCTCAGTGGTTGCGGCTTGCTTGCGTTTTTTTAACCAGTCGAACATAGCTACTCCTTGCCGGTTTAAGACGGCCAGTTGAAATCATTGACACGTTCATCGGCGATATAGAACAGGTTGGCACCGGGTAATACGGCCAGATCCAGCGGCGGATTCAATTCCACACCCTGCCCGCGATCAATGGCTATCAGAGTGGCCTCGTGTTCTTCTTTGAACAGGGTAAACAGTCGGCTGATTTGCGTCGGGGAAGCGGTCTCAGGAAAGCGTACCGCATACTGTGTCATGCCGTGATGGGTACTCAGCAGTTCATGGTGCAGTTCGCTGGAACCCGGATCGACAGCGGCCTTGGCCAGCATTTCCACTGCCACGGACGGAATACATTCGGCTTTGGGGCAATGGGATTTCAGCAAGTCGCTCAGTCCTTCATCCGTGAAGTAGGCGAGCAAATGCGCATCGGGATTGCGGCTTGAACAATACAGTGCCGCCGCCAGCGTCACATCGTCTTGCTCGTTATCTATGATGATACAGCTCGCTGTGCTGACACCGGCTTTGTCCATGTCAGCGCTGTCGGTAAAGCTGACAACACGTACAAAATCAATCTCACCCGGCAACGGGTTTTCCATTTCAGGGCGCACGCACAGCACAATGTGGCGACGCTGTCGTTCTTCGTGCTGCAGCATTTTAATCAGGTGCAAGGTTCGCTGGTTATTCCAGCCGAGTACCAGAATATGGTTCTCCACGTTAATTCTCCGTTTTCCGAGCAAGCCACTTTTCCAATAGCTAATAAATTGCGTAGCCAGGCGGCCAATCCCGATGGCGAACAGACCCAAACCGCCCGGAATGACGAACAGGGCGACCACCCACTTTCCGGCTTGAGTTGCCGGGGAATAATCACCGTAGCCGACGGTAGAAGCCGTCACGACAAGATAGTAGAAAAAGTGAGTTAATGAGTGTGTAAGCGCCTGCTCACCCGCAAGTTCAAGAAGTAGCCAGGATAAGCCGACATAGCACAGCAGCGTAATGAGCAGATTTCGGCCATTGAGTTGATTGAATTGTTGATGGGCCCAACGGCGGACCAACAACCAGATAGACATGCATTTCTCCTCAATCCTAAGGGCTGAGCAGCCACAGCAATGACCTCAGCCCCCGGAGTTACCGCTTATTATCGACCAAGAATGCGTGCCAGTTCATCTTCGGCAGAGGCTGTGCCCCCGCTCTTGATTCCGGCGTCGGCCAGTTTCTTGTCCAGCGCACTGCCTGATTGTTCGGCTGCCATTTCCGCAGAAGCTTCCAGCTGAGCGGCTTTTTCTGCCTGACGCTGCTTGAGACGCTCCAGCGACGAAGCTGCGGTATGCATTTTGGCATTAGCGCCAACATGACCGGATGACACCGCAGACTGCGCTTTTTGCACCGCTTCATTGGCTTTTACAACATCCACTTGTTGCTCTAGCTGACGAAGTTTATCTTTGGCCTGGGCGATGTTGGTTCTCAGTGTCTGCTCGGATTGAGTGAACTGATCCAGATACGTCTGTTCCGCTTGCTGTTCATTGCGCAGGTTGGCGACTTTCTGTGCACATTCCAGCGCTAAGTCCTGCTGGCCTTTTTCCATCGCGTTACGGGCATAGGCTTCGTATTCGGTGATCCCCAGATTAAAGCTTTCCACTTTTTGCTGAGACAGTTTACGTTTGGCTACTATGCCAACCAGTGCCTCATCAGAGCGGCGCAGTTCCGCTTTGGCTTCACGGATTTCCTGATCGAGAATACGCAGCGCCTGGCTGTCTGCGACGGCTTCTGCGGCTTCGTTGGCACCGCCTTTCATTGCGGTGAAGAGTTTTTTCCAGACACTCATGCCGTTTGCTCCTTGAGGAAGTCCTGGTACAAATCAATAAAGGCTTCAACATTACGGAAAAGCGTGGCGACTTCAATCACAACGCTTTCTGCTTTTGACTGGGAAGACAGTGAACCAAAGGCAACGTAATAGTCATTGCCGTTGATCGCGTTGATACCTATGGTCGACAGCGGGAACATTTTATGTGTACGCAGTATTTCACGGTTCAGTGCATCGGTGTCTTTCACCTGTCCGGCGTCAAATAATAAGACTTCAACCAGAATCTGCTCACCTGAAACCGCCAGAAAAGCTTCAATGTTGTCTTCATTATGGATCAGTAACGCCTGACCCTGTACGTCGACCTCCCAACCGTCATGGTCAGACAGCAGGGGAGCCAGATCGGAGAGTTGCCACATAGTCAGCATCCTTAGATTTAGAAAAAATACATCTGTTATACAGTCGCACAAAAGCATTCGACTGTTGCCACCTGATGAAGTTCCTGACTGGTGATGATACAGGACAGGAACATAAAGGTGCCGTTGAGTGCTCTAATATAGGTTAAATGAGCGACTGAGTATGCCCTTCTGCTCATAATTGAATGCGGGTTTTGCCTTTTATCGTGTGATTTTGTGATACGTACCTGAAGAAACAAGGTGTTATTTATTCCGGCGAATCTATCGCGGCACTGGTTCAGCGAGCGTAACGGTCAGAGCCGCAAATAATAGTACCCGCATGAAGGCTATACTTAGCACAATCTCCTGGTGCTGATTGCTGAGTTGTCGCCATGACCAAAAAAAATCTGTTGTTAAGGTTCATACTGCCGCTGTTGCTCGCTATGATCCTGGGTGCTGTTGTACTTAATATTTACACCCATAACACCCGCCCGGCTGAGTTGCACCTTTCCGGCATTGAACTGGCGCCGTTTTCGGGCGAAAAGTCGGTGTTCCTTTTGCCCGAACTGATCATCATGAGTCAGAAAGAGTATAACGCCCTGATTGCTGAGCGAGAGGCGTCGACTGAACAAGATCCCATGTCTGGTGAGTGCCAGCGCTGGTCAGCCATCATGCCTCCCTGGTTATTATGCGGCGATCCCGGTTACCTTCAGCATACGGATCAGATGAAGCAGTTTGCCTCTCCCTCTCAGTTGGTGGTTGAAGGGCTGCTACAGGCGAATACGCGCCAGAATGCGCTGTACATATACCATATCAAACGTGATCCGGACGCCAAAGGCAGTTTGCTGTCACGGCTGGATATTTATATCCATGATGACGGTGAGCAGCATTACTACCGCTACGACGAGCAGGGAAAGTTATCCAACCTGCCTTTGAGTGATTTACCCCAACCTGTGGCTTATATAGAAGATGAGGTGAATGCCGGGTTGCAGCCCACACTGCGTTTCAGCTTTACCAACAGCGGAGCAAGGGAGGCGACCCTGAATACTGTGCGCAGTGAGCGGGTATTTGTTGTCACGTCCCCGGCCCAGACGGGTTATCCCGGCGAGCATGTACCGCCAAGGCTCACGGTTCCCGCACAAGGGATGAGCCTGGGGCCGGAGAATGATGAGACTGTGATTCTGGCCGAGCCTGTCGTACTTCAGCATCAGCAGGACAAAGCGCTGGAAATCCCCCTCAACATTTTAGATCTCGGTCAGGGGGATTCTCCCGGCTATGTACTGGTGCGCTTTTATCTGGATTATTTCGATGGCGCCGAAAATCAGTCAATGCTGTTAGGCAACTTCCTGTTCTCAGATTACCTGCTGCTGGCGGAAGAAGAGTAATCAGTGCCAGTGTTTTATGCACTGGCCAGCCGGAATTCATGATGCAGCCAGGCCCGCAGCGTCAATACGCTTTCCTGAACAAGCTTCTCTTTCTGGCAGACAAAATAGTAGGACTGGTATGGATTGCGCACCGACGGGCCGATTTCTGTCAGCAGTCCCTGCCTGATTTCATCTCTGACAAACAGGCGATGAGTGACCAAAATACCCAATCCCCTCAGCGTTGCCTGCACCGCCTGGATCGAAGCGGTAAAGCAAAGGTTGTGGCGCTGTGCCGGCACCGGCAGCTGATTGGCCTGACACCAGATTTGCCAGTCGTTCTCACGCCTTGGGTTGGTGACAAAAATGGGGTGATGGGCCGACAGCATGGCGTCTGCGCTGAGAGCACTGCCGGTATCGATGAGTGACGGCGCGCAAACCAGGATCAATTGGTCGTCACCGAGTTTTTCGTAATGATAGCCTTGCCAGTCATCCGAACGGCCGTGGATCAAAGCAACGTCTACCCCCTCTTTGTCGAGATCAAACACATGGGTCAGGGTAGAAATACGAATATCAATCTGAGGCGCCAGAGCCTGAAAATCGGGCACTCTGGGAATCCACCAGTGCAGCGCCAGCGAGTTCACCATGTTCAGTGTCAGCCGGTGCGGGTTCTGCTGCTGCAAGGCTTCACCGGCTGACACTATCTGTTCGAGTGCCGGAGCCACCTGGCGGTAATATTTGCGGCCATTTCGGTTCAGCTCCACCCGGCGGCCCACCCGCTGGAACAACGGCAGGCCAAGCTGGTTTTCCAGTGACTTTATCGCCTGGCTGATAGCCGAATGGCTGACATGCAGGACTTCAGCGGCGTCAGTCATGCTGCCCGTTTCTGCCACTGCTACAAAAGCATAGAGTGATTTCAGTGCTACGAGTTTTCTCATCTGTAAGTTTTTCTAACAGTTTTGGTTAATATTATTCGCTTTTTTATCATTTGTAACCTCGTTAGACTCCTCACCAGCTAAGGAGTACTTAATGACAACAGATTTGCGCCCTCTTTTTTTCATGCTGGCTTCCACCTTCAGTCTGTCGGTAAACGGTTTGGTGTCCAAATTGTTAAGTGATCAGATCAGCATAGAAATGCTCAGTTTTCTGCGATTCTCAATACCAGCCGTGTTACTGATGTGGCTGATGTCGCTGACTCAGTGGGCCGTACCCGACAGCAAAAAGCTCTGGCAGTCACTGGGGATCCGGGCCTTTTGCGTTGCTGCCGCTCAGCTGTGTTTCCTCTTTTCACTGAGCCATTTGAGTCTGGTGGAAACTGTGGTGCTGTTCAGTACCGGTCCGCTGTTTATTCCTGTGTTAGAAAAACTGTTATTTCACACCCGGATTCCTCCGATGACAGTCATGAATCTGATGATCACCTTTTTAGGGGTGGTGTTAATGGCAGGTAATGCCGGCGGTTATGCCCTGCGGCCGGAGTTGATCATCGGGGTAGCGGCGGGGGTGTTCAATGCCGGATCCCAGGTCAGCCTGTACCGGGTGAGTAAAGGGAGCATGTCGGCCTTTGGCTTGAATGCCTGGTGCTTTACGCTCGCCAGTCTGATGTTGCTGCCTTTGGTACTCCTTACCCACAGTACTGACAGGCTGGCAGCCAGCTGGCAGCAGTTAACCGATCTGCAATCGCTGCTGTTACCGTCGCTATTGTTGCTGGCCGTCTGCATCGTCAATACCCAGGTCTTTCGGGTCAAAGCCTACCGCCTGGTGGAATCCGGCTCCAGCCTGGCGCCGCTCATTCTGACCAATCTGCTGTTTGCTTTCATCTGGCAGATCAGCTTCTTTGAGCAGACTTTGGTGTGGAACAAAGTGGTGGGTGTCAGCCTGATTGTACTGGCGACCCTGTTCAACACGTTCGGCCCGGTGTGGTTCAGGCAGCGGCAGGCGCGGCTTGGCTAAGGGGCTCCCCAACTCAGTGCAGCTGTGCACTAAGATTGGCTGTCTTAACCTGCGCGACATCATGTGGTGGTGGTGTTATCAGCGGTAATCATCTGAAATAAAACAACTTTGGCTGTTTGATGAAAACTGGCACACAAGATGCAATACAACCAAGGTACACGACATTCAACACTTGATACTTTGGTTTTAGGCATTGCAGCCACGTCCTCTCCCGGGGGCGTGGCTTTTTTTATGCCTGAAACCGGCGCTAAGCGGGACGCGAAGGAGAAGAATATGAGCAACACAGCCGGTCAGGTTGCAGGATGTAAGCAAGGTGAAGCAGTGAAATCTGCCTGTCCCTATTGTGGTGTAGGCTGTGGTGTGGCGGTGAAAGGCAAGTTTCAGCCCGGCAGCCTGACCAAGCAGCCTGAAATAGTTGGTGATGTCTCTCACCCTGCCAATCATGGGGCGCTCTGCGTCAAAGGATCTGCGCTGAAAGAAAGCCTGAACATACCCAATCGCCTGCTGTATCCGCGCCTGGGGGACAAGGAAGTCAGCTGGTCTGCTGCCACCGGCGCTATCGCACAGAAGCTGAAGGAGACGGTTGCCAAATACGGCCCGGACAGTGTGGCTATGTATGTCTCCGGTCAGTTGCTGACAGAAGATTACTATGTCGCCAACAAGCTGATGAAAGGCTTTATTGGTACAGCCAATATCGACACCAATTCACGGCTCTGTATGTCCTCGGCGGTAGCGGCGCATAACCGGGCATTCGGTGAAGATCTGGTACCGGTTCATTATGACGATATCGCAAAAGCGGATCTTATCGTCATCGTCGGTGCCAATACCGCCTGGACGCACCCGGTACTGTTTCGCCGTATTCAGCAGGCCCGTGAAGCAAACCCGGATCTGCGTTTGGTCGTGATCGACCCCAGGCGCACGACAACGGCGGAGCAGGCCGATCTCCATCTGCCGATTGCGAACGACGGCGATGTGCTGTTGTTTAACGGCCTGTTGCGTTATTTGTCTGATCATCATGCGCTGGATGACGATTTTATCGCGAGGCATTGTGAGGGCTTTGCGTCGCTGAAAGCTGAAATCAGCCGTGACCTTTACAGTCTGGCTTGCTGCGCTGAGACGCTGGGACTGAGCCGGGAGCAGCTCAACGATTTTTACGCGATGTTCAAAGATTCCCCGCATACCCTGACCCTGTTTTGTCAGGGTATTAACCAGTCGGCCAACGGCACCGACAAAGCCAACGCGATTATTAACTGCCATCTGGCCACCGGGCGAATCGGTAAACCGGGGGCCGGACCATTCTCGCTGACCGGGCAACCCAACGCCATGGGCGGCCGTGAAGTCGGCGGGCTGGCAAATCAGCTGGCGGTTCACAGAGGCTTTGATCCGCAATCTGTCTCAGCAGTCGGCGATTTTTGGCAGGCGCCGAATATGGCTACTCAACCCGGGCTTAAAGCGGTTGAGCTGTTTGAGGCTATCCATCAGGGCAAGATCAAGTTTGTCTGGGTTATTGCGACCAACCCTGTGGTGTCTATGCCTGACAGCTGCAAAGTGGCGGAAGCCTTGGCGCGATGTGAGTGCGTGGTTGTGTCTGATATTTCACCGGAAGCGGACACGGCGGCATTTGCCGATGTGCTGCTGCCGGCGGCCGGCTGGGGCGAGAAAGACGGCATGGTGACAAACTCTGAAAGAATGATCTCCCGTCAGCGGGCGTTTTTGCCTCCTCCCGGAGAGGCCAAAGCCGACTGGTGGGCTATCTGTGAAGTGGCTAAAGAAATGGGCTTCAGCGGGTTTGATTTTGCCACTGTGGCGGATGTGTATCGCGAATACGCGGCCTTGAGCCGCATTAACCAAAATTCACCTTATCTGTTTGATATTTCAAAGTTAGCGTCAATGACAGATGCCGAATATGCCAACTGGCAGCCGCAGCGCTGGCCGCTGGGCAGAGAGTCACACCTGTTCAGTGACGGGGTCTTTCCGACTGCCAGCGGCCGCGCCAATCTGATCACTGCTCATCATAACGAAAAAGAGGTCCAGCCCGGTGTCTGGTGGCTCAATACCGGACGCCAGCGCGACCAATGGCACACCATGACGCGCACCGGGCACATAGCCAGGCTGGCTGAAAGCGAAACGGAGCCGACTGTGTATATTCATCCGCTCTCGGCCAGTAAATATCAGCTCAGCGAAGGACAGCTGGTGTCACTGGGTTATGACGGCAACAGCATGCTGGCCAAGCTGGCGGTCGATGATGGCCTGTCGTCAAACCAGCTCTACATGTCGATGCACTGGGCAGGGGTATTTGGTTTTGCCAGCCGGGTCAATCAGATGGTTGCGCCTGAGGTTGATCCCGTGTCGGGCCAGCCTGCCTTTAAATCGGCTGCTGTGACGCTGTCACCGGCCCGGGCAGCCAGTTACGGGATCTGGATGGGCGCGCTGCCACCGCCGTTTGAGACAGATTTCCTCAGTTTCCAGACCGGAGAAACGATCAATATCTGGCGCTTTGCCTGCCGCACGCCGCTGTCTAAATCCCATCTGTATGGCATTACTCCGCAGGCATTGGTGATGGACGGTACAGGTAACGGCGACTGGACGGCTCTGATGACAGCCGACAGCCGGTTAACCGCCATGTGCCTAGTGAGCGAGCAGCCACTCCGGCCTGATCCCCAGCCCTATACCGGCTTGTTTGATAAGGCGTTTTCGGTCAGTGCTTTTCTGGCACTGGCGATGCAGGGACAGGCACCCTCAAAACTGGTGTGCAGCTGCTTCAGGGTAACGGACAGACAGATTGTACAAGCCATTGAGCGCAATGGGCTGACCAGTCTGGCGGGATTGCAGGCGCAACTGAAATGCGGCTCTAACTGCGGGTCTTGCCTTGGCGAAGTAAAGGCGCTGCTCAGACAGACGCAAGTGAACACGGAAGAAGCAGTGACGGAAGGAGAACAGGTATGAGTACAGTAAAACCAATGATATCGACACACAGCGCAGCGTCAGTAACCCGGCTCCAGTCAGTGCCGCGTCGCCCTTCCGTCAGTCTGGTGGGAGCGGGGCCGGGCGATCCTGAACTGCTGACCTTAAAAGCCCTCAAAGCCATCCAGCAGGCAGAAGTGCTGGTGTATGACCGCCTGGTCAGCGATGCCATTCTGGCGATGGCGAACCCGGATGCTGAGCGTATCTATGTGGGTAAGCGTTGCGGCCAGCCCAGCATGAAGCAGGAAGCCATTAATCAGGTACTGATAGAGCAGGCCAGACAAGGCCGCTATGTGGTGCGCCTGAAAGGTGGCGACCCGCTGATCTTCGGCCGAGGCGGGGAAGAAGGGCTGGCGCTGGCGGCAGAGGCAATCCCGTTTGATTTCGTGCCCGGCATTACCGCTGCCATTGGCTGCGCGGCATCCACCTCTATCCCGCTGACGCACAGAGAAATGTCCCGTTCAGTCACTCTGGTCACCGGCCATGTGGTGTCCGGCGCGTTACCTGCCTGGGCGCAGTTAATCGGCGCGGGGCAAACCATAGTCTTTTATATGGGGCTTGAGCAGGCCAGAGAGATCCAAAGCGGCCTGACACTGGGTGGCCTGAGCAAGGACACCCCGCTGGCTGTGGTCATTAAAGGCTGCACACCGGATGAGAAAGTTCATGTGTCGTCATTGGGCAAGCTCACCAAACTGGGGCAGGAGTTAAAAGGACAGTCACCGGCATTACTCATTATCGGCGATGTTGTTGAACTGCGTGCAACCCTGAATCAAGCACTTAACTGCAACGATGCCGCTGAGACTAACCCTAAAGAGGTATTTTACGGCTGATTTTGACTAAGTGGCTGATTGCTTGCTTCTTTATGTATGAATGCGTGTTGAACCATTGTGTACAAGGAAGACAGGCCAATGGCCAAGCCAGAAAAGTCAGATCGAAAGCAAGTCGCCAGCAACCATAAAGACATCAGTCAGATACTGGTTTGCAGCGATTGTACCCGGGAACAGGCAAAGCTGACCGGCGAACTGGCGGCCAGATATGACAATGTTATCGGTTGTCGCTTCAGCCAGCTTGCGGCACTGACGGCAGAGACGCAGGGCAGTGCACTGGTGATCAACTGGGCCAGAGCTGATGCCGAGCTGAGGATGCTGGTAGACCATGCAGACAGCCAACGGTGGCCGCTGGTGGTACTGCTCCGGCAGCTTGAGCATCAGGATATTGACCGGCTCCCTGCACCTAATGGCTATGTGCTTTTACCGGCAGACTCAGCAACGGCGCTGAGTGTATGGGTAGAAAGGGCATGCCAGGTCAGGGACAGCCAGAGTCAGATGGAAAATGCGCTGGCGACGCTGAATCGCCGCCTTGAGGACAGGCGGCTGGTGGAGCAGGCCAAAGGACTGCTGATGAAGCATCAGGGGCTGGATGAGGCAGAAGCTTATCGCCTGCTCCGTGAAGCCGCCATGCACAACAGCCAGAGTTTAGGCCAGATTGCGAAAAACCTGCTGCTGAGCCTGAACCGTTTATGACCCGGTAATACGCTAATGGATTCCCGCCTGCGCGGGAATGACGAGAGAGCGAGAGAATGCCGGTGGCATTAGCCTGTCATCCCCGCGTAGGCGGAGATCTACAGAGCAGAGACTGGTGAATTAAAAGTAAGGTGGTCTAGTCGGTATAAACCCGCGCTAACGTCACGCACCACTGAAAAAATTGATCAATACAGCAACGTCGCTGCTCCTTTCGGGGAGAGCGGCGTTTTTTGTTTTTAACGCTTTGTTTTTTATCTATGGAAGAGGTTTGGATATGGAATCGATCAATCGATGGATGATAGCCGGCATCGCAAGTGCCAGTCTGATATCGCTGTCGGCACAGGCCCAGGTAGGTCCGCCGGAAAAAGATGAATTGAAGTTCGGCTTTATCAAGCTGACCGATATGGCCCCGTTGGCCGTGGCGTATGAAAACTTCTTCTTCGAAGACGAAGGCCTGTACGTGTCACTGGAAGCTCAGGCCAACTGGAAAGTGCTGCTGGACAGAGTGATTGACGGCGAGCTGGATGGCGCCCACATGCTGGCCGGACAGCCGATTGGCGCCACCGTAGGTATAGGGACCAAAGCGGAAGTGATCACGGCTTTCAGCATGGATCTCAACGGTAATGCCATTACGGTTGCCAATAACGTCTGGGACGCGATCAAGCCGAACCTGGCGAAAACGGACAACGGCACCCCCCGGCACCCAATCAGTGCCAGCGTGCTTAAACCTGTGATTGCCTCGTATCAGGCGGAAGGTAAGGCGTTCAACATGGGCATGGTGTTTCCTGTTTCCACACACAACTATGAGCTGCGTTACTGGTTAGCTGCCGGGGGAATACATCCGGGGTATTACGACCCGGCCCACGGCGATAACAGCGGCCAGCGTCAGGCTGATGTGCTGCTGAGCGTTACTCCACCGCCGCAAATGCCCGCGACGCTGGAGGCCGCGACCATTCAGGGGTACAGCGTCGGCGAACCCTGGAATCAGCAGGCCGTATCCAAAGGTATAGGCGTGCCGGTGATTACCGATTACGACATCTGGCGTAACAACCCGGAGAAAGTGTTCGGGGTCAGCAAAGCCTGGGCCGATGCCTATCCCAATACCCATATTCGTGTGGTGAAAGCCCTGATCCGGGCTGCTCACTGGCTTGACGAAAAAAACAATGCCAACCGGCAAGAAGCGGTGGCCTTACTCGCCCGCAGCCAGTATGTGGGGGCAGATGCCAAGGTGATTGCCAACAGTATGACGGGCACCTTCGAATATGAAAAAGGCGATATCCGCCCGGCGCCGGATTTCAATGTGTTCTTCCGCTACCACGCCACCTATCCGTATTACAGTGATGCCGTCTGGACTCTGACCCAGATGCGTCGCTGGGGGCAGATCCCTGAAGCGAAATCTGATGACTGGTATATGTCGATCGCCAGACAAGTCTACCGCCCGGATATCTACCGTCAGGCCGCTGAAGCCTTAATCGAAGAAGGCAAGCTGACTGCGGCCGATTTTCCTGACTTTGATCAGGAAGACGGTTTCCGTCCTCCGCAGCAAGGTTTTATCGATCAGATCACTTTTGATGGCCAACAGCCCAATGCCTACCTCAACAAGTTCGCGATTGGTCTGAAAGGCGACGACACACTGTAAGGAGTACCGCTCATGGCATCGATTCTCACATTACCGGCTATCCCTAAACCGGCCAAGGTGATTTATTTCAGTCGCGGACTGGCTTTTCCAGCACTGGGACTGCTTGTCTTTCTGGTGATCTGGCATCTGGCGGCCAGTCAGGTCAATACCTCGCTGGGCACCTTACCTGGTCCCGCGCAGACCTGGCAGCAATTTAGCGGTCTGGTGGACGAACATCAGCGTGAACGCAGCCGCGAAGCCGCGTTCTACGAGCGTCAGGAAAAACGCAATGCGGCCACGCTGGCGCAAAATCCGCAGGCAGAGGTGAAAACCCGTGAGTACACAGGTAAACCGACTTTCTTTGATCAGATTGGCACCAGTTTGCTGACAGTGGCCGCCGGTTTCCTGCTGGCTTCTGCTTTAGCCATTCCTGCCGGGATCGTGCTGGGGCTGAACAAGAGCCTGTACGCGGCCTTTAACCCTGTGATTCAGCTGTTAAAACCGGTGTCGCCGCTGGCCTGGCTGCCCATCGTCACTATGGTGGTGAGTGCGCTCTATGTCAGTGACGATCCGCTGGTATCTAAGTCTTTTCTCAATTCACTGTTTACCGTTGCGATGTGCAGCCTGTGGCCGACCTTGATCAATACGGCTGTGGGCGTCACAGCGGTCGATAACGATCTGCTCAACGTCAGCCGGGTGCTCAAGCTGTCGCGCTGGCAGCATGTCAGAACCATAGTGCTGCCGTCTGCTGTGCCCATGATTTTCACCGGTCTGCGCTTGTCACTCGGTGTGGCATGGATGGTGCTGATCGCCGCTGAAATGCTGGCGCAAAACCCGGGGCTGGGCAAGTTCGTCTGGGATGAGTTTCAAAACGGCAGCTCAGCCTCACTGGGCAGAATCATGGTGGCCGTTGTGACCATAGGTTTTATTGGTTTGCTGCTCGACCGCGGCATGCTCAGCCTGCAACGACATTTTTCATGGAATAAACAGCTGAGCCTGCGCTGAGTCAGCTGAAGACAAGGAGAGAACCATGTCACGCGAATATTTATTGCTCAGTTATCTGGGAATGCGATTTCCGACGCCAAACGGCGAGTTTGTGGCGCTGAAAGACGTCAACTTCACCATCAATAAAGGAGAGTTCATTTCTCTGATTGGTCACTCAGGGTGTGGTAAATCCACTGTGCTCAATCTGGTTGCGGGCTTGCTCGATGCAACGGACGGCGGGGTGATCCTGGAAGGCCGTGAAATTGACGGTCCGGGCCCTGAGCGGGCTGTGGTGTTTCAGAACCATGCTTTGCTGCCCTGGCTGACGGTGTACCAGAACGTCGAACTGGCGGTGAAGCAGGCCTGCAAAGGCAAAGCGTCGGCCGCGATCCGTGATGAAGTGATGCATTACCTGCAACTGGTGCAGATGGATCACGCCCACGACAAGCGGCCGGATGAAATTTCCGGTGGGATGAAACAACGGGTCGGCATTGCCAGGGCGTTGGCTATGCAGCCTAAAGTGCTGCTGATGGACGAGCCCTTCGGCGCGCTGGATGCGCTGACGCGGGCGCATCTGCAGGATGCTTTGATGGCAATTCAGGCCGAGCTGAATAACACCGTCATTATGATCACCCATGACGTTGATGAAGCGGTGCTGCTGTCAGACCGCATCGTGATGATGAGCAACGGCCCGGCGGCGACGATCGGTGAGGTGCTGGATATCGATTTACCGCGGCCAAGGGATAGGGTCGCGCTGGCCGATGATCCGGTTTACCAGCGGCTGAGACAAAGCGTGCTGCGTTTCCTCTATGAGAAACAACGCAAAGTGGAGCCGATCCCGGACAAGAAAAGCAACAAGAAAGTGGCCTGATCGGGCGCAGCAGTGACATCGCGAATGTGCAGGAGAGTATTATGTTGATGCAAAGAGAAAAATTACTGGTGGTGGGCAACGGCATGGTCGGCCATCACCTTATTGAACAACTGGTGGCGAAGAACGCCCATCAGCGTTATCAGATCATTGTGTTGGGTGAAGAGCGCTTTGTCGCTTACGACAGGGTGCATCTGTCATCGCTGTTTTCCGGCAGTGAACATCAGGATCTGCTGCTCAGCAGTGAGCAGTGGTATCAGGACAATGGCATTGAGTTGCTGCTCGGTGAGCAGGTTGTGGCGATTGATCGCGACAAGCAAAGAGTGACACTCGCCAGCGATACCCAGCTGGCCTATGACAAGCTGGTGCTGGCAACCGGTTCATTCCCCTTTGTGCCGCCTGTGCAGGGCAGCGACCGGGACAACTGCTTTGTCTACCGTACCCTGGATGATTTGTCGTCCATCAAAACCGCCTGTGCCGGTGCTAAAACCGGTGCCGTGGTGGGCGGTGGCCTGCTCGGGCTGGAAGCGGCAAACGCATTGCGTTTATTGGGTCTGGAAACCCATGTGGTGGAATTTGCGCCCCGGCTGATGCCGGTGCAGATTGATGATGCAGGCAGTGCGCTGCTGAAAAGCAAAGTGTCTGAGTTGGGTGTGCAGGTCCACACTCAGCGTGCTACTACGGCGATCACCGATGGTGAAACCGCTTTTCACAGAATGAACTTCAGCGACCATGAGCCGCTGGAAGTGGATGTGATCGTCTTCTCTGCCGGTATCCGGCCGCAGGATACGCTGGCGCGCCAGTGTGGTCTGGAGATCGGCGAGCGCGGCGGCATTGTGATCAACGATGCCTGCCAGACCAGCGATCCGGATATTTACGCCATCGGAGAATGCGCCCTGTGGCAGCAGCGAATCTTTGGGCTGGTGGCGCCGGGTTACAGCATGGCACGTATTACAGCCGATCAGATTCTTGGCGGTGACAGCCGGTTCAGCGGGGCGGATATGAGCACCAAGCTGAAGCTGATGGGCGTTGATGTGTCTGCCATAGGCAACTCGCTGGGTCAGGGTGAAGGCTGCCAGGAGATGGTGCTGCAGGACATGCGCGCCGGTGTCTACAAGAAGCTGGTGGTGAATGATGCCGGCGACAAACTGCTGGGGGCGATCCTGATTGGTGATAATCAGGACTATGATGCCTTGCTGCAATGCTACCTCAATGGCATGCCGCTGCCTGCTCATCCGGCCGAGCTGCTGTTTGATTGCTCTTCTTTGCAGGGCAGCAAAGACGCCAGTGCCATTATTTGTTCCTGTCACAATGTGACACGCGGTGACATTGCCGACGCGGTTCAGGCCGGGACGCACGAGCTGTCTGAATTAAAAAGCTGCACCAAGGCCGGCACAGGCTGCGGCGGCTGCAGCACTATGGTGAAAGCCATACTCGATGAAGAGCTGGCCGCCCTGGGCATGGAAGTTAATAATCATATCTGCGAACACTTCGCTTATACCCGTCAGGAGCTGTTTCATCTTGCCCGAGTCGAGCAAATCCGCAGTTTTGACGAGCTGATCGCCCGCCATGGTCAGGGAATGGGCTGTGATGTCTGCAAACCCGCCGCCGCCTCGATTTTTGCCTCCCTGTGGAATGAACATGTTCTGGATGCCAGGCATCAGCCGCTACAGGACACCAATGATGCCTTCCTGGCTAACATGCAAAAAGACGGCAGTTATTCTGTCGTGCCTCGGATACCGGCCGGCGAGATCACGCCGGAAAAACTGATTGTGTTAGGGGAAGTGGCTAAACAATATGATTTGTACACCAAGATCACCGGAGGCCAGCGTGTCGATCTGTTTGGCGCTCAGCTCGAACAGTTACCGGATATCTGGCAGGCGCTGATTGACGCCGGATTTGAAACCGGTCATGCCTACGGCAAGTCATTGAGAACCGTCAAATCCTGCGTTGGTTCCACCTGGTGCCGCTATGGTGTGGATGACTCAATGGGCCTGGCCATTATGCTGGAGAACCGTTACAAGGGCCTCCGCTCACCGCACAAACTCAAGTTTGCCGTGTCCGGTTGTACCCGGGAATGTGCCGAAGCACAGAGTAAAGATATCGGTGTGATTGCGACAGAAAATGGCTGGAACCTGTATGTCTGCGGCAACGGTGGGATGCGCCCGCGCCATGCGGATCTGCTGGTGTCTGATCTGTCTACCGATGAGCTGGTCACCATGATAGACAGGGTGCTGATGTTTTATGTCCGCACGGCCGATAAGCTGCAGCGCACCTCCGTGTGGCTGCAAAATCTGGAAGGCGGTCTGGACTACCTGCGCAGTGTAGTGGTGGAAGACAGCCTGGGCCTCAACGCCGAGCTTGAAGCGCAAATGAATCATGTGGTGGATACCTACCAATGTGAATGGAAAACCACCTTGTCAACGCCGGAAAAACTGGCCCGCTTCCGCCGCTTTGTCAATGAAGGTGACGCCGCTGCAACACCGGATTACCGACGCGAACGCGGTCAGCGTATTCCGGTACGGATGGTCGATCCTAAGGCGGAGTTAATTCAGCAAACAGAACAGGAGGGCGCATGAGCTGGGATAAAGTCTGCGATCTGGATGCCCTGATTACCAATTCAGGTATGGGCGCAATAGTGGGAGGGCGGCAACTGGCCCTTTTTTACCTGCCAACCCAAGAGCCAGCGGTCTTTGCGCTGGATAACTGGGACCCCATCGGTAAGGCGTTTGTGATTGCCAGAGGCATAGTGGGAGACATCAAAGGGGAAGTGTGTGTGGCCTCACCCCTGTATAAACAGCATTTTAGCCTGCAAACCGGCCAGTGCCTGGAACAGCCCGACGTCAGTGTGCCTGTCTGGCCAGTGAAAGTAGAGAAAGGGGAGGTGTGGGTAGACACAACTTCATAAACGCGCCCGGTTAATACGACAAATTGCACCTCACTCAGAGAATAAAAAAAGCCGCGCATCATTGCGTGACGCGGTACGAGCCAGCCAGAGGGATCCTCATGGCTGGCTTTTTCATTCAATGGCTTACATTGTCGAAAAATTGACACTGGTAAAAAACATCATTCTGGGAATTACCAATTTTATTGTCACTGAATCTGTACCTTTTGTGTGAATTTTGAGCGTTATCAAGTTTCACAACAGCGTTTTTTTTCATTACTCATATGCTCGTCTATTCATACAGGAAGACTCTCAAAATACATCTTGGAAATGTGTCTCTGAATACGCGGGCGGGAAATGGCGGTCGATCATTGCGGGATGTATTCAGGCTGTAGGCTGCACAGTGTCGGTATTGATTGTTTTGAACCTCATGATCATAAGGAAACCGTATGAATAAGGTATTTCAGAAGGCCAGCGATAAGCACATTCAACAAGCCACTAATAACGCAGAAGCAGAAAAAGAAACGATTGAGCAACAGCAAGCTCAGTCGCATATTTTACTGGCCACACTTGAAGATGCTGTGAACCACTTTGTTGCGCATAGCGGTGAGGACTTGACACTGAATCAGGACACAATACGTGAACTGCACCGGCAAGATCCTCTCTGTCTGGAATTGGCTGCACCACATGAAAGTCAGTGAGCACGGACAAAGGAGAGGACAGAATGAAAACCTGGTTTTCTGGATTAAGTATTGCCGCACGGATATGGATGCTGCTGGCTTTGTTTGCCGCAGGATTAGTGGTGAATACCTTTGTGAATGCCAGCAAATCGCGTGAGTTTATGCGAGACAATTATGAGCGCGGGGTAGTGAATCTGGTCGAGAGTGCCGTCAGCGTGATTGAGTACTACCACGGGCTCAGTCAGTCTGGCGTTCTGAGCGAATCTCAGGCGAAGTCAGAGGCCATTGCGGCCATCGCAGCCATGCGGTTTGATCAGGGTAACTATATCTTTGTGAACGACCGAAACGGGATTCAACTGGCGGGCGTGAAGTCCCTGATTGGCACCAATACAATGGGTCTGGAAGATGCGGAAGGCTTTCAGTTTGTGCGCCAGTTATATGTCGAAGCCAGAAACGGCGGGGGTTTTGTCGATTATGCCTGGCACAGTGGCCAGAGTACCAATGCGTCTGAGCCTAAAACCAGTTTTGTGCTGGAATTCGCCCCGTGGCAATGGCTGGTTGGCAGTGGTATGAATATGCAGGCGCTGCAGACGGATGTACAGAAAGCTGAAATTATCTCCCTGACGAATGTCGGTATCATGCTGGTCGTGCTGTCTGTTCTGATTGCGCTGATGATCCGTTCAATTACCAAGCCACTGAAACAGACCGTGGGTGCGATGAAAGCCTTGTCCCGTGGTGAAGGCGATTTAACCCAGCGCCTCAGAGAAGAGGGCGCGAGGGAATTGGTGGATCTGTCACGGTATTTCAATCAGTTTGTCGCATCGGTTCAGCAGATCATGGTGCAGATCAGTACGGCGGGCACTCAGGTTGCGACGGCCGCCAATCAGGTTTCGTCATCAATTCATACCGTCGATGGCAATTTAAACCAGCAGCAAAACGATGTTGAACAACTGGCAACCGCCATGAACGAAATGCTGGCGACGGTAGAAGAAGTCAGCCGCCGCACGGTTGAAGCCAACGATGCCAGCTTGTCGGCAGCCAAAGGCACCTTGAATGGAAAAACCATTGTTGACAGAAATGTCGAAGAAGCCAATCTGCTGGCGGATAATATTGATCAGGCCAGCAAGGTGGTAGAGCAACTGGCCGCCAACAGCCGCAATGTGGATACCGTACTGGAAGTAATTCGCGGGATTGCCGAGCAAACCAACCTGCTGGCATTAAATGCCGCGATTGAAGCCGCCCGCGCCGGAGAAGCCGGACGCGGTTTTGCCGTGGTTGCCGATGAAGTCCGGACGCTATCGCAGCGCACTCAGGAGTCGACGCTGGAGATCCAGAAAATCGTCGAGCAACTTCAGCACGGCGCAGAAAATGCGGTGAAAGTGATGGCAACAGGCACAGAAAAAGCCACCAATGCCTCGAAAATATCAGCAGAAGCCGGAGAGGCACTCAACAATATTAACGCTGAAGTGCAGACAATTCAGGCGATGAATCAGCATGTCGCCACGGCGACCGAGCAGCAGACACTGACCCTCAATGATATCAACAGCAATGTAGTCAGCCTCAAAGACATGTCCTTGTCAGTGGCAACGGAGTCGAACCAAATGGCGCAGGCAAGTGATGAACTGATCCATGTCTCTGCTGATCTCATGACGATGATCAACCGGTTTAAGCTGGCCTAATCGCCAGCTTTGGATTGTGAAATATATGGAATTCGTTTTTGCGGTGACTTTTTGATTAACTCATCGATATAAAGTTAGAAAATGTCATCCCCGCCTCTCCCTGTCATCCCCGCGAAGGCGGGGAGCCAGTGACGGTGGAGAATACAACCTAGGGTTAAATGAATGCATCCGATCTTCATTTGCTTCTGATACCGTGCGATATGGATTCCCGCCTTCGCGGGAATGACGACTTAACCATATGATAATAAATGAGAAATGTATTTTATTGGGGTGCGATAGCCAGGGCTATGAATTTCAAGAGTTGTGTTGGTGAGGGAATATGTGACAGGCTTTTGCCCCATTGTTGGTTAGAGGGGCAGTGCTTGTCCGGGTATTTTTTGTGGCCCGGCAAAGCGGGCAAACCTTTCAGGTTGAGTTAACCCAGACGAGCGTACTTTCAGGTCGCTCGTCTGCGGTGAAGACATTGCAAAACAAGGCCGTTGTACTGATTTGTTGCCTGAAATCACACTGTGGTTGATTCAATACATCAACCCTGAAACCGTGTTCTAGTCTTGGAAACGGGATGTTTAGGGGGTCTTGATAGAGCGCTTTGGCGGTAGCGTGGTTTGGGGTAATTCTGAGGATTTTGCGGGTATGTCGCGCTTACATTTAGTGGCAATCTCACCATTTCCGGATGCGCGCCAGGTACTCTTTTGAGGCAAAAAGAGTACCCAGAAATGCCTTGTTGTTCTTTGGTGTGGTCCGGGTCGGTTGTAGGCGCTCCCGGCGCCGACAACCTAAAAATTCGTCCTGAATTTTTCCCCTGGGGGAGAGGTGAGAATCGAACTTCTCATTTCGGCTTTAAAGATACATGTCAAAAACCAGGTAAGTTAATTATAATTCAATGGCTTAATACCATTTCCGTGCAGGTGAGAATCCATGCGGCGAGTGTAATTCTGTGGTTTCTTTGTGCTGGGTAAGTGACCGATGTCGCTTTTTTCATTAGCTTATGTGTCGCTGATTTTTTGCGGTAAGTCATGAAATACAAGAAAAGTATTAAATATCAGTTTGTTAGCAGAAGTGGATTGAGTAGGATATACGACATGATGTCGTGTATCTTACTGATAGATTTATCTGGTTAAGCGAATTTAATTTAATATAATCAATATCTTAAGTTGTTTCTGATTGAAAGAGTTATACGACATGGTGTCGTTGAATAAAATGTTACAACCCTTAATTATGAACATTACGAAATTAGGTGATATGAAGAAATGAGCGAAAAAACATATCCAGGGATTCATCCATCGTTTAAAGATTCTCACTTCTCTGAGGATGAGAAAAAAGTCATTCAAACATTATCTAAAGAGTTCTTCATAACCAATGGCGGAGAAGAAATAAATCTTGGATACAATAGTGTATACAAATACATTGTTTTAAATCCAACAGAAGTTTACGCGGATATGTTTAATCTCGATAGGGAGATAGTTGTAGTATTTAGTAACTATGAAAGCATACAAGCTAGAACGCTTGATGTATTTGAATACATATCTAAAAAGCATTCATCCCTCAGAATCGAGAAAATATGCAACATATTGGTTAGTGCAGACGCCAATGTGGAAGAATCCCTGCAGATACTAATTAAAAACGAACCAGAAACACAGGTGATAATTCCATTTTACTACAGAGAATTAGATAAAATAAAAGACTCATACTTCTTCAGAAATAGGTTTAGGAAATACTTTTATACGCGTGACTTGTTTGCATTTGAAGCTCCACTAAAAAAAGACATTTACTTCTTTGGAAGAAATGACCTAATCCAAGAGCTCACCAATCGATTAAAAAGTGGAGAAAACTCAGGCCTTTTCGGGCTCCGTAAAACTGGTAAAACATCACTCATCAATGGGATAGAAAGAAATTTATTAAAAGAAAACATAAACGCTGTAATAGTTGACTGTCAAGAAACCTCTTTTAACCAAAGGCGCTGGAATGAAGCATTGTATTATTTGTGCTTTAAAGTCAAGGAATATCTAAAAATCGAACTGGAATTCCCAGAAGAATCTAAATTTACAGAAAAAGATGCTTCACATCTTACAGAGAAATTCCTTAAAGAATGTAGAGCGAAATTAAGGGGGGCAATATTCTTAATTTTCGATGAAATTGAGAATATCTCGAGAAATACTGCTCCAGCTAATCATTGGTGTAATGGAAAAGACTTTGCTTTGTTTTGGCAAACCCTTCGTTCAATTTTCCAAAGAAATGCAAATCTCATATCTTATCTAATTGTTGGTACGAATCCAACGTGTATAGAGCTTCCAAAGATTGACAATATCGACAACCCAATATTCAATCATTTTAATCCTGTATATATACCTGGCTTTCAAGTAAGAGACACGAGAGAAATGGTGCGTAAGCTTGGTAAGAGAATGGGGCTTAAATTTGAAGAGAGTGTTTATTCAAGCCTTACTGATGATTTTGGTGGTCACCCATTTTTAATGCGTCATGTTTGCAGTCTTATATCTAAAGGTGTGAAAGAGTTGGAGCGTCCGGTTAATATAGGCAGGTACTCTTACAAAGATGCAAAGAATGACTTCATGCTGAATCATTCAAATTATCTTGAAATGATAATTGGTGTTTTGAAAGAATATTATCCGGATGAATATGAGATGTTATCAATGTTGGCAAATGATGACGTTTCAACTTTTCAAGAGTTCGCTGACCTTCATCCATCATATACAGCTCATCTTTTAGGATATGGCCTAATTAGAAAAGATAGATTAGGATTTGACTTCAATATTGACTCTATAAAAGATTACATATTGAACCAATCTAGGTACAAGAAAATAGGCCTCACTAAAGAAGAAATGTGGAGTGAAATCTCACACAGAAGGAACTCGGCTGAAGTAAAGCTTAGAAAATTAGTAAAGTTCCTGCTCAAAGCGAATATGGGACCAGCAGAAGCTAAAACTGTGATTTTAAAAATTTTCGGTGAGCCACGAAAATCAAGACTTGCAGGTCTTGCCTATGATGAGTTATTTGATGCAGCAAAGAGTGAAATATACTTCCTCGACTTAGGAAAAATCATTTCCAAGCAGTGGGATGTTTTTAAAAACTCTTTCGATAAAACTAAACAGGATACGTTTAAGCAGCTAGAGTTCATCAATGCATCCAGAGCAGATGCTCACGCAAAAGAGATATCTGAAGAGCAATTTGCATACTTCAGGGTTTGCATGAGTAATTTAGAAAATGATATCAACGAAATGATGTAACCGTGTTGTAACAAGTGCATCCAGGTGACGCCTACGGCGCACCTGATGCAGGCGTTATAAAACTATGTACGTTAAGCTGAGACTGTGAGTTCAAATCAGAGCTACAACTATTTATTTGCTATTGTATTTACTAGTTTAATTTCACAATAGGCTACTGAAATGGCAAAGAATGTTTATCGCGTAATGGTTGGTGACGATGTAGTTGTTGCTGGAGAAGACCAAGTTGTAGTTACTCTAGAAGATGCTTTGAGTGCTGTTGATGAGTTGGGAGATTTAGTCCATAGCGTAAAGAAAGAAGTTAAAGACTTCATCAGTGAAAACTGGGATGAATTTCTTGAGAAGCTAACAGGAATTGATGTCCCTGAATATTTGTTGGAACAGTACCCTGATTTTTATGAGTATTTGGAGCGGGTCTTACAGTTAGTCGGTTTAATGTAGAGGTAGTCGATCCCGTTTTATAACAAACGACTATGGCGTCAATCGTTAAAATCATGCTGATTTTTCATTCCATAAGACGCCATCGCGTAACATAGAATTGAGGATGATAACCATCTTCCTGACACAGGCGATAATCGCCACTTTTTTGGGTTTTCCTTCAGCCAGAAGTCGTTGATAGGTGCGTTTAAAAACAGGGTTACACTGCATAGCGGACATCATAGCCATGTACAGAACAGTTCTGACTTGAGCCCGGCCGCCCTGTATTTTTCGAAGTCCTTTATAGCGTCCACTTTCACGGTTCATAGGCGATACGCCGACCAACACAGCTGCTTGTTTATATTCACCATCCCCAGGGAAAAATACATGGATGTATTTTTAGGTTGTCGGCGCCGGGAGCGCCTACAACCGCCCCGGCCAACATCAGAGAAACAAAGGCATTTCTGGTTACTTTTTGTGCCAGCAAAGAGTAACTGGCGCTCGTCAGACAATGATGAGAGAAGCACCGAACTTAAGCGCGACATATGATCAGCAAGAATTGATGTCTTTTTAAAGTGGTCTGTGGATCAACACCTTGCCTTGATGATCTTCACCGTGGATACTGAAGCTATGTTTGGCTAAATCAATGCCATAAATAGAATGTGACATGGTGGCCTCCGGTAATTTCGTAGTCAGACTTACCTAGTGTGGCAAAGTCTGATGAGGGGGAGTCCATGTCATTCGTTATGTGCCACCAGAGTTTTGAGGCAATAAATTGAAGTATAAAGACTTGTCGAAAATTGCATTAGATCCATATAGCACTGAAAAGAGTATCGAGTTGCTCAAGCAGCATGGAGTTAGTGCGCCAGATTCTGTGATTGAACAGTTTTACATTGACCATAATGCTAACAGTCGCTTTTTAGAACTCTACGGTGATCTATCACTTCATGATCTAAAGTGGGAATTAATTGAACTTGATACGACGAAGTTTTTGCAAATAGGTAGTAACGCTTCATTTCCAGATTTCCTTGAGGAGGTCTCTGAAGATGCATCGTATTTCGAAGATGTTGGGGAGGCTGTTATTAATTGCCGGGAGGTAGTGCTCAATCATTGGAAAAAGCATGGGACTTGGTTAACTCCACCTATATTTCTAGATGCAAACGTTCTTGGTGGAAAATCTTGTATACCTCATTTAGTTGAGGGGCACTCAAGGGTTGGGTGCCTGCTTGGTATCCAAAAATACAGGATCATTCCTTTGGCTGATAAGCACAAAGTGTATTGGGGCTCTGTTCGCAAAAGCATATAACAAATAAGGATACGTGTCGCGCAGCCGACACTTCTATCCGGGTGTTGAACAAGCCCGGGCAGCCTTATTAAGCAAATTGTTCGATTGGCATTCGGTGGGGGTTGCACCCTCGGGTTTTGTCAATGGTCGGCCGATTTGATCCGGACGAAGCGCGTTGAAGGACGGATGACAGCTGTGCAAATGGCAACGGCGTCATTGAGATCGTTTTTGGCACCCGTTCTGAAAGGTGCCACATACTTCGACGCCATGATCTTTGCCGTATGGTCGAGCTTCGCCAGTTATTGTGCCCTGTAACAAATTTCTACTATCGATTTTGAAACTTAGATGTATTCACAGATCAGGGGAAAAATACATGGATGTATTTTTAGGTTGTCGGCGCCGGGAGCGCCTACAACCGCCCCGGCCAATATCAGAGAAACAAAGGCATTTCTGGTTACTGTTTGTGCCAGCAAAGAGTAACTGGCGCGCGTCAGACAATGATGAGAGAAGCACCGAACTCAAGCGCGACATATGATCAGCAAGAATTGATGTCTTTTTAAAGTGGTCCGTGGATCAACACCTTGCCTTGATGATCTTCACCGTGGATACTGAAGCTATGTTTGGCTAAATCAATGCCATAGACAGATTGTGACATGGTGGCCTCCGGTAATTTCGTAGTCAGACTTACCTAGTGTGGCAGAGCCTGATGAGGGGGAGTCCATGTCATTCGTTATATACAACGGAGGATTTAGTGTTTAAGGATTACCTTCCAGATCTTTATGCTGAGGTTCACGCGTCTTTGGTAGCGGACGGTTTGGACAAATTCGCCCGCCAACTTAACAAACTTAAGATTAAAACTTGCGAATCATTTGCATCTGATGACTCAGCATTCACCATAGCGTTCACTTCAGCAGATGGCGAAAATATTGAAGATTCGTTCCCTACGGGAGACAAAGTGTATACGGTCATGTTGGTCTATTCGTCTAATGAGGTTGTCATTGGCCTAGATATTATTGGCTGTGAAAATACAAAGCTTCAAAAGCAACTATTAGCAAGTTGCATATAACAAACCAAGGCATCTGTTATCTTTCTTAAGAAGTTGACTGAAAGATTGTGATGACGTTTTTGCCATACAAGGATCTCGCCTGGCGTCGTGGTGATCCGGGCAGTCGAGTCCGATATCAACATGATTGCAATCATGACACTCACAGGGAAACAATTGGTTCAGCGGTATCTGATGACTGGCAACAGTCACAGGAAGGCAGGGTGGCAACTGGCCGGTTATGCTCTTCAGTTACTTGGTGGCGTGTTGCTGATGGTGATCGGTGCATTGCTCATGAACTGGCAGGATACCGGTATTTCTCCGATGTTTTCGCTGTAAGTGAAATTGGCCTCGCGCCAAGCTGAATCACTCGGTTGCCGTAAAAATCTCAACCAGCTTCTGGTGCAGAAACAGTTTGATTCAGATTGATGAAGCCCCCGAATGGTTCGGGGGCTTTTTTGCTGACTCTGTCTGTACCGTCCTGAAATGGCATTCAATAAACTGACAATATTATCCCCGTTAAATATAACCCCACACCGTATGAAGTATGTGCAAGCAGGCTGCGTAATCGGGCGGTATTGGGTTGTGGTGTTTTGGACGCAGCCACGCCAGCCCCCATACCCGGTTGCATCAGGAAAAATGGCGCAACTACAGTCAGGACACCCACAATTAAAGCGGGCAGTAAGGTCGGAGAGGCCGCCCATTCCAGTCCCCAGCCCCACAGCAGCACGGCGGCGAAGCAAATGCCTATCGCATAATGTGCCGTCCAGCCAAGCAGAGCTTCACCTGCGACGGGTTCTGCCTTGCCGATATTGGCGTGGGTGAATTGCCCTTTAGGGAAGTGCCCGATCCAACGGCCAACCATGGAATAGTTCAGAGAAGGGATCTTAAAACAGACTTTCAGGAAAAGTGCCCACAGGTCCATGACCAGGGTGGCGCCTATACCCAGAGCGATGGCGCGTAGAATGAAATCAGGTTCCATCTTGGTTCTCTCCTTGTTGGTTTATCGCAGGCTGCTGCGCGGTTAACTATAAAAATGTCAGCAAATGAGGCAGCGGCGGTATCAATCCACTGATAATGCTATATAATTCAATAAATCGATTGAATGATGGGGCAGTTAATCTTCTATGTCAATAATAAACAATCAGTATCATATTTATTCAGAGTTGGCTGACCTCGCCCGGCCTTTAGGAAACGCCCACCGGCTCATACTGCTGGAACATATCGCCCAGGGGGAAAAGTCCGTTGAAAAGTTGGCAGAACTGGCGGATCTGACTGTGGCCAACACGTCCCAGCACTTGCAGCAGCTAAAGCGAAATGGTTATGTCCAGACCCGCCGTGAAGGCAAGCATGTGTTTTATCGTCTCGCTGATGCGCCTGTTGTTGAACTCTTGATGGCATTGCGTCAGTTTGCCGAGTTTAATCACTCAGAGATCAGAATGCTGGTTAAAGGCACTTTGCATCATCAGCAGGATGTGGAAGCCATTTCACGGGAAGAGTTACTGGTCCGAATGCAGGAAAACAGTGTGACTTTACTGGATGTACGCCCTGAAGAAGAATTCGAACAGGGGCACTTGCCCGGCGCTATCAATATTCCCCTTGGCGAGCTCGAAGTGCGACTGTCAGAGCTGCCGAAAGAGCAGGAAATTGTGGCCTATTGCCGTGGCCCTTATTGTTCGTTATCTATTACTGCGGTTAATGCGCTCAAAGAAAAAGGTTTATCTGCCCGCCGTTTAAACGATGGTGTACCTGAATGGAAAGCGGCCGGCTTTAAAGTCGATGCTACCTGATCAAAACTGAGTGCTTTAATGGTTTATAATGACATGGGTTTCCTATTGAGACAGGTTTCACACTGAGAGGGTTCGGTGAGAAACCTGTCTTTCTAAGCATCCAGAGCAAGCCCCCGAATAAACATCCAGAATATCAGTTGAACGTTGACACATAGGTCATCCGTATCCTATGCTCAATATCAATCAATAATTCAATTGAATGATATTTTAAGGTTCAACAGACGTTCGTTGGCTATTTACATAAGGATTCCGGGATGACTCTCAAGGAACAACAGGATGCACAGGTGGCAATGGGTACGGACTTGTCGTCTGCTTCTAAACTGGCTTTCCCCCTGCTGGCTGTGGTGCAGGCGACACTGATTTTCACCATTGTTATGATAGGCATTCCATTGCCGGATATAGGGCGTGAATTCGGGCTGCAGGCTTCAGATTTGCTTCTGGTCAGCACTGCATATGGCTTGCCTTTCAGTGGATTGTTGTTGTTCGGAGGCCGGTTGACCGACAGATTTGGCGGATTGAAACTATTCACCGTTGGCCTTTGTGTCTTTGGTCTGGCTTCCGCGGTTGCGGCTTTTTCAACCCACTTCAACATGATGGTTGCTATGCGCTTTTTGCAAGGAGTGGGTGCCGCTTTGACAGCACCTGCTGCTGTTGCTGTTTTGCGCACACTGTTTCCGGATCCGAGCGCTTTTATGAGAGCAATGGCAACATGGGGAGGCGTGTCTGTGCTTGGTGGTGGTGTGGGTTTTCTGGCCTCAGGCGTGGTAACGACCTGGGTTTCCTGGCGTTGGATGTTTGTTGTTCCTGTGATTATCGCCATTATCGGACTAATGGCTGTGAAATGGGTATTACCGAAAGATGAGGATAGCCAGACAGTTAAACATAAGATCGGGCTTGATCCTCTCGGCGCCTTGCTGGCTACACTGGGTATTTCCATTGGTAGCTATGGTCTGATAGCCAGCGGCGAACTGGGCTGGTCAACCCCTGTCGTTTTTGTCCCCGTACTGGTGGGTCTTTGTCTTATCGCCCTGTTTCTGGTTGCTGAACGGCGTGTCAATGATCCGTTGCTGCCAAAAGGGTTTATTGGTGAACCAAACCGTATCGTGGGGCTGGTGGGTATTCTTCTGGCTGCCGCCAGTATGGGTCTGGTCACTTTCCTGTTGTCCCTGTTCCTCCAGATTCAGCAAAGCTGGACTCCGCTTGAAACAGCAGGCGCTTTTGTGCCTTATACCTTAACCTTACTGATCATGAATCAGGCGGCAAGCCGCATTGTCGGGCGTCTGGGGGCACTGAAAGTAACAATCAGCGGTTTAGTGATTGGTGCTATCGGGTTAAGCCTGCTGGCGGGCATTCATCAGGAAGTCACCTATGTGTCAGGATTACTGCCGGGCATCGTTATTCTGACTTTGGGGACATCGCTGATGTTTTCGGGATCAGCTGTGTTGTCCACTATGAATGTCCCTCAGCATCAGGCCGGTCTGGCGGGAGGTGTGATGAATACTTCTATGGAATTAGGCCCCACATTCGGACTGGCTTCTTTGATGGCAATTACGGGCATAGCCTCTGATGTAGTCGGGGGATATAGTTTGGCGTTTGCTACAGCTGCGGGCATTTATGTAGCGGCAGCCTTGCTGGCATGGTTGATCACCAGGCGTCGATATCAATCGACAGTGCAAACAGCGAGTGAGCAATCAGGTTAGCCGTGATATGAAGCAATAAAGTGCTTAAAGAGCGACATCTCTAGTTGCTGTAAGTATTGTCTTTGATCACATATGTCACAGGTGCATAAAAAACAATCAATTGATTATTTGACCGAATAACATATCGCCTTCTAGTTTGTAACCTATCCACTTGTTGCATAGTAACGAGTAGATAGGTTTTTGCGTTTTAGATAATAACAATTTTATTAAATGCAAATATTGAAATACAAACTAAGGACACATGACCCATTATGAACGTTGATCAAGTTGGCAAACTAACCCTTAAAAAACAGGTCGTTAATAAACAGATAGTTAAAAATCACGGCCGTCTGTCATTCAGGCAGGACGGGCAAGCGTCGCACGAAGCAGACCGGGAAGAAGAATATCTTGATGCCCTGTACCGCGGGCAACTTCCCTTGCATCAGCCACTGGCCGAGCAAACAACCGCTGTTTCTGAACCACAGGAACAGCCATTAACAGACATCCAGTATGCGTATCTGATTGGACGGAATACAGGCCTGGAGCTCGGAGGATTATCCAGCAGTTACTATCTGGAACTGGATGTCGACGCTCTGGATGAGGAGCGTTTCAAGTATGCCGTGAACCAGATCATTGGCAGGCATGCCATGCTAAGGGCCGTTGCTGTATCTGGCGGCAAACAAAAAATTGTGCCGGCTTGCAGCCTGTATTGCATTAAATCAAAAGATATTAGTGCCTGGGAAGCTTCAGAGCAGGACAAGTATCTCACCACACTGCGCCAAAGCTTGGAAAAGCAGCGGCTAACGCTAGACGAGGCGCCGTCATTTGAAATGCGAATCACCCGGTTAACGGAAAAGACATGGCGTTTGCATTGCCATTTTGATCTCATGTTTCTGGATGTGATCAGTGTAAGGCTAGTGCTGAAAGATATCTGGCGTGAATATCAGCAGAAGGGAGATGCCACACCGGTAAAGTTACCGGATTTCCTGAATTATGTCGCCGCAGAGCGCATACTTCAGGGGGAGGCGCAGGGCCGGAACGACCAGCAATACTGGCTTGAACGCATTAATCATCTTCCCCCAGCGCCTGAACTGCCACTCAATATTTCCCCGCAACAAATTGAACACCCCAATATTCAACGCCTTTCCAGATTGTTACCTATGCAGACCTTAGCGTCATTAAAACAAGCAGCTGATAAGCATGGCCTGACAGCGGAAGCCTTATTGCTGGGGTGCTACACAGAGGTCATCCGTCAATGGTCAAAACGGCAGGATTTCACCCTGACACTGACTCAGATGGGGCGCAGGCCTTACGAAGATGCGATTGATCAAACGGTAGGAAACTTTCTTCAGCCCCAACTATTGCCAGTCTCTTGTGTTGCGGAAAGGACTTTTTCAGAGCGGATGCTAGAAGTGCAAACCTTGCTTTATCAGGGAAAGTTGCATGCCTCATTTAATGGCATTCAAGTGTTGCGCGATCTGACCAGTCGTAAACAGGAAAATCGCGCGATCTCAATGCCAGTAGTGTTCAGTAATACATTGACCCCTGAGTTAGCGGAGTGGGTGCCCGACTGGCGGGGACCAGACAGCAAGCAGGTGTATGCCAGCAATCAAACACCGCAGATCTGGCTGGAAAACCAGATCACCCTCGAACAGCAAGGTCTGGGAATTCACTTTAATTATGTGGATAGCTTGTTCCCGCCCAACCTGGCCGAAGACATGATGGACGCTTATCTGGAATTGCTGCATCAGGCTCTTTCAGATGAAGCTGTCTCAGATCAAGCGCTCTCAGAGCAAACAATCTGGCAGAAAACCGGCGCTGTGGTGAGCATTCCTGAATCAGACAGGGCAGAACGCCAGGCGGCGAATGACACTTTTGTTGATGTAAGCCCCAGGCTACTGCAGGACGGGCTGCTGGATGCGGCGAAAAATCGTCCGGATGCTGTTGCCATAGAGCAAGGTGATAACCATCTCACTTATGGCGAATTGGTTGACAAATCAACGCAACTGGCAGCGACCTTACGGGAATCTGCGCTTATTGAAGCCGGAGACATCATAGCGGTGTCCTTGCCGCAAGGGCCTGAACTGATCGTCGGTATTTTGGGGATCTTGCAGTCAGGCGGCGCCTATGTCTCGATAGATCCTGCTTTACCGCAACAAAGGCGACTGCAATTGCTGAACCGTTGTCAGGCCAAAGCGGTCGTGACCAGCACAGAGGTTTTCACCAACCCTGACGAATATCAGTCTTTTTTAAGAGTCGATCTGGATACCCTGCCGGACGATACACCTTTGGCAACTGTGTCACCCATTCAGTGCGCTGATGATCTGGCCTATGTGATTTTCACTTCCGGCTCTACCGGCGAGCCGAAAGGCGTCATGATCAGTCACAACAATGCCGTCAATACGCTTGAGGACATTAACCGTCGCTTCCAGGTTACAGCCGACGATGCCGTCCTTTCTATTGCACCGGCAGGGTTTGATTTATCTGTGTATGACTATTTCGGGGTGTTGGGTGCAGGTGGCCGTTTGGTGTTCCAGGCCGCAGACGCCCAGAACGATCCCAAAATCTGGTGTGAGACTCTGATTCATCACGGCATCACAATCTGGAACAGCGTTCCTGCCCCGGTCAAAGTGATGGTTGACAGGGCCAGTGATCTGCTAGCCAGCAGCAAGTTGCGACTGATTTTAATGAGCGGAGACTGGATTCCGGTGGATTTACCGGATGCGATCCGCAACGCACTGCCGGACGCTCAGGTAATCAGCCTTGGCGGTGCAACGGAAGGCTCCATCTGGTCTATCTGCTATCCCATTGAGCATGTTGAGCAAGACTGGGTCAGCATTCCGTATGGTAAACCCCTGGCGAATCAGCGCTTTCATGTGCTCAACGAGTGGCTGGAAGATTGTCCCAAATGGGGGATTGGTGAGTTGTATATCGCGGGTGAAGGGGTTGCTCAAGGCTACTGGGCCGATCCGGAGAAAACGGCGCAGCGATTTTTTACCCATCCGAAAACCGGAGAGCGTCTGTATAAAACAGGGGATTTGGGGCGCTATATCCAGGACGGCTTGATAGAAATTCTGGGCAGGGAAGATAACCAGGTGAAAATCAATGGTTACCGGGTTGAGCTGGGTGAAGTGGAATTTGCTTTGCTGGGTTTGCAAGCTGTCAACCATGTTGTGATTGATGCGCCGGCTCATCCTCAATCGGGACAACGGCAGTTGGTCGCCTATCTGGTACTGCATGAGAGCGCAGATTCTTATGACCATGAAACCCTGAAACAGCGCTGCAGGGAGCAGGTACAAAGCACCTTGCCACCCTATATGGTGCCCACTTACTTCGTTATTCTGCCTTACATGCCACTCACCGCAAACGGAAAGATAGATCGAAAAGCATTGCCGGCACCCTGGCCGGAAGAGCATGCACAGCCAGCAGAGAGCACCCCCGTTTCTGTTACGGAAAGCCGGTTGCTCAATCTCTGGCGGGATCTGCTTCAACATGATGATCTGGATGTGAATGCCGGTTTCTTTGATGTTGGCGGAGACTCGCTGATTGCCGTGGCGCTGTTAAGCACGCTGCGCGAAGAGTTCAAGGTCACGGCTGTACAGGAACAGGATCTGATCGAAGGCCTCTTCATGAACACCAGCATCCGTCAGTTTGCCCAGATTATTGAATCAATGAAACAACTGGATGGAGTCAGTCTGGGATGAGTGCTCTAGCCGAAGAACCACTGGCTCAGAGCCAGTTTGATTTCATCATTGTCGGTGGAGGGTCTGCGGGCTGTGTGCTCGCAGCCCGCCTGACGGAAGACAGCAATAAACGGGTGTTGTTGCTCGAAGCCGGACCCGAGTCAGATGCTCACCTTGCTGACAGTCCGCTTGCTGATGCATCACGTTTGGTGCTCGAAGGTTACAACTGGTCGTATCAAGCGCAATTAAAAGGCAGCCTTAGCCCGGCCTGTGACCGGGTTCGTGGTCAACAGAAGGAGACATATCCGCCTCCCTTTGACTACAGAGTGGGGAAAGTGCTGGGCGGATCATCAGCAGTGAATGGCGCCGTTGCACTGCGGACTTTTCCTCGTGACTTTGCGCGTTGGGCAGAGATGGGATGTCCGCAGTGGTCGTGGCAACACGTACTACCCTGGTATCGCCGTCTGGAAACCGATACGGATTTTTCTGGTGATGACCTGCATGGCGATCAGGGGCCTATGGTACTGCGTCGTCCCGACACAGACAGCTTGCATCCGTTAGATCTGGCTTTCTCTGTCGCCTGCCAGAAGCAAGGCGTTCCTTATGTAGAAGATTTGAATGCTGGCGAAGCACCCGGTATCGGTCCTGTACCTTCCAACGTTAAACAGCAGGCCAAGCGTTTGGATGCCTATCAGGCTTATCTGGCACCGGTTCAGGACAGACCGAACTTAACGGTACTGACAGACGTTCTTGTCTCTGCCATCAGGTTCAGCGGGACGGCGGTGTCAGGCATTGAAGCGATTTATCAGGGGCGCTGCCATAGCTTTGAAGCCAGTGAAGTTGTACTGGCAGCAGGAGCAATAGGCACCCCTGCTCTGTTACAGCGTTCCGGAATTGGTGATCCGGCCCACCTGGATTCCCTGAACATTCCTGTGCGGGTTGACCGGCCAGCCGTTGGCCGCAATTTGCAGGATCATGCCTCTCTGGTGATCTGGGCGCTTCCCAAAGCCGGTGTCTGCCGTCGTGGCTTGCCGTGGCGCCAGATTGCCGCCCGTATTTGCAGTGGTGCAGGTGAGGAAACCGATGTCCAGATTGGTCTGCTCAACAATGTCGAAAGTCATACCGTTCCCAAATTCAGGCACAGGCTTGAGTATCCCATGATCGTTGGCGCTTCTGCCATGCTGATGCAGCCTGCTGCGCGGGGACAGGTTTTTATCACCAGCCGCGAGGCAGAAGTGCTGCCATCTATCCAGCTCCCGTTACGTGAAAACGAGCAGGACGTTCACCGCATGGTAGGTGCTGTACGGCAAATGTGGCGCGCACTGCATGACCCGGATGTTGCCCGCTTTCTGGATGGGATTCAGTTCTGGTCTGACGCCATGATTAACAGTGATCGTGTGATGCACAGCGCGGTAAAAAACATGCTCAACCCGGGCTGGCACGCATCCGGAACGGTTCGGATGGGGCCTGAACATAACCCGGATTGCGCGGCAGATCAGAACGGCAGAGTGTACGGGGTCAGTGGTCTGACTGTTGCCGATGCCTCACTGTTTCCTGTGATTCCCTCCATGCCGACTAATTTAACCACCATCATGGTGGCAGAGCGTATCGCGCATGCATTGAAAACAGGAGGTCTGGATGTCAGCAAATAAAAATCTGGTTGTGTATGCCTTCCCCCATGCCGGTGCCAGTGCCAATGTCTACCGCCCTTTCTGCCAGCTTCATCAGGACAAGGGGACGGCTGTTTTACATCCGGTTGAAATACCCGGACGTGGAATGCTGGGTCGTGAACCTGAGGTGACATGCCTGCAAACGCTGGCTGAAAAACTGGCAGATACCCTGTTTAGCGATTTTCAGCAAAAGCAGCAGCAGGGGATTCAGTGCTGGGCGACATTTGGCCACAGCTTCGGCGGTGTGCTCAGTGTAGCAGTCACAGACGTTATGCATAAAAAGTATGGGATCAAGCCTGTGTACAGCATGGTGTCGGGATCAGTCCCGCCCAGTGAGCAAGATATCGATGATTTGCACTTATGGTCGGATGAATCGCTGCTGCAAAAAATGCGTGAGGATCAGGGAACACCGAATACTGTGCTGAATGAACCGGCGCTGGCTAGGCGCTATGTGGCTCAGTTGCGCTGTGATTTTCTGGTGCGCAGTCAGTTTCCTTCGCTCAGGGATCTTCGAGTCGTGCAGCCCCTGCTGCTGGTGGCCGCATCGGACGATCCGCACGTTACTGAGGAGCAGCTTCAGAAGTGGCGGCAGCATACCTCGGAACGTACAAGCATGATCCGGGTGGATGGCGATCATTTTGCGGTTTACCGGCACTGGCCTGTGATTCAGCAGGCAATGGATACCGAAGCCTCATTAAGGCTGGCGGCGGAAAACAAAATGGACAGTTGGAGTGTGTTTCAGTGAGTACAACCACAGATGAGCTAAAGGAATTCCGGCTGTCTTGCCGGGAGTGTTTTGACCATTACGCGAAGCCCCATCTTGAAAAATGGGAGATGCAGGGCCTGGTTGACCGCGATTTCTGGCAAACCATGGGAGCACATGGCTTGCTGGGGATGGGCGTCAGCCAGGATCTGGGAGGAAAAGATAAATCAGATTATCGCTACGCGCTGGCACTCACTGAAGAAATGCTGGCAATTGGAATGACAGCGCCGATTGTGATTTCCCATAACGATGTGATTGCCAGCTATATCAACCAGTTTGCTTCCGAAGAGCAGAAACAGCGCTGGTTACCGGATTTGTGCAGTGGCCGACGGATAGCCGCTATTGCCATTACCGAGCCAGGCGGTGGCTCAGATTCGGCCGGGATGAGCACGGAAGCGACAGCAGACGGCGATAACTATGTGCTCAATGGCCGTAAAGCGTTTATCACCAATGGCGTGAATGCAGATCTGTTCATCGTCGCTGTGAAGACTGACGCCGGGCCGCGAGGGCAGGGAATCAGCCTGATGGTGGTGGAAAAAGGCATGGCTGGTTTTTCTCAGGGTGAAGCGCTGAAAAAGCTGGGATGGCATGCCAGTGATACGGCGAACTTAGCGTTTGATCACTGTGTTGTGCCAAAAAGTAACCTGCTCGGACGTGAAAATCTTGGCAGTTATTACTTTATGACAGGAATGACACGCGAACGCTTAAGTATCAGTACCGTGGCGGTGGCAAGCGCGGAAATCATGATGGCAGAGACGCTGACTTACGTTAAGCAGCGCAAGGCGTTTGGTCAGCCGATCGGTGCGTTTCAGTACAACCGCTTTTTGCTGGCGCAACTGGATACTCAAATCAAAGTCACCCGCAGCTATCTCAATGATGCCATTGAACGTTTTAATGCGGGATCGTTAAGTCTGGAAGATGCAGCCCGACTGAAATGGTGGGCAACAGAAGTGCAGAACAAGGTGGCGGATGAATGTCTGCAACTGCATGGCGGCAGTGCTTATATGAGCGATTCGTCGATCGGCAAATTGTGGGTCAACAGCCGGGTTCAGAAAATTTATGGCGGCACCAGTGAAATCATGCTGGAAGTCGTCAGTAAATCCATGGGGCTTTAGAGAGGAAATAATGGATATCGTAAAAAACAAAACGGAAACATCCAACAGCGTCTGGCATGTAGAGCACGCTACTCTGGCGGAATGGCAAGCGGTGATGGCGTGGGCAAAAGATGAAGGCTGGGACATGGGCCTTGGTGATGCCAACGCCTTTTTTGAGGTTGATGATCAGGGCTTTTTTATCGGTTATTTGGGTAAAGAGCCTGTTGCTGCGATGTCAATCGTTAATTATTCGTCCAGCTTTAGTTTCCTCGGGCACTATTTGGTTTCCCCAACGTACCGTGGGCAAGGCTATGGTCTTAAGCTATGCCAAAGTGCGTTCGCCCACGGTGGGGATCGTTGCATGGGACTGGATGGAATGCCGGCCCAGGTTGATAACTATGCAAAATGGGGGTTTGCAGGGGGCCGGAATAACCTGCGCATGGTGGGCCAGGTACAGCAGGATTACCATTGTCCCGATTATATTGAGTTGGTACAGGCTGCGGATATCGACGATATCGTTGCATACGATAAAAGCTGTACTGGTATCGACCGCAGTGCCTTACTGAAACACTGGTTTATCGGTGAAACACGTTACGGTTTCATTTGCAGAACCGGTCAGGAAGTGACAGGTATTGTTGGAGTCCGTCAGTCGCAAGACGGTTACCGAGTTGGTCCGCTGTTCGCCAATACTCCCGATCTGGTGGAACCTCTGTTCGTCGCGGCATTATCCGCTGTACCGCAGGGGAGACAAGTCACATTAGATGTCCCTGAAAAAGCAGATCCAACGTTGATCAAGCTGGCAGAAAAGCATGGATTTGAATCCATCTTCCATACACTTCGTATGTATCGCGGCGAGCCGCCGAAAGAGCAGGAGCACAAGGTTTGGTGCATTGCGTCATTGGAGCTTGGTTAATCATGAGTGAAAACACTATGACAGAAACTATGACAGAAACCATGGCTGAGAACGTTGAGACAGCTGAAAAAGGCCAAGCGATGAGTACATCAACACCCACATTGCTGGAGTGGATGGGGGGACGCGACGCGATCCGTCACTTGCTGCAAGTATTTTACGCAAAAGTCGAAAAAGATGACTTACTTCAGCCCCTTTTTCAGCATATGCCACCAGATCACCATGTCCATGTTGCTATGTGGTTTGAAGAAGTCTTTGGCGGTGAGCCCCTGTATACCAATGACAGAGGAGGGTTCAAAAATATGATCCGCAAGCACAGGGGGCGTTCGATTCAGGCGGAACAGCGTGATCGTTGGGTATCTTTGATGATGCAAAGTGCGGATGAAATTGAACTGCCAAGTGATCCGGAATTCCGGTCAGCGTTTACGGCATACATAGAGTGGGGATCTCGCAGGGCAATGGCTAATTCACAACCGGGCGCTAAGCCTTCGAAGCGAGATACCGTGCCCAGATGGGGATGGGGAGAAGCGCCTCCGGGCACACTTTAGGAGCAAAGCTATGTTGGTGGCTGTCAGTGATTTGCATGTCTCTCACCCGGAAAACAGGCGGGCTGTAGAAGCACTGTGCGCTGGACATTGCGAGGATTGGCTTATTCTGGGTGGTGATGTGGCCGACGATCTCACCGATTTTGAGTGGGTTATTCGATTGGTCGCCGCGCGGTTTTACCGGGTCATCTGGGTGCCCGGTAATCATGAGCTTTGGTGTACACCCAAAGAGCCGATGGCGTTACCCGGTGAAATGCGATATCGCCAGCTTATCGAGATTTGCCACCAATATGGCGTCCTGACCCCGGAGGATGACTATCCGGTTTATACCGCTGAGAATGGGCAATCATTTTTGATTGCCCCTATTTTCACCTTGTATGACTACTCGTTTCGCCACCCTTCTGACTTCACGCCAGAGCAGGGGTTGGAGAGAGCAAGACGGGCAGGTGCGGTTTGCTCAGACGCGTTTTTTCTCAAAACGTATCCCTATCCGGATATCCGAAGCTGGTGTACCGAGCGTGTTCAGTACACAGAAGCCCGACTGAATGCAGTATCGGGACAGCTTCCCATGATATTTATCAATCATTTTCCAATGCTGCAGGTCCTGACTCAGTCTGTGCAACCGCAGGAGTTTTCAATCTGGTGCGGCACACAACTGGTTGCATCCTGGTTAAGCCGTTATCCGGTCTGCCTTGTCGTGTACGGGCATCTTCATATGCATGGTTCCACGGTACTGGAAGGAATACCGCATGTTGAAGTGTCTTTAGGTTACCCGAAAGACAGGCATGGCCGTGATGTGTCCGGCATGTTAACGGTACTCGACACACTCTTGATGTAAGGCTTCAGATCGAACAGCACTACAGAAATGTTGAGCTGTGTCAGGGACAGATTCGGCAATAAATAAGGAAATCAAATATGGACAAGCTCCAGAACCAACCAACAGCAAAGCCTAAGATACTGATCGGAGCATCAGGTTCTGTGGATATTATGTTGTTGCCAAAATATTTACAGGCGATCAAAGGGGGAATTGATTGTGAACTGACCGTTCTGATGACACCGACGGCAGAAACATTCATACCCGCATCCAGCATGGCATTGTATTGTGACCGGGTGATCGCGGGTGAGCAGCCCCGGGACTGGCCGACGGATAAACCTTCCCGGATCGTCGCCGATCATGATGTGCTGTTTGTGATGCCAGCCACAGCAAATACACTTGCGACTGCGGCACAGGGCGGTGCGACCAATCGGTTGACGACCGTGATCCTGGCAGCGGATTTTCCCGTGTGCTTTTTGCCCGTGATGGGAGCCGTAATGTGGAAGAAGCCGGCGGTTCAGCGCAATGTCCAGCAACTGCGAGAAGACGGTTATGACGTGGTTGAACCGGTTTGGCATGAGAATTTTGATGCGTCGCTCAGTCGTATGGTTGGTCATCCCTCGTTACCTGCTCCTGAAGCTGTCATTGCCCTGTTACAGGCGGCGCTGAAAAAATAGCAGGTAGTAAAATGTTCAGGCAGAGGCAGAGGCAGAGGCAGAGGCAGAGGCAGAGACAGTGACAGGGATAGATATAGCGAACAGTACTTGTTATACCCTCTTGTTTGCTGCCTTCATGCTTCTTTGATAACCAGATCGGCAGGCCGAGTGTGCTGAAACGCTTCTGCCTGCCGGCGAATCCAGTCACTGAATAACCGGATCTTTTCACGTTTAAAATAACCTTCCGGTGCACACAGGAAATAACTGTAATTGGGCCGTACCGCAATGTTACCGATACGTACCAGGGTGCCATCTTCGACAAATCGGTGAGCCAGGCTGTGCCGAGCCAGCGCAACACCCTGTACAGACAAGGCCCCTTCAAGCACATAGCTGGCACCATCGTATACCAATGAGGTGGAACCACCTTTAACGCCAACAATCGACATCCAGCGCTCCCAATCCATATCCGGTAAAAGATCACCAATCAGATGAGCATCTTGTAAGTCCTCAACCGCAAAAATCTGATGTTCTTTCTGATAAATCGGATGGCAGACGGGGTAGAGCAAGTCATCCATCAGCCACTGACAGGTTAAATTCGGATAGCAGCCTTCACCGTATCGGATGCAGAGATCTAACGAAGATTGCTCAAAATCCACCAGTTCATTTTTCGACTCAACTAACACAGAGATGTCTGGATGATCCGAACGAAATGCTGTCATGCGAGGTACCAGCCAATGGACGGAAAAAGAGGGCAGTGTCGACAGGGATAAACGCTGGGGTTCCGGGTCATTGTTGATCAGCCAAACGCCATTCTGAATGTGTTTGAAGCCTTCCTGACTGTGCTCAAACAGAGTCTGACCTTCCGGGGTCAGCACCACTCGCCGGTGCTGGCGGTAAAACAAGGCGGTACCCAGCCAGTCCTCCAATAACCGGATTTGCTGGCTGATGGCAGCCGCAGTGACATGCAGGTGCTCGGCTGCGGCTTTAAAACTGCCGTAATGTGCCGCCTGATAAAAATAATATAAACCCTGTAATGGTGGCATACGGTGTCGGAGTTCATTTGGCGATGACATTAGTTTTCCTTAACTGACTGTCAGGATCTATCGTTTGAGGAACGGCTGACTCTGGTCGAAGATAAATCTATCTTTCGATGATGATAGGTGGTTGATATGGGGATGACAACATATAAGCTTGCGTTTACCGCGAGCAGAGAAGTGGTGAATATGATTAAGTCTGGCTTTTCTTATTATCGACGCTGGCGTCAGCGGGAGCGTGACTTACGCCACTTAAGTGAATTACCTGACTATTTACTGGATGATATAGGGCTGGATCAGAATATTGTCGACGCAGAACTGCGAAAATCTTTGACTGATGGAAAAGAGATACGGCGACAGGTTTTCAGGCGCAGTGGCGGGTAGCCCAGAATACTGGGCTGAATCACCAGTGTCTGGTTGGTTAGGGTCTCATCGCTGAAAGCAGAAAGTCGATGAGCACTTTAACTCTTTGAGGCAGTAGCCGACGTTGCTGATAAATCAGAAACAGCGGTAAGGAGGGTAAAGGTACAGGCGGAGGAACGGCTTTCAAGGCAGATGATTGCAAGCTGCTTTGGCAAAGCGGCAATGGCAGTAGTGCGATACCAGTACCAGACAGACATAAGGATAACGACTGTTCCAGATTGGAAGAACGAATGGCTGGGTTTTGGCCGCTGAACGGGCTAAGGCCAAGCGGGTCATGCAGTTCGACGTTATGCCATTCACTGATTGGCGCATGTTTTGCCAGCCACTCAGGGCTGGCAACCAGTAGCATCTCGGCTGGTGGCAGCGGTCTGGCTATAAGTTCAGTATTGACAGGATCTTTGCCTCTGATGGCAATATCAATCCGGTGTTCAGCCAAATCCAGTACATCATCTTTTGATACTAATTCGATACGAATTAGCGGGTATTTGTGGTGAAAAGACTGTAACAATGAGAGAAAGTGTGCATTTGGTAAACTTGCCGGTACGGATAAACGGATGTCTCCTGCCAGTGTTGCTGCCTGCGTAAATTGTGCCCCTGCCGCCTCTAATGTATTTAAAGCTGTTTTGCAGGCCAGCAGGTATTGTTCGCCTTCTGGCGTTAAAGAGACATGCCGTGTATTTCTCAGAAATAACCGGACACCTAATTGTTTTTCCAGTTCGTTTATCCGTGCGCTGATTGTTGCTCTGGGTACGTTCAGGCGCCTCGCTGCTTCTGAGAAGTTTAAACATTCAGCGACCAGTATAAAGCTGTTAAAAGGGGCGAGTAAGTTCATTGTCTAAAATAATCAGCCAAGTTGTATCGAATATCTCATATTTTTTACCACTAAATCTCAGCGTATTCTTCACTTATTGTCGATGAACAGTAAAAAGGAATAAAAATGAGATTTGAACGGGTTGCGATTGCTGCTGCTATGGTTATGAGCTTGCCCATAGCTCAAGCAAATGAGTTGAATATACAGTGGTTGGGTGGACCAACGATGCTGATTGAGTTTGGAAACATACAATTACTGACAGATCCTATGTTGGGTGAAGGAGAGAAAGCTTACCGAATGGCGGATCCTAATGAAGCGTTTGATCTTAAACAAGGCCCAAATGTGAAGGATCATGCTCGATTAGCCCCATTGCCTGATTTCGATCTCCAGCAGGTCGATGCTGTACTGATCAGTCATACGCATGAAGACCATTTTGATCAGGTGGCGCGTGAGATTTTGCCTAAATCCTTACCTGTGGTGATACCTGAGTCTGATATTGCTTTAATGTCTTCGCTGAAGTTCAGCAACAGTCAGGCGTTAATCTGGGGTGATACTTGGCGATTAGAAGATGGCAGCCATAAAGTTACGATAACGGCTATACCTGCTTATCATACGCTAGCACCAGCAATGGAATCGTTGCTGGGCCATGGTAATGGTTACTGGATGACTTTTGAGCAGGGCGACTGGCGAAAATCACTTTACTGGAGTGGCGACAGTTTCATGACTCCAGAATTGATCAGTACGGTACGTAAATTGGGTCAGCCAGATGTATTTGTGCCTCATGTCGGCAGGGTAGGGACAACCGGACCGCTGGGAATGATATCAATGGGTGCTCAGGAAGTTAGGGAGGCAATTTTGCAGTTGCAGCCGGGAAGAACGTTGCCGATTCATCACTCTACCTATGCGCTGTATCTTGAACCTGTCAGCGTATTAGTAGAATTAGCAAACCAGAGTCAATTACCAGTAGATGTGGTATCCGAAGGTGGTGTATTGACCTACAGATAAAAAAAGCCAGTCCGCAGACTGGCTTTGGGTGCGTGTCTGGTTAACTTACGCCAGCAGCTCTTTCGCTGTGCTGACCACGTTTTCAGTGGTGAAACCGAACAGCTTGAACAGCTCACCGGCCGGGGCCGATTCACCGAAGCTGGTCATGCCGATGATGCGGCCGTCAAAGCCCACGTACTTGTACCAGAAGTCGGCAATACCGGCTTCGATAGCGATACGGGCGGTCACATCCGATGGCAGTACAGACTCGCGGTAAGCGGCGTCTTGCTTGTCGAACGCATCGGTTGATGGCATAGACACCACGCGCACCTGCTTGCCTTCGGCACTCAGTTCAGCCGCTGCGTTCACCGCCAGCTCTACTTCAGAGCCGGTGGCAATCAAAATCAGCTCAGGCTTGCCGGCGCAGTCTTTCAGGATGTAACCACCCTTCGCGATATCCGCAACCTGCGCGTCGTTACGCTCCTGCTGAGCCAGATTCTGACGCGAGAAGATCAGCGCTGACGGCGCGTCTTTACGCTCGATGGCCAGTTTCCAGGCCACGGCAGATTCAACCTGGTCACACGGACGCCAGGTGCTCATGTTCGGGGTCAGGCGCAGCGAAGCGATTTGCTCCACCGGCTGGTGCGTCGGGCCGTCTTCACCCAGACCAATCGAGTCGTGGGTATAGACCTGAATGTTCTGCACGCCCATCAGCGCGGCCATGCGCATGGCGTTACGGGCATATTCCATGAACATCAGGAAGGTCGCGCCGTAAGGCACGAAACCGCCGTGCAGGGCGATACCGTTGATGATGGCCGTCATGCCGAATTCACGCACACCGTAGTGGATGTAGTTACCGGATGCGTCATCTGCGGTCAGCGACTTGGAACCGGACCACATGGTCAGGTTGGAAGGTGCCAGATCTGCCGAGCCGCCCATGAATTCAGGCAGGATTTTGCCGAAGGCTTCCAGCGCGTTCTGAGAAGCTTTACGGGAAGCGATGTTGGCCGGGTTGGCCTGCAGATCGGCAATGATCTGGCTGGTTGCTTTTTCCCACTGTGCCGGCAGTTCACCGTTCACACGGCGTTTGAACTCCGCAGCCAGTTCCGGATGTGCAGCTTCATACGCGGCCAGTTTTTCATTCCATGCGGCTTCTTTGGCGGCGCCCGCTTCTTTGGCGTCCCACTCAGCGTAAACGTCGGCAGGGACTTCGAACGGACCGTGCTGCCAGCCCAGGAATTCACGGGCTGCTGCGATTTCATCGTGACCCAGCGGGGCACCGTGGCAGTCGTGAGAACCGGCTTTATTCGGCGAACCGAAACCAATGATGGTTTTGGTACAAATCAGGGTTGGGCGTGGGTCGGCTTTTGCCGCTTCGATAGCCGCGTTGATGGCGGCCGCATCGTGGCCGTCAACCGCAGGGACCACGTGCCAGCCGTACGCTTCAAAACGTTTTGGCGTATCGTCGGAGAACCAGCCTTCCACGTGACCGTCAATCGAGATGCCGTTGTCATCCCAGAAGGCGATCAGCTTGCCCAGACCCAGCGTACCGGCCAGCGAGCAGGCTTCGTGAGAAATACCTTCCATCAGGCAGCCGTCGCCCAGGAATGCATAGGTGTAGTGGTCAACTACATCGTGGCCGTCACGGTTAAACTGTGCGGCCAGCGATTTTTCCGCAATCGCCATGCCCACGGCATTGGTGATGCCCTGACCCAACGGGCCTGTGGTGGTTTCGATGCCCGGCGCGTAGCCGTACTCCGGGTGACCCGGGGTTTTCGAGTGCAGCTGACGGAAGTTTTTCAGATCGTCAATTGCCAGCTCGTAGCCGCTCAGGTGCAGCAGGGAGTAAATCAGCATAGAGCCGTGGCCGTTGGACAGCACGAAGCGGTCACGGTCAGCCCAGTTCGGGTTTTGCGGGTTGTGATTGAGGTGGTCGCGCCACAGCACTTCCGCGATGTCCGCCATCCCCATCGGGGCGCCCGGGTGGCCGGAGTTGGCCTGTTGTACACCGTCCATACTCAGGGCACGGATAGCATTCGCTAATACTTTACGATCCATAATAAATTCTTCTTACTCAATACAGGTTGGTCATAAAACGAGTGAGAGCAGCTCAGTCGCTGCTCTCAAATAGAAACGGGATTACAGACGCGCTTCGATCATGGTTTCCAGCTTACCCTGGTCGATCGCGAAGTTACGGATACCTTCCGCCAGCTTCTCAATCGCCATAGGATCCTGGTTGTGATCCCACAGGAATTCCGCGTGGGTCATAGCCGCCGGACGCACTTCAGAAGCCACATCAGCAGAGAGCTTCTGTACCACTTCGCCTTGTGCTTCAGACAGCTCCTGCAGCAACTGCGGGCTGATGGTCAGGCGGTCACAGCCTGCCAGCTCCAGGATCTCGCCGGTGTTACGGAAGCTTGCGCCCATGACCACAGTGTTGTAGCCCAGGGCTTTGTAATAGTTGTAGATTGCCGTTACTGACAGCACGCCCGGATCTTCAGCAGCGTCGAAGTCACGGCCTTCTTTGGCTTTGTACCAGTCCATGATGCGGCCGACGAACGGCGAAATCAGGAACACACCGGCTTCGGCACAGGCGCGGGCCTGGGCAAAAGAGAACAGCAGGGTCAGGTTACAGTTGATGCCTTCTTTTTCCAGAATCTCAGCCGCGCGGATCCCTTCCCAGGTCGAGGCCAGTTTGATCAGGATGCGGTCGTTGCTGATACCGGCATCGTTGTACATTTTGATCAGCTTACGGGCTTTGGCCACGCTGGCGTCGGTGTCATAAGACAGACGGGCGTCGACTTCAGTGGAGATACGGCCCGGCACCACATTGAGGATTTCTTTGCCGATGTTGACCGCCAGCTTGTCACCGGCGTCTTCGATTTGCTGTGTTTTATCGCTGCTTTGCGCTTTGGCATAAGCAATCGCATCGTCGATGAGCGGTGCGTACTGTTCAATCTCTGCGGCTTTCAGGATCAGGGAAGGGTTGGTGGTGGCATCTTGCGGTTGGTACTTCTTAATCGCTTCGATGTCGCCGGTATCGGCAACAACAGTAGTAAGTGCGCGCAGCTGTTCCAGTTTGGTGCTCATCTCAGTAAAACCTTTTTGATATGTGGTAAGAAATGACGTTCTGCCCGGTGGCGGTTCATTATGCATGAACGAATGTAATGCACCTGAGCAAATGAAGTGCTCATATTTGAGCTTTTTGCCACAAATGTCAAACCCTACGTTACAGAAAATGAGGGTGAATCTGGCCCGAATCGGTACAGTCCCTGATGGCAGGAAAAGCGGGATAATTCGTTGTGTTTTGCGTGGTTCGATAGTGATGACGCTGATGGCAATATAAAAATATGATATCAATCAGTGTGATATCTGTTTGTGCTAAATGCCAGTGTGATTTCTGCGTGTCATTATAGAACGGAGGAGGTGTTAACAGCGCGTTTGCAGAAGCAGTGACCATCTCAGGAGTGAACAAAAAGAAGATTAGTGTAATTTTGTTCACCCGTTGAGAATATAAGCAGTGACTGGTTGAACCCGTATGTCGCTGTAGCTGCCATTTGTGCTTATGAGTCAGACATGTTCAGCAAGGCCATCGCACAACTTGCGCTGGTTGCCAGTACATCTATCACGCCAGTTCTTAACGCGCCCAGAATCGCCAGCGCCTTCCGGCTCTCACTGGCCATAGCAATCACATTCGGGATACGATGCAAATCTGACATTTCCAGTCCGACAACCCGGCCACGCATCAGTGTTCCCGCCTGTTGTCCATCCAGGCGGAAGAAGTCAAAGCCGCCGATATCGCCGACAATGCCGTCATTGAGTCTGGCTTCAACAAACTCTTTCGCCGTGAAACATCCCAGTTTTACCATATGGCTGTTTTCATCCATATCGCCAATACCGACTAAGGCAAACTCCGCTTTTCGGGCCTGATTGAGGGTTTCGCTGACATTGGGATGAGTGATAAACACCTGCTGGGTGACTTCACTGTCGACATAGGCTGGTGCGTATAAGGTTTCGCTGGTGCCGCCAAATTTTTTGGCCAGACGGCGGCAGATATGATCCGCATTAATGGTGTCGCCGCTGCGGTGTGTTCCGCCGATAGCGCAAACAAAACGCGCGTTGCGATGGGAAACAATACCGGGATGATCGGCGACAGCAGCAACATTTTGCCCCTGACCCACCGCGACAACGACATCATCTCTCAAATAACCGTCCAGATAGGCCGATACCAGGGTAGAGACTTGCATTCGTTGCTCTTGTGCACTGGGTTGATCCAGTGCAATCAAGGCTCGTTTCAGGTTAAACCTGTCCATCAAACGCTGTTCAAGCTGGGCGCTGTGGATCGGATGGAACTTAACGGTAATTTCCACTATCCCTTCTTCCCGCGCTTTTCTGAGCAGACGGCTGACTTTAGGGCGGCTGATACCGAATTTTTTCGAGATTTCTTCCTGCGTTGCACTTTGCTGGTAATACAAAATGGCAATTTCAGTCAACAGGTCTGTATCTTCCAGCTGATGGTCAAAAGAAGCGGTAGGCGGTGAAGTGGTCATAGCGGTGTTCCATACACAGATGTGGCGTCAGTGTAATGGATTCAAAAGCGCTTAACAAATGTTAGCCGTCATGCACTTTGTTCAGCGTTTTCATTGCCGCATTGATTTGCCGGCCTTCTTCTCACTGGGTTTGAGGAAAGAGAACAGGTGATGATCGGGGTGATAAAAAAGGCCTGACTTGAATGCCAGACCTTTGAATCATGGAACCACTGTCATGGTGGCGATGATTGTTTCGGTTCGGTTTACAGCAAGTCTTTCGCTGTGCTGACCACGTTTTCAGTGGTGAAGCCGAACAGCTTGAACAGCTCACCGGCCGGGGCCGATTCACCGAAGCTGGTCATGCCGATGATGCGGCCGTCAAAGCCCACGTACTTGTACCAGAAGTCGGCAATACCGGCTTCGATAGCGATACGGGCGGTCACATCCGATGGCAGTACAGACTCGCGGTAAGCGGCGTCTTGCTTGTCGAACGCATCGGTTGATGGCATAGACACCACGCGCACCTGCTTGCCTTCGGCACTCAGTTCAGCCGCTGCGTTCACCGCCAGCTCTACTTCAGAGCCGGTGGCAATCAAAATCAGCTCAGGCTTGCCGGCGCAGTCTTTCAGGATGTAACCACCCTTCGCGATATCCGCAACCTGCGCGTCGTTACGCTCCTGCTGAGCCAGATTCTGACGCGAGAAGATCAGCGCTGACGGCGCGTCTTTACGCTCGATGGCCAGTTTCCAGGCTACGGCAGATTCAACCTGGTCACACGGACGCCAGGTGCTCATGTTCGGGGTCAGGCGCAGCGAAGCGATTTGCTCCACCGGCTGGTGCGTCGGGCCGTCTTCACCCAGACCAATCGAGTCGTGGGTATAGACCTGAATGTTCTGCACGCCCATCAGCGCGGCCATGCGCATGGCGTTACGGGCATATTCCATGAACATCAGGAAGGTCGCGCCGTAAGGCACGAAGCCGCCGTGCAGGGCGATACCGTTGATGATGGCCGTCATGCCGAATTCACGCACACCGTAGTGGATGTAGTTACCGGATGCGTCATCTGCGGTCAGCGACTTGGAACCAGACCACATGGTCAGGTTGGAAGGTGCCAGATCTGCCGAGCCGCCCATGAATTCAGGCAGGATTTTGCCGAAGGCTTCCAGCGCGTTCTGAGAAGCTTTACGGGAAGCGATGTTGGCCGGGTTGGCCTGCAGATCGGCAATGATCTGGCTGGTTGCTTTTTCCCACTGTGCCGGCAGTTCACCGTTCACACGGCGTTTGAACTCCGCAGCCAGTTCCGGATGTGCAGCTTCATACGCGGCCAGTTTTTCATTCCATGCGGCTTCTTTGGCGGCGCCCGCTTCTTTGGCGTCCCACTCAGCGTAAACGTCGGCAGGGACTTCGAACGGACCGTGCTGCCAGCCCAGGAATTCACGGGCTGCTGCGATTTCATCGTGACCCAGCGGGGCACCGTGGCAGTCGTGAGAACCGGCTTTATTCGGCGAACCGAAACCAATGATGGTTTTGGTACAAATCAGGGTTGGGCGTGGGTCGGCTTTTGCCGCTTCGATAGCCGCGTTGATGGCGGCCGCATCGTGGCCGTCAACCGCAGGGATCACGTGCCAGCCGTACGCTTCAAAACGTTTTGGCGTATCGTCGGAGAACCAGCCTTCCACGTGACCGTCAATCGAGATGCCGTTGTCATCCCAGAAGGCGATCAGCTTGCCCAGACCCAGCGTACCGGCCAGCGAGCAGGCTTCGTGAGAAATGCCTTCCATCAGGCAGCCGTCGCCCAGGAATGCATAGGTGTAGTGGTCAACCACATCGTGGCCGTCACGGTTAAACTGTGCGGCCAGTGACTTCTCAGCAATCGCCATACCTACAGCATTGGTGATGCCCTGACCCAGTGGGCCTGTGGTGGTTTCGATGCCCGGCGCGTAGCCGTACTCCGGGTGACCCGGGGTTTTCGAGTGCAGCTGACGGAAGTTTTTCAGATCGTCAATTGCCAGCTCGTAGCCGCTCAGGTGCAGCAGGGAGTAAATCAGCATAGAGCCGTGGCCGTTGGACAGCACGAAGCGGTCACGGTCAGCCCAGTTCGGGTTTTGCGGGTTGTGATTGAGGTGGTCGCGCCACAGCACTTCCGCGATGTCCGCCATCCCCATCGGGGCGCCCGGGTGGCCGGAGTTGGCCTGTTGTACACCGTCCATACTCAGGGCACGGATAGCATTCGCTAATACTTTACGATCCATAATAAATTCTTCTTACTCAATACAGGTTGGTCATAAAACGAGTGAGAGCAGCTCAGTTGCTGCTCTCAAATAGAAACGGGATTACAGACGCGCTTCGATCATGGTTTCCAGCTTACCCTGGTCGATCGCGAAGTTACGGATACCTTCCGCCAGCTTCTCAATCGCCATAGGATCCTGGTTGTGATCCCACAGGAATTCCGCGTGGGTCATCGGTGCCGGACGCACTTCAGAAGCCACATCAGCAGAGAGCTTCTGTACCACTTCGCCTTGTGCTTCAGACAGCTCCTGCAGCAACTGCGGGCTGATGGTCAGGCGGTCACAGCCTGCCAGCTCCAGGATTTCGCCGGTGTTACGGAAGCTTGCGCCCATCACCACAGTGTTGTAGCCCAGGGCTTTGTAATAGTTGTAGATTGCCGTTACCGACAGCACGCCCGGATCTTCAGACGCTTCGAAGTCACGGCCTTCTTTGGCTTTGTACCAGTCCATGATGCGGCCGACGAAAGGCGAAATCAGGAACACACCGGCTTCGGCACAGGCGCGGGCCTGAGCAAAAGAGAACAGCAGAGTCAGGTTACAGTTGATGCCTTCTTTTTCCAGGATTTCAGCCGCGCGGATCCCTTCCCAGGTCGACGCCAGTTTGATCAGGATGCGGTCGTTGCTGATGCCGGCATCGTTATACATTTTGATCAGCTTGCGGGCTTTGGCCACGCTGGCGTCGGTGTCGTAAGACAGGCGGGCGTCCACTTCAGTGGAGATACGGCCCGGCACCACGTTGAGGATTTCTTTACCGATGTTCACCGCCAGCTTGTCGCCCGCGTCTTGGATTTGTTGTGCTTTATCGTTGCTTTGTGCTTTGGCATACGCAATGGCATCGTCGATGAGCGGCGCATACTGTTCAATTTCAGCAGCTTTCAGGATCAGGGAAGGGTTGGTGGTGGCATCTTGCGGTTGATACTTCTTAATCGCTTCGATGTCGCCGGTATCGGCAACAACAGTAGTAAGCGCGCGCAGCTGTTCCAGTTTGGTGCTCATATCTCTTGTCCTTTGCTGTGTTTATGCAAACGTTAAGTTTGGCCTGTTGACTGTTCTTTTGAAGCCATGTCCGGTGCTCTGAACATATGGATCGAAGCAAAATATTTGATGTCCCGATGATTAAATTTTTCTGTGTCGATGTCAATCGCGAAGCCCAATTCGAGCGGTTTTGTCAAACATTTTTTCGGTCACTTAGCCCAAGGATAAAGCGAGCATAGAAATGTACGCTGTAGTGGCTCAAGAAAACAGGTGTGGGCATATGTTTCCCTGTCGTTTTGTTGCTTGTTTGCCCGCTGCGCAGGTGTGGTGAGAATGTGGCGATCATTCAGGATGAGATTGTAAGACTTTGATCAATATAAAGACATTACTCGATATCGACAGTTTGCTGCTGGCGGCGAATTTCGTCACAAAGAGCAGATAAGGCTTGTGAAACCGCATCAAGCTCAGATTCTGATGGGATTTGCGCAGCTTTCAATTGCATTTCGATTATCTTGGCACTGTGGCTGACCTGCTTTGCACAAAGACTGGCGGAGGCCCCTTTCAGGGTATGACTGAGTAACATTGCCTGCTCCAAATCGTTTTCCTCGATGGCATTGCGGATCTTCTGGTCGTAGTCATGGTGATCATCTGCGAAAATGGTAAGAAAGTACGTAATCATTTCTTTATCTTGATCAAGCATTTCCAGCAGTTCTTCCATGTCAATTTGTGTGATCTGATTTAAATCGAATGCTGCATGACTTGACGGTAACTCAGCTTGGTTAAGAGATGATAAAGAGTCGTTCAGGATAGACTGATCCCGAAAATCGGGTTGTTTAAACGTGTGTTGGCGCAGATAGGCCATGTAGTCTATACGGTGGCGAAAGCGTTGGAGTGCATCCAGTAATTTTCGTTCGTCGAGAGGTTTGGTGATAACACAGTCGACCCCTGCATCCAGCATATTCTTCTGTGTTTCCTCAAACGCATCTGCGGTACAAGCGAAAATCGGGGCAATGCAGAAAGGTTCGGGCAGGGAACGAATTCGCCGGGTCGATTCCAGGCCGTCCATCACCGGCATGTGATTATCCATAAGGATCAAATCGTAGGGTTGGCGCTGCATCATTTCCAATGCTTCCAGTCCGTTTTCCGCAGTGTGGGTATGAAATCCCCATTGTTGAAGAAAACTTTCCATGATCAGGACGTTGAGGTGGTTATCTTCAACAACCAGTACGTGCAGACCGGCAAAGGCTTCTCTGTCGATCTCGATGTTTTCGATTAACTCTTCCTGAGGGATCCCCGTATCAAGGCAGAGGTTGACGGTAACAGATGTTCCAGCGCCAGGCTTACTGCTAAGCTCGACATTGCCGCCCATTAATTCTGCCAGCTGTTTGACAATACTCAACCCGAGCCCGGTGCCGCCATAGCGCCGGCTGGTAGAGACTTCGGCCTGAGCAAATGGATCAAAGATGTGGGCCGTTCGCTCTGGCTCTATGCCAATACCTGTATCTTCGGCCACAATCGTCAGTTGTTGTTGTTGCCCTCCGGTGAGCAGAGCCCGCCTCATACGCACTCTGACATGGCCTTTGTCTGTGAATTTAATGGCGTTGCTGATCAGGTTAAACAGAATCTGGCGAATACGGGATTTGTCGGCGTAGAACCAGGTTTCCTGATCAAAGCCACAATCAATATTGAAAGCCAGGCCTTTCTCTTTCGCCAACGAGTAATAGGTGCTTTCAATAGTGCCGACCAGATCGGTAAAGCAGAAATGAGTTTTATCCAGTTTCAGCTTGCCTTGCTCAATTTTAGAGAAATCCAGAATATCGTTCAGCAATGACATCATATGCTTACCTGAATCGAGCAGAGTGTTCAGGTGATGTTCTTGTTCTTCCGTTAATTTGGTTTTCAGCAACAGTTGCGACAACCCCAGCATCCCGTTCATGGGTGTGCGTATTTCATGGGACAAGTTAGCCAGAAAGGCAGACTTGGCTTTATCCGCCGATTTGGCTTTTTCCAGCGCCTGATTGAGCCGCTTGGTATCAGCTGAAATTTTATCAGCTCCCTGATTAAGCGCATCATTGAGTAACTGAAATTCATACGGACCCTCAAAGGAGGGATTGGGCTGATAATCCCCTAAACGGAACTGAGAGGCAAAGCGAGTCAGCTTTGCTATAGGCCCGGTAATGCGTTTGGTGAGGGCGATGGCAAGTAAGAGGATTAATACACTGATCATAGCCAGCGCAAGCAGGAAAAAATGGTGCAGCTCATCAATAGTACCGATGACGCTATCTTGTGAGGTCACAGTGATCAGCGACCAGACAGGCATGCCTTCAGCATCATTGATCTGCGATGGTACAACAGCTGCGATCATCGCTTTATCTTCATCATCGTTGTAATTGTTGATGCCGGATATGAACGGTGAGAAAGAGGACATTGCTCCTGATCCTGCAACTAAACTGGCTTTGTAGAATTGCCTGAAATGATGCAGAGACTGTTCAGTGGCATGACTGCTGAGTAGCAGCTTGCCATCAATATCGGTCAGATAAACATTGTCGGTTGGGGCGACTTCATTGCCCAGTTGTTTAAGCTGCTGTTTGATGTCATCCATTTTGTATTCGATCAGCAGGAATCCATCAGGCTGGTGTTCGATTTTTTTTGCCAGAAAGACAATGGCCTCACCATTTTTGATCTGGGGACGGGAGATGTAGGTATTATCCTTGGCCAGCGTTTTTTCGATATTCTCTAAAGCCGGGGTATCAATGTTATTAATGGTCAACCCTGCATCTGAGCTCGCATTAAGATAATAATGACCGCCTTTCTCACGCACCTGATGCATAGCCGAAAAAGAAGGGTCGGTTTGCCCGAAATTATGAAAAAACTGGCTAATTTGTTCAGGAGGACGGGAAAAAATAGGGGAGTGACTTAATAAATCCAGATTTTTCAGTCGCAGATTGTGTGTCTGATCCAGGCTCTGGGCCACGATATTATTGCGGGCATTAATGCCGGCTGCAATTCTGTCCAGCGCGACTTCATTGAGTTTTTCACTGCTGATCCAGCCATAGATGTAAGCAGGAAGAATACCGACCGCAAGCATGCTGACTAACAAAATGGGCTTGATTCGATTGGGGACTATCCTTATCACCACAATACCTCAGAGTTTTTATGTAACTTGTTAATAAAGATTACGTACTGAGATTATATGCCAAAGTGAGATGGGTGAGTGAAGCTGAGCTAACAAAAATGACCTTTTTGCGTGGTCTGTTTGCCGTTTCAACAGAAAAAGCGGGCTGAGTTAGTTAAGCAATTGTTCCAGCGTTAATGGCGAGGCCATGATTCCCAGCTGTTGAGCGGGTGTTAAGCCATTGCGATCTTGTCGGCACAGGTTATGCCAGGCCCGGTAAATATCCAGCAAAGGAAGTAACCCGCCCGGCCGGGCTTTTCTTCTGGGTTCATCAACCAACTGCGCAAATTGCTGATAAAATCGCTGCTGATACTCATCCACTTCGCGGTGAGTTGCAAGTTGCAGCCATCTGGCTTCATTGTTTTTTTCGCCGCCTAAATGGCAGATACCTTTGCCGACTTGATCAAACCGGGTAAATGCCCACCGGTCTCGCCACCATCCCAGTAACACGATGTCGATACGCCCTGCGGCATTGCCCTGCGGCCATTCCGTGTCTTCTTCTACGTAGACAGGTTCAATAGTGCCGGAGCGTATTCTGTTCAGAAACACAGACAGACAGGCTGAACGTAGCAGAGGCTCTTGCGGCATGAACAGCATAAGCTGAGTGTTATCACTCACTTGTTCATTAAGCTGTAGAAAATGCGCGTAAACCGCATACTGAGGCCTGATCAGATTACCTTTGGCCGGGAAATGTTCAATGTTCTGGTCACTGCTTGGATCTTCCAAATGCGGTCTTGATAGCACTTCTCGGTATTTTGCATCGACTTTCGCCAGTAAGCCCTGAGGGGCAGCCTGCGCTGCTGTAGGTGCGTTATTTTCCTGTCTGGCTAGGAAGCGGGCATTAGGGCTGTAAGGATCATGCAGCGTATCGGGTGTGCCTGTCTGTTCCGGGTGATAGTTAATGTGCTGGCTGAGTACATAGCCGGAATTTGCTTCGCAACTGGCAATCCAGTAAACACCATTAGCAGCATGTGGCTGAAGCGGGTTGAGTGTACAGGCCAATGCCAGTTGTGATTTGTGTTGTAACAAACGGGCATCAAACACCGAAAGTTGCCGACGGCAGCGGCTGGCAATGTGGTTCAGCTGGTCGTAGAACGTTTTCGGATTCATACCGAGTCGCCGGCAGATATCCCGGATGGGATGACCGGTAAACAGCAGGGCGAGCAGCTTTTGCTGAACCTGGTGTTTAGGATTAAAGCCAGACCATCTGTCGACAAACGTCGCCTGACAGCTTTTGCAGCGATAACGCTGACGATCACCACTGTAACCAAAGGCATGATACAGGTGGCGATGTGTCAGTACGGGCAACCCCAGATTGTCACAGTCCAGATTACTGCAGGCGGGTAAGCCGTTACTTTGCTGTAATTTCAGGTAACGCCATTCTGCGATGACATTCTGATTGCTGATAAGAGGAGGAAAAGCGCCGCATTCTTTGCAAATGAAGGCAGGACGGTTTGGATTGGTTCTCTGAATGATATAGTCGTCTGGATTACGGGAACCAAAATTCTGGCAATGCACAGTTTTGCAATGATTCAATTGCCAGTGCCCGCTGGCTGGCGGCAAGGTTGCAGAGTGTTTTTGATTTGTCATCATGCTTGCCACCCTCCTCGTGTACGGACTACAGCGAAAACCTGTACGGAAAAAGGTGCCGAGTCATTACTGCATACGATGACCCGACACCCATTAGTTGGCCCAAACTGCCAGGCATAGCATTGTCGCCCGGGTAAACCCGCTTCAAATTGTGTAAGACGCCACATTTTACCAATTTTTGAGCTGCGACAGGCAAATCCCCTGATTGAGCTGACTAATCCTTTACTAAGGCGGAGCATTGGTGCCGGCCTTAAATACGCAATCCGGCCTGTATATGACAGACCGGATCAGATGCATCAGATAGTGATCGCTGTTTCCAGCGCAACTTGCATCATAGAGTGGAATGATTTCTGACGATCTTCAGAACTCAGGTGCTCGCCACGGGTAATGTGGTCAGACACAGTCAGAATGGTCAGCGCTTTCGCACCCAGCTCTGCTGCAACACCGTAAATACCGGCGGCTTCCATGTCGACACCCAGAATATTCAGCTTGTTCATCTTGTCGAACAGGTCGGCTTCAGGGCTGTAGAACAAATCGGCAGAGAACACGTTGCCGACACGTACCGGCACGTTTTGCTCACGCGCCTGGTTTACCGCTGTTTCCAGCAGGTGGAAATCGGCAATGGCGGCAAAGTCATGGTTGTTAAAGCGGATGCGGTTTACTTTGGAGTCGGTGGATGCACCCATAGCAATCACGATATCCATCAGTTTGATGTCATCGCTCACTGTACCGCAGCTGCCGATACGGATGACGTTCTTAACACCGAAGTCTTTAATGAGTTCGTGAACATAGATAGAGCAGGACGGGATACCCATACCATGGCCCATCACAGACACTTTCTTGCCTTTATAGGTGCCTGTGTATCCAAACATGTTGCGTACATTGCAGACTTCTTTGGCATCTTCCAGATACGTTTCTGCGATCAGTTTCGCACGCAGCGGGTCACCTGGCATCAGTACTGTTTCTGCGAAATCACCAAATTCGGCATTGATATGCGGGGTAGCCATAGCGGACTCCTGACAAGTTATTCGTTTTAAAAAATTATGAGAAGAAACGTTCAACCACTGCTTGGTATGCCATACCACCCAGATAAACACCCACAATCCCCATAATGCCAGATAACACTGGCGGAGCGGGTAGTGGCAGTTTTACTGCACTGAAAAAGAGACCGACAACGACTCCTGCAATAGTTGCAAGCAGAATCTCGTTCATGTGTTTACCCTCTGTCTGTATGTCGTACTCAAGTGGTACGTCTTATCTGAAAAAACATCAGCACAGCAGTGGCAGAAACTCAATGAGAGCCAGTTAAGAACTGTTGCTGAATCAGGGGGCCAGTCTAGTGAAGTTACCAAGAGCAACTTTTGAAGTTAGTCACATTTTATTGATTGTTCAGCCATCGATCCAGAGTTATTTACCAAATCTGTTGAAAACAGGAGGTTAATCGTTTGCGTTTTATTGTGGTACTGACTTATTCAACATGATGAATAAAGCCGTATTTATTAGTCTAAATATAGATATAACAGCACCTTGAGTGAGTTTTTCTTACTTTTGAGGAGTAGGATAAGGTTGTTTAATTCATGAAACGGGTAAAAATGGATGTAATCGATATCATTGCTTTGCGTAATTATTTCAGGCGTGTGAGGCAGGAAAGAAATTCACAGGCAGAGATAACTATCTGCTTGTTTTTAAGATGTGTTTAGTTGGCGAAAATAAGGATATGGGCTATTGATTAATTGGGCACAGTCTGCAACGACAGTTTTCACTCTTTTGCTACGAAGGAACGTTAATATGAAGAAATTGATGCTATCAGCGGCGCTTGCATTGTTAAGTCTGCCAGCCAGCGCTGAAATTTTAGGTTTATCTGTCGGGGCCAATGCCGGTGCATCCCGCCTGGAGTATGACGGTAACTCTGATTATGGCTACGAATACGGGGTTAATGCGTCTTATCAGGTCACCAGTATTTTTAGTGTTAATGCCGGGTTAGCCATTGGCAGTGCAGAAGTGGATTCAAAGCTGTCATCGGCAAAAAATGATATTGATTATACCTCTGTGCCGCTGACTCTTCAGGCTGATATCCCACTGCTGGTGGGTAGCGTTTATGCCAGAGCCGGCACTAACTATTACGATGTTGATCGTAAATTGTCCGGTGTGACACACAAGGATGATGGCTGGGGATTTGCCGGCGGGGCCGGTTTCGTGTTGGGTATTATACCTTTGCTGGATTTGACACTCGGCTATGAATACCGGGATATGGGAGATGTTGACAGTAACGCTATCCTGTTGAGCGTAGGATTCGGATTGTAACCGTCATTGAGTGCTAAAAAAGCGCGAAAACAGTAGCGAGATCAACACCTGTTCAGCCCGCAACCCGTATGGTGTTCTGTTTATGGGGTTGTTTATCCGGGGAGCAGTCAGGATAAGCAACGCCCGATCGCGGTGGAGGCATTCATGACCAATTTTGAACGATATGAGAAAACCAGTCAGGCTGTTTTTCTGGCGCTGTCGGAATGTGGTCCGGTGCAGGATTACTGGCGAACTAATCAGGTCCGGCCGGATTGCCAGGCGTTCATTTTGCGCGGTCTGTCCCGCTTGTTACCGCTGCGACAGAATGTTTTCAGAGATGCCATTGCTCCCTGGCTTGAAAATGCACAGCAGGCGCTGCAGTCTCCAGGCATGCCAGTTTCCCAATTATTGAAGAATGTCACTTATCCTTTTCCGTGCCGAGTCGACATTCAGGGTAATTTTCTGCCCTGCTGGGTGTGGGGAGAGTCAAAACATCTATTGGTGATCAGTATCATTGAACCCAGAACCGGGCAGTTTGGTTCTCCGCGAAATGTACCTGCTGAACGTTTAGTTGACAGACACAGATGGTTTGATGCCCAGGTGATAGACGGAGAGCAGGATTGTATCAGCGCAGGGCAAACCCATTTTCATCAGTTCGTTCAGCCTGACATGAAAAGCGATGAGCCAAGCGTCATCGATGCGATACGTCACCCCAATAGGCGTACCCTGAATCCGATCCTCAGTGTGACTTTAATCGCGATGATCGTTGTTGTATTTACCTGGGTGGTGACATCTCACCTTGGTTTTTGATCTGAGACAGGCAGATTTTCAGCGCCTTGAGGCTATCGGGGTAGCGTAAGCAGGACTTCACTTTAACGCTGAATTCGTTACTATGTCGCCAGATCGACAGACCCAAGCGTTTACTCCGTAATTGTAAGGAAAACCATGCATAATCTTTCTTTGTTATCGGCTTCCGAGAAAAACCGTATTGAACTTGATAAGCAGGCGGCTTACGCCGTTTGGCAGTTAAAAAACGGCAAAGCCGGGCCTGAAGTGTTCTTTAATCAGGCGGAAAGCATTTCCGATGATGACGAACGTGCTTTCTATGAAAAAGCCGTTGAGAAATACAAAAACCAGATGGGCATGGCCTGACTGCGCCTCAATTTAACGCATGGCTTTTTTCACTATCTTATTTCTGTTGATGGGGATCGGCATGACTTCGCTGGCCGTGAGCGCGCCGATCACAATCAACGCCATAGCGATCATCGTTTGCCCGGTGAGGGGTTCGGAAAAGAGTGGAATAGCCATCAGTGCTGCTAACACCGGCGTAAAAGCCCCCAGTGCGGCACTCATTTCCGCCCCCAGCCGTGAAATGGCTAGGGTATAACACAGGCTGGAAACTATCCCTACGCCGACTCCCTGAACCAGAAAATGGTACATCACTTCCTGAGAATCCACCGACAGCAAATTAAACGTCATTGTCTGGCTGAGAAAGCCTGTCAGTAGCAGACCACACCCTGATATTGCAATCACAGCCGCCCCTTCTATTGCTGACAGGCCAGAGACGCGCATGGCTATAGTAAACCAGGCCCAGCTAAAACTCGCCAGTAACAAAATGGCATAGCCAATCAGCATGCCGGGCTGCCCGCCAGCCAGCGATTTGGCGACAAAGCACACCACCCCCAATGTGATAAACACTAAACCAGCCCGGCGCATAGGTGAGAGAGGTTCGCCAAAGCAGACGACGGCAATACCTGACACAAGAAGCGGCAAGATGCCCGGAATCAAAGAAGCACCATCCGCAACAGGAACATAATGTAAACCGTACCCGGCAAGAAGCAGGTAGGGTAGCCCGGCTCCCCAGCATATCAGCGCTAAGTATCGCTTTGGGGTCTGAAAAATGTGCCTGACTTTATGCCGGCACAACCAGCCAAACAGCAGGGCAGCAGGAACAAAGCGTATCAGGGCAATATCGGCAATCGTCAGATTTGACTGGCTGGAGGCCCGCAGTGAAATGAAAAAACCTGACCAGATCATTAAAGTGACCGTCATGGCTAACAGTCCGGTCAGCATAGCGGGCGTGTTCTTTTGCATCAGCGTAATCCTTGCGATTGAAGTGACTTCAGTATCCGCAAAAGCACGCGATAATAGTTGGCAAACTTAACTACCCATTTCTTCTATATTGGTTAATTTTTCCAATTTTATTTAAATTAGTGATTTATTTTACTAATTTGTTCTTAGTGATGAGTAACAAACAGACGGGATGCGGGCGTGATGGATAAAAAAGATAAGCAGATTCTGACTGAAATACAGCGCGATGCACGTCAAAGCACCGCTGAGATCGCCGATAAGGTTGGCCTGTCGGTGTCACCTTGTGCCAGACGGATAAAGAAGCTGGAATCAGATGGCATTATCGCGGGATACCAGGCCACCCTCAACAGACAGAAGCTGGGACTGATGATGACTTTTTTTGTCAATGTCAGCCTGAATAATCACAGAGATCAACCCATTGATGAGTTTGAACTGGTGATGTCCGGTATGCCTGAAGTGATCAGCGCACATGTTATATCCGGAGCACACGATTATCTGTTAGAAGTGGTCGCCAGAGATTTACCCCATTACGAAGCTTTCATTCGCAAACTGCAGACCCTGACCATGGTTAAAGATATCCATACCAACCTGGCTATCCGAACAGTCAAAACCGGTCAGCAACTACCGATCTAGCAGCGCTTTTCAGTCAACAATGTCAATCTTTAGTACGAATTTCTTAAGTTTTCCTTAAGAAACGCGAGTCATATTGTATCTTTAAACTTGATGTAAAGGTTTTTTCTGAATTGGTGATGACAAAAAAGTGCTTAACCTCACAGATTGAAATACTTGATCGCTTGTAAGCGGAAGCAACATCATAACTGGGTTTTTGCAGATTGTAGGCAGAGCAATATTTCACTATTTTCGGCCGTCTTAATGACTAAGCAAGGAACACTATGAAACCGGGTAACACTGGGTTGGTGCGCATCGTGAAAGCGGCGGGCTATTCGGTACAGGGACTGAAAGCCGCCTGGCAGCATGAAGCGGCTATCAGACAGGAAATTATTTTGCTTGTTGTCTTAACAACCATTTCATTTTTTCTGCCTGTCACTTTTATCGAGCACATTTTGCTCGTTGCCAGTTTATTTCTGGTTGTGATCGTTGAGCTGCTGAATTCAGCGATTGAGGCTGTGGTAGACCGAATTGGCAGTGAAATTCATGAGTTAAGTGGCCGCGCTAAAGACATAGGCTCTGCGGCGGTATTTATTTCTCTGCTGCTGGCCGGCGGCATCTGGCTGGCGATCATCCTCAAGCTGTTTTGGTAATCCTTTGGTGATACCAAATATTTGGATCTCTTTGTAATGCAAAAACTTAAACCTATAACCGGGGTGATGTTTCCCATCGCCCTGTTTGCTCTGCTGTCACTTATTCTGCTCAGTGTGTCCCGTGTTGTGCTCACCCTCTGGCAAATTGACCACATTACCGGTTGGCAAGACTGGGCTTCGATCCTGCTACAAGGCGTCAGAGTGGATGTCTCTACGCTTTGCTGGTTGTTGATTCTTCCTTCGCTGTTATTGGCACTGTTGCCAACCCAAGGTCTTCTGGGCCAGATATGGTTGTTCATTCTCCGGCTATGGCTGGTGGCGGGCTTGTGGATTCTGGTTTATATGGAACTGGCGACCCCAAGTTTTATTAGCGAATATAATTTGCGCCCGAACCGCCTGTTCATTGAGTACCTGGTTTATCCGAAAGAAGTATTCAGCATGTTGTGGGTGGGTTATAAGCTGGAGCTGGCTGTCGGGCTGATTGGTTCGGTATTAACCCTGTGCCTTGGTTGGTTGCTCAGCGGCTATGCTGTGCGTGATCTGGATGCTCCTCGCTGGTACTGGCGTCCAGTGCTGGCTATTTCTGTCGTGGCCCTTGGTGTGATGGGTGCGCGTTCAACATTCCAGCACCGGCCGCTGAATCCGGCCATGGTGGCGTTTTCTACCGATCCGCTGTTGAACGATCTGACACTGAATTCCTCTTATTCTGTTATTTTTGCTGCCAAGAACATGGCCTCTGAAAAGAACGCGGAAGCGTTTTACGGAACAATGCCGCTGGATGACATTATTGAAACTGTGCGGGCGTCTTCTGGTCGTCCGGAAAGTTTCATGCCCGGCGATATTCTCACTCTCAATACCAATGCGCCAACCGTTGAAGGTAAGAAAAATCTGGTGATCCTGCTTCAGGAAAGCCTGGGGGCACGTTTTGTCGGTGGTTTAGGCGGCTTGCCGCTCACGCCGAATCTGGATGCCCTGATGCAAGAAGGCTGGAACTTCACTCAGGTGTATGCCACAGGAACACGCTCAGTACGTGGAATTGAAGCCATGACAACCGGTTTTACGCCAACGCCTTCCCGTGCCGTTGTGAAGTTAAGTAAAAGCCAGACCGGGTTTTATACCATCGCCGGGTTGCTGGACCGCCAGGGATACCACACCCAGTTTATCTATGGCGGGGAAAGCCATTTTGACAATATGAAGTCTTTCTTCCTGGGCAATGGTTTTGAAGATATTGTGGATTTGCCTGACTTCGTCAATCCTAAGTTCGTAGGCTCCTGGGGCGCGTCGGATCAGGATTTGTATCAGATGGCAGATAAACAGTTTACTAAGCTGCATCAGACCGGTCAGCCTTTCTTCAGCCTGGTATTCACCAGTAGTAATCACTCACCGTACGAATTCCCCGATGGTGAAATCGAGCTGTATGAACAACCTGAACATACCCGTAATAATGCGGTGAAGTATTCCGATAAAGCCTTAGGTGAGTTTTTCGCCAAAGCCAGGCAATCTGAATACTGGAAAGACACGGTTTTCATTGTCATTGCCGACCATGATGCCCGTGCTGAAGGTAATGTACCGGTTCCGGTTGACCGCTTCCACATTCCGGCGGTCATTCTGGGCGAGGATATTCAGCCTCGTCAGGACGATCGCCTGGCCAGCAATATTGATATGGCCCCTACTTTGTTGTCGCTGATCGGTGCTGATAACACATCACCTATGATTGGTCATGATTTGACCAAAGAGGTCGCGCCGGAATATCAGCGGGCAATGATGCAGTTTGATAAGAACTTCGGCTATCTGACCAGAGACAAACTGGTCGTGCTGCAGCCGGGTAAAGCCGCTATCGGATACCAGTATGACTTTACCCGGCAGACATTAACGCCGTCGGGTATTTCAGAGCAGGAATCCCAGCGTGCGCTGGCGCATGCCTTGCTGGGTGGTAAGCTCTACAGGGAAGGGCGTTATCGTCTGCCGCCGCAGACGGATCAACAGCATGCGATGGCAGTGAGCCACTAAATGACGGAGCCGCCTTCGAACAGGCGGCTTTTTCTTTTTGGTGATTGTGTGTCACAAGGAGTAGATTGGACGCTACGGCTGAGCATCAAATTGGTGCTACGCTGAACCTGAAATGCGATTATCGGCATTAAGATAAGGGAGTATTTATGACAGCGGTTTGGATTATTGCCATCATTTTCGGTGCGCTTATTGTCCAGCAATACCTTCGCCTTCAGGCGAAACAGAAGGACAGGGAGCGACTGGCCAGCCAGGAAGCGGAAGCCTTGAAGGCGGAAATGACTGAACTCAGAGAACGGCTATCCGTACTGGAAAAAATAGTGACCGACAAGGGTTATCAGATTAAAGAAGACATAGAAAAACTGCCTTAGCAGATTAAATGATCACGTGCGCCCCGACCATGGACTGGCTCAGGTTATGTTCCAGTTTGTCCAGTAACGGGCCGGATCGCATCAATATCAACTCCGCTTCTTCCGAGTGAACAAATTGCCCCTGAGATGCAGCGTTGCCTAGCTTAACGATCTCGAGCAAGGCATCGGCTAAGTGTTGATTGATAACGTTTTCTTTTGCCAGCCTGTGCAGCCGCGCGGTCAGAGAATAACGGCTTGAGCGCAGATCTGGCTGATACCTGCGAACGATTTTTTCTATTTCTACCCGTAAGGCGGTAAAGGCAAGGGCTGCATCCACACCCTGATACCCACTGGGTTGCTCTGAGTCATCTATTTCCGCGGCAGCCTGCTCAACTTTTTCCAGCACGTTTTTCATTTCAACTTTGATTCCCCCCGGCAGTTCCAGCGATTTCAGGTAAGGAAATACCCAGGGCAGAGTGGCTAATACCATGAGTACAATCGTGATGGCATCGACATCGACGGTGTCGACAAACACATGGGTATATGCCAGAACCAGAAAGACGAGGGTAAACGCGGATGCAATGATCATAACAGCCTTCCTTGCTAATAAAGTTCTCACTATCTAGTGGTTTATCACCACGTTAAATGAATGGATAGGGTGAGAAAAGGTGTAAATTGGTCAGCGATGTTTACAAATGTAGCAGGAAAAGGCTCATTACACGTGTTTCATATAACGGCCGGGTGTGATGCCCATTGCACTTTTGAAATGGCGGTGAAAATGGCTCTGGTCGTGAAATCCAGCCTCTGCGGCGGCATCTTTAATCGAGAGTCCGCGTTTGAGCATGTGTCTGGCCAGTCTGAGCCTGGCCTGTATCTGATAGGCGTGCGGCGGTAAACCAAATTGGCGTTTGAAGGCCCGTACCAGACTGAAAGGCGTCATGCAGGCCAGCGCCGCCAGTTCTGTCAGGCTGATCGGCCATTGCGGGTACTCATCCAGAAATTCTTTCACCAGATACAACGATTGTGCTGAACTTTTGGCAGGTTGGATATTCAGCCGGGAACCGCCATGTTTGAGTACCAGTTGCGTCAGTGTGGTGTAGATCAGGGTTTCTCTGAGCAGGGTATCCTCAGAATGGTCCAGCGTATTGAACAAATGACGTAAACTGGCGGCTAATTTATCGTCTTTCACCACAGACTGCCGAAAGTAAGGCGCGCCGTATTCAGGCTGCCCTAAATCCCGACTGATTTGCTCAAAATGCTGGGGTAACGGATACAGGGCGCGATAACTCCAGCCCGTTTCTGTGGCGGAATAGCCAGTGTGAATCTCGTCTGCGTTCACCAGAATAATGGTGTTTTGTGGGGCCAGATGCTCGGCGCCGTTGTGGTAAAAACCTTGGGCACCTTCGCTGATCACACCGATACAATACCCTTCGTGAGAATGGCGGGAGAAAGTCTGCTCAATATAATCAGCGTTCAGATATTCCAGGCCATCCAGTTCATCCACCTGCCCGTATGTGATCTTCGCTTTCTGCCTGCCCATTATTCTGTCCTTGAATACCCCATGTTACCCGGCACTTTATCTCAATTGCCCGCTGAGTGTTTTGTACGAAATTGTCTTTTTCCTTATCAGCTTGTGTGAGCAAGGCTGCCTAAACTCTGTCTACCGCTATGCCTTTTTCGGCGAAATCATGCAGGCTGCTTTCTGACAGGGCTTTGTCAGTGATGACTTTGTCAAAGCTGCTGATGTCGAGTGCATGGAAGGTCGCGACTTTACCGTATTTTGACGCGTCTGTGACCAGATAATTGATTTTGGCTGTCGCGACGATAGCCCGTTTCACCGTCACTTTATCTTCATTGGGGGTCGATATTCCGCGTTGATTCCAGGATGACGATGAGATGAAGGCCATATCCACATTCATTTCCCTTAACAGGGACACCGCTTTGTCTCCCACACAGGATTGATTATGGCGATCCACTTTCCCACCGGTGTGATAAAGCATGCAATCCGAATGCGCCATCAGATACGCGGCGATAGCAAAATCATTGGTGATCACGGTCAGATCATCCCTGTGGTTCAACTGGTGCGCGATTTCCAGCGTTGTGGTTCCAGCATCCAGATAGATTGTACTGTGTGGCTTGATATAGCTGGCCGCATGCTGTCCGATTCTGGCTTTCTCATCCCGTTGCCGGGCAATTTTATCGTCGTGGGGCAGCTCGATGTGAATCGACTCTGACAACTGTACGCCACCAGAGACTGACATTACCCGGCCATCGGCCTCCAGTTTGGCAATATCACGACGGATGGTCATGTGAGACACATCCAGTTGTTGGGTCAGCTCACTGATACTGATGACTTGTTGGTTTCCTAATAAGGCCAGGATGGCGCGCTGACGTTCAGCAGGAATCATAGGGGTTTTTCGCTCACACTGATCAATAACGGCATCAAGTCTAACACGTTAACGTGTTACTGATGTGAATTTTTGTTAGGCATGGTGAGAATGTGTGAAACATAACATGCTGATTCTTATGATATAGGTGTGAAATTACTGATTTTTTCACCTAGAAGATCAGATCGGAGGTGTTTGTTGGTGTTAATTTTTGTGACAAGCTTGGCAGAATGATCCTGGGTCAGCACCTAGAATCACAAACATGAACATTAATTCACAAAATATAACAAAAGGGCCTGCACAATGAGCGAAATGCATTCTGTTGCGGTTATCGGACTGGGTTCTATGGGGATGGGCGTTGCAAAGTCCTGTATTCGGGCCGGGTTTGATGTTTACGGTATTGATCTGAGTGATGGAGCCCGTCAGGCACTGGCTGATGCGGGTGCAAAGGGCACGTCTCATCAATGCACCGATTTTGCAGCTCAGCTTGATGCCGTGATTGTGCTGGTGGTCAATGCAAAGCAGGTGAAATCTGTGTTGTTTGATTCGGGTCTGGCTGCAAGGTTAAAAGCCGGTACGCCTGTGATGGTGTGCGCCACTATCTCTGCTGACGATGCAAAAGCTATCGAAGCCAAACTGGCACAATATGACTTACGTATGCTGGATGCGCCTGTGTCGGGCGGTGCTGTGAAAGCGGCCAGCGGGGATCTGACCGTGATGGCATCCGGTGAAGCGGGTGTGTTTGACCAACTGGAACCTGTGTTAAATGCGGTTGCGGACAAAGTCTACAACGTGGGGCCGGAGATTGGTAAAGGCTCGACGGTGAAAATTATTCATCAGCTGCTGGCTGGCGTTCACATTGCGGTGGGCGCCGAAGCGATGGCCATGGCGGCCCGTGCTGATATTCCGTTGGATCTGATGTATGACGTGGTCACCAATGCAGCTGGCAATTCCTGGATGTTCGAAAACCGCATGAAGCATGTGGTGGAGGGGGATTACACCCCGACTTCTATGGTTGATATTTTTGTCAAAGACCTGGGTTTGGTGGCCGACAGCGCGAAAGCGATGCACTTCCCGCTGCCGCTTGCCAGTACCGCACTCAATATGTTTACCGAGGCCAGCAATGCCGGCTTTGGTAAAGAAGACGACAGCGCTGTCATCAAGATTTTCTCGGGCATCGAACTGCCGAAAAAGGAGCGTTAATTATGTTACTCGGAGTCATCGCCGACGATTTTACCGGCGCCACCGACATCGCAGGTTTTCTGGTTGCCAATGGCATGAAGACCATTCAGCTCAACGGTGTGCCTGCCGACTCGCTGAGTGCAGACGCTGATGCTGTGGTCATCAGCCTGAAATCCCGTTCTTGCCCTGTGGATCAAGCGGTTGACGATTCTGTGGCGGCATTACGCTGGCTGCAGGCCGCAGGTTGTCAGCAGTTTTACTTTAAATACTGTTCCACCTTTGACAGCACAGCCGAGGGCAATATCGGGCCGGTCACCGATGCGTTACTGGCGGAACTGAATGAATCTTTTACTGTGATTTGCCCATCGCTTCCGGTTAATGGCCGTACCGTCTGCCACGGCAACCTGTTTGTCAACGGAGAGTTGCTGAGCGAATCCGGCATGCGTCACCACCCTGTGACCCCTATGACGGATGCCAACCTGGTGCGTCTGATGAATGCCCAGGCGCAGGGCGTGAGCGGCCTGGTGGATTACCAGACCCTGGATCAAGGGACAGACGCTGTAGTGACGGCTTTTGACCAGCTGCGTGCTCAGGGCGTGCAGTACGCCGTGCTTGATACGCTCAACGATCAGCATCTGGTGACTATCGGCGAGGCTTGCAAAAACCTCAAGCTGGTTACTGGTGGCTCAGGGCTGGCGGTCGGCATCGCCCGAAACTGGGTGACTGCGCAGGCTAAGCAGGCCGAAGCATTGTCAGCCGGTCATCCGAAAGCCGGTAAAACGGTCGTGCTGTCAGGATCGTGTTCTGTAATGACTAACAAGCAGGTGGGGCAGTATCAGCGTGTGGCACCGCACTTTGCTTTGGATGTCAAGGCTTGCCTGACCGATGACAATTACGGCAACGTCGTGTGTGACTGGGTGATGGAGAACCTGGAAGGCAGCTTCGCACCTATGGTGTTTGCGACCGCTAATCCAGAGATGCTGAAAGTCATACAGGCTGAATACGGTGCGCAGGCATCCAGCCAGGCCGTTGAACAGTTCTTCAGCCAACTGGCACACCGGTTGCGCGAGCAGGGTGTCCGTAATTTCATTGTGGCTGGCGGCGAAACATCCGGGGTTGTGACCCAGAGTCTCGGCGTGAAAGGTTTCCATATCGGCCCGCAAATCGCACCGGGTGTGCCTTGGGTAACAGCGATCGATCAGGATCTGTCGCTGGCACTGAAATCCGGCAACTTTGGTGACGAATCATTTTTTACGACTGCACAAGGATTTTTCCATGACTGAACAAGCGTTAAGAGAAGAAATGGTGACGCTTGCCCGCTCGATGTTTGAGCGGGGCTATGCCACCGGTGGGGCAGGAAATCTGTCTCTAAAACTCCCTGACGGCAATTTTCTGACCACGCCAACAGGCTCTTCCTTCGGACGTTTGGTGGCTGAACGTTTGTCGGTGGTGGATATCGACGGCAATCATTTGTCGGGTGATCGCCCGTCAAAAGAAATTGCGTTTCATCTGGCGATTTACCGTAACAGCCCGGATTGTAACGCCATTGTGCACTTACACTCCACATACCTGACGGCCCTGTCGTGCCTGGAAGGACTGGACCCAGACAATGCGATTAAGCCCTTCACACCGTATTACGTGATGCGGGTCGGCCAGCTGCCGGTGATCCCGTATCTGCGTCCGGGCGATCCGCAAATTGCGACTGAACTGGCCAATCGTGCGGCCGACTACCGCGCGTTCCTGCTGGCCAATCACGGCCCGGTCATTACCGGTACAGACCTGCGTGATGCGGTTGATAACGCCGAAGAGCTGGAAGAAACCGCCAAACTGGCATTGATGCTCGATGGCAAAGCCATTCGTTACCTGACAGATGCAGAAGTCAGCGACCTGAAAGGGAGAGGAAAATAATGGCCAGATTTGCAGCCAACCTCACCATGCTGTTCACTGAAGTGCCTTTTATTGAGCGCTTCGGTCAGGCCAGCAAAGCCGGTTTCAAAGCGGTCGAGTTTCTGTTTCCTTATGACTATGAAGCCGGTCTGCTGGCAGAGCAGCTCAGTTCACACCAGCTTGAACAGGCGCTCTTTAATATGCCGCCGGGCGACTGGGCGGCCGGCGAGCGCGGTATTGCGGCCCTGCCGGATCGCATTGAAGAGTTTGAGCAAAGCGTTGACGTCGCTCTTCACTACGCGCAGGCACTGAGCTGTAAGAAGGTGCATGCCATGGCGGGTATTCTCAGCCCCGACTTCTCGGTTGAGGCGCACAGAGAAACCTTTATCCGTAATTTGCGCTATGCCGCTGATCGCTTTGCTGCGCACGGTATCTGCGTGATGATTGAGCCGCTGAACAGCCGTGATGTGCCGAATTATTTCGTGGCCCATCAGCGTGACGCTGTTGAGCTGATCAAAGCCATCGACCGACCGAATGTGAAACTGCAGTTCGATGTGTATCACGCGCAAATCATGGACGGAGATCTGTCTGTCCTGATCAAAGAGGTCGCGGATTACATCGGCCATGTGCAGATAGCATCTGTTCCCAGCCGTCATGAACCCTGTGAGGGAGAAGTGAATTATCCCTTCCTGTTCGGCGAGCTGGACAAGTCAGGCTATCAGGACTGGATTGGGTGCGAGTACAACCCGCAGCAAGGCACACTAGAAGGCCTGGGCTGGGTAACACCTTATTTGTAAACGGCACCATATATAAACGGACCTGTTTGTAAACGGAAGCAGACATCGACAATTTCGTCAACAGACTTAAGACAAGATAGAAGAGAGCAAGGACATCCCCTATGAAAATTATTATTACAGGTGGGGCAGGCTTTTTAGGAGCCATGCTTACCGACACCCTGCTACAACGTTATGACAACATCGAGCGCATCAAGATAGTTGATCGTATCGCCCCGGATATGAGTCAGTTCGACAGCCGTGTCAGCGCGGTTGTGGGCGACATTACTCACCCGGCTGATATCGATTCGCTGATCGATGCCGACACCACTCATGTTTTCCATCTGGCGGCGATTGTGTCGAGCCATGCCGAAGAAGATTTTGATCTCGGCATGAAAGTGAATTTGCTGGCCACCCAGTTATTGCTGGAAAAATGCCGTCAGGTGAATCCGGCGATCCGCTTCGTGTTCTCCAGTTCGCTGGCGGTGTTCGGTGGCGAACTGCCGGATCTGATCGAGCCTATGACAGCCACTCAGCCGAGTTCTTCTTACGGTACGCAAAAAGCCATCGGTGAGCTGCTGGTTAATGATTACGGCCGCAAAGGGTTTGTGGATGCCATCACTGTGCGTCTGCCGACCATCTGTATTCGCCCTGGCGCGCCGAACAAAGCCGCGTCGTCTTTTGTCAGCGGGATCATCCGTGAGCCGCTGAAAGGCGAAACGTCAAACTGTCCGGTTGAGCCAACGCTGCCGCTGTGGATTTCCAGTCCGGAAACAGTGATCGATAACATTATCCATGCCAGCCAGTTACCAGCTGAGGCCATCAAGGGTTATCGCACCTTTAATCTGCCCGGCATTCAGGTGACACCTGCTGAGATGATCGCTGCAATGACAGAGGCAGTGGGGGCAGGGTTTGCTGAGCGAGTGAGCTACGACGAGGATGCTGCGGTTGCCCGTATCGTCAGCAGCTGGCCGAAAGCGTTCAATAATGCGTCAGAACTGACGCTGGGTTTTAAAGCGGATAAGGATTTCCAGTCGGTACTTAAGGCGTATTTAGCTAAGTATCCGGTACGCGAAGAGGAGGCGATCTAATGTTACCCATTTCTGTTATAGGCTTAATTATTGCGGTTTTTGTACTGATCTTCCTGGTACTGAGAACCCGTGTTCATGTCTTGATTGCGATGCTGGCTGCGGCCTGTATTGCCGGTTTGATCGGCGGGCTGAGTGTGGATGACACCATGTCGGCGATCAGCAAGGGCTTCGGCGGTACGCTGGGCGGTATTGGGATCGTGATTGGTCTGGGTGTCATGATGGGCGCCATTCTGGAAACTTCCGGTGCCGGTGAGTCCATTGCCTATCACTTCATCAAGTGGCTGGGCAAGAAGAAAGAAGAGATGGCACTGGCAATTACCGGTTATATCGTCAGTATCCCTGTGTTCGTCGACAGCGCACTGATCATCCTGTATCCGATTGCTAAGTCACTGTCTAAAACCTCTGGCCGTTCCATTCTGACACTGACTGTTGCTCTGGCTGGTGGTCTGGTGGTGGCGCACCACTGTATTCCGCCGACACCCGGCCCGCTGGGCGTCGCCAGTATTTTCGGTGTTGATATTGCCTCTATGCTGGGTTTGGGTCTGGTGATTGCACTGCCGTCTATCTACGGTATTGTGATGTACGCCCGCTGGTTAGAAAAGCATTTCCCGGAATACGCGACACCTGTCTCTCTGCCGCAGGAATCTGATGATCTTAAGAAAGTGCATGACGAGTACATGGCGTCTAAAGCCACCAAAAATCTGCCTTCACTGACCAAATCCATCATGCCGATAGCGGTGCCGATTCTGCTGATTCTGGTGAAATCGCTGGCCAGCCTGCTGGAAAAACAGCTGGGATTTGAAGGACTGTCGGAAAGCGCGCTGGGCGCGGTGATCAACTTTGTCGGTCACCCTGTGATTGCCTTGTCTATCAGTACGCTGCTGGCGGTGTATACCCTGACACCTTACCTGGACAAAGAAACCACTACCCGCAAGCTGGAAGAAGGGATTTCCACCTCAGGAATTATCCTGCTGGTGACAGGTGCAGGTGGTGCACTGGGCAGTGTACTGCGTGAGTCTGGCGCGGGTACTGAAATCGCCAACCAGATTGCGGCACTGTCCATCTCACCTATCATGATCCCCTTCATCATCGCGACACTGGTACGTGTGATTCAGGGCAGCGGCACAGTTTCAATGATTACCGCAGCGTCTATCTCTGCACCGGTACTGGCTGAAATGGAAGGCATCAACATGCTGTTTGCCGCATCTGCTGCGACCATGGGTAGCTTGTTTGCCGGTTACTTCAACGACAGCCTGTTCCACATAGTGAACCGTCTGATGGGTGTTACCGAAGTGCGTAAACAACTGGTGATCTGGACGGTACCGACTACTATCGCCTGGTCAATCGGCGGCTCACTGGTGATGATCCTGAACCTGATCTTTGGTAGCCAGGGAAGCGTGTTCGACCCGGTTATGCCACTACTGTTCCTGGCAGGTTGCATCTACTTCGTAAAGTCGCAAAGTAAACCTGCAGCAGAGGTCGCTGCTGGTCACTGATCATCAATTATATGATGTGTTTTTTTGACGTATCTCTTTACGTGCTACAGCCCCCGGTTCCGGGGGCTTTTTTGTTACCTCCAAAACCACCGCCTAAAGAGGGGGGGAGGCTATTTGTTGGCTTCAACCATTGTGATGATCTTCCCGGCTTTCTCAAAGTGATCCAGTTTATGGGTTTGTATCCACCAGGTTGCCGCTTCCATCAGTAGCTCAGGGTCATCGTTTTTATTGGTAAAGAAGGCATAAAAAGACACGCCGACATTGTCACCCTTCTGAGCGATTTTTTTGTGGCAGATCTGAATGATTTTTTGTCGCAGCGATTCGCGCATAGGGTTGTCCTTAAACTGGGTTATTTTTGATGTTAAGTAATTTATCAGCCAGAGACGGCTGCTGACGAAATTGTCTTGGTGTCATGCCTGACCAGGTTTTGAAGCGAGTGCTGAAATTGGCCGGAATGGGGTAACCAACAATTTCCCCGATCTGTTGCACCGACCATTCAGACGAGCGTAACAGCCGGGCCGCGTATTCCATCCGCATCCGGGTTAAATGTGCAATTGGGCTGCGTCCCATGTACTGTTGGCATAATCGATGAAAATGTGGTTCAGAGCAGGGATAGAGCGCAGCCAGCTGGCGAACATCCCATTCTTTATGCAACTGGCGCTGGACGCGGTCGAAGACCCTTTTTAACCGAACCTGATGACGCGGTTGGCTAGTGATGTCCGGCGTGCGAAGCAGCAAGTCAATTTGCTGCACGCTGTGTGCGATAACGGCACCACTTAAATCAATCTGAAGAGATAGGCTTCTGAGCAGTGTCTGAATACAGGCGTACATAACCTCGGCCGTTGGCGTCAGAAGGTAGCTGATCTCATCAGTAACCAAAGCGGACCAATCCTTAGCCGTATCCAGAAACAGCCAGGCAATTTGCCAGCCTTCCTCTGCAATACCAAATCCGTTCTCAGCACCTGCAGGCACAATGATCATCGATCCTGGCTCCAGCAGCCAACGGCGTCCTTCACTTTCCAGCCACCCCTTGCCGCTCACCGTGTATATCAGCATGTGTTTTTGCGGATGTTTCCTGAACACGGAAAACTGTTCACGGCAGTGTGCTATCCCACATTGCACCAGGCCATGCTCTTCCAGCAGCAAGACTTTGGTTTGGTCCAGAAACTCCTGCTGCGTTTTCTCTGAGATCAGAAACCGCTCTTGCTTGTCGTTCATCTTGATAGTCTGGCAAATGTTTTAGATGAGCTGAAAGAATACGGCATTCAATCAGAGATTTACACTGTGCGCATAATCACCAGGGGAGAATTGTGATGTTGCTTTCAGCTCAGTACATTGATCGTGCATTTTGGCAGAAATTGCTGAAAATAGGTTTGCCTGTCTCGCTACAAGCGATGTTGTTTTCATTGCTGGGCGTTGTCGATATTTTCATGGTCAGCCAGCTGGGCGAGCAGGCAACGGCTGCCGTCGGCGTGGGCAACCGGATATTCTTCTTCAATCTGATCATGGTGGTTGGCGCCAGTGGTGCGGTAAATGTACTAGCTTCGCAATACTTTGGTGCCGGCAATATGGAAGGCATTCGCCGCACGCTGGCCCAGTCATGGATGCTGTCCGGGCTGGTGGTCCTGCCCTTCGTTGTGCTGTATCTGTTGATCCCGCAGCCTTTGGTGGCACTGGTCGCTTCCGAGCCGTATTATGTGCAGTTGGCAACGGATTATCTTTGGATCACCGGGCCGAGCATTCTCTTTACGGCATTGGTGGTGCCACTGGAATCGGCGTTGCGTTCCATAGGGGATGCCAGGCTGCCCACTATCATCAGCATCTTTGCGATAGCCATTAATGCCTTATTGAACGCCTTGCTGATTTTCGGTCTGTGGGGATTGCCTGAACTGGGTGTGCTGGGCGCAGGTATCGGCACAATCATTTCCCGGTTACTGCAAACCGCGCTGCTTTTCTGGGTGGTGGCTCGCCGCTATCCGCATCTGCTGCCTGAGCGTTTTCACTGGGTTGACGCTGTTAAACGTCATCATTTACGACGCTATTTCAAGGTGGCGATGCCAATGTTTGTTCATGACACGGGCTGGGCGGGCGGGCTGCTGGTCTATAACGTGCTGGTGGGCCAGTTAGGGGTCAGTGAGCTGGCGATTATCTCGCTGCTGTCACCGGTTGAAAGCGTGCTCATCTCGGCGTTTCTGGGCTTTGCGGTGGCCGCGTCAATCATTTTAGGTAATGACATAGGTGCGGATAACTACCAAAGGGTCGAAGGCACCGCCTGGTGGTATGTGCTCATCAGTTGCAGTTTCGCGTTATTGCTGGCAATAGCCTGCTGGCTGGCTCAGCCAGTGATTGTTTTTTTGATCGGATTAAGTCCGGTCGAACAGAAAGATCTGGCCGTGAATGTGACGCTGGTGATGGCATTTGGCATGGTGCTGAAAGTCTTCAATATGGTGGGGATCGGCGGCGTCATGCGCAGCGGCGGCGACATCAACTACAGTATCTTTATCGATTTGTTTGCCCAGTGGGCGGTAGGCATTCCGCTGGCTTATTACACAGGCCTGGTGCTGGGCTGGTCATTGGACTGGGTACTGGCGGTAATATTACTGGAAGAAGTGGTCAAGATAGGGCTGACAACACAGCGTATCCAGTCGAAAAAGTGGATCAATAATCTGATTCGGGAAACCGGTCCTGTTCCAGAACTCTGAAGTGGGCACAGATAGACAGTTTTTGTGCTCTTGTGGCTGATTATGGTTGGTTCCTCCAAACGATAAAGCGGTTTGATAGACTTCAAAGTCAACTTTTTTGGCATTGTCATTGCTGTCATGAGTAAGGCAAAAGCCATCTGACACTCTCGTTTTCAGCCAGTTATCAGTATAGCTGCCTGTCGCATTGTATTCTTTCATCAAAACAGTGCTAATCGCTGTTTGTGAAACCTTCTGAATTTTTGGTCAATTTATCTCTTGGCTTGCTTTGTACCATAGGGTTGGTGGTTTTTCTTGTCTTGCTCTCTTGGACTTATCTTTGATGTCGGTGTAAACAAAAGCTGGCCTTACAGAGAAACACCTTAGGCTTAGTCTCATAGGTTGTTTCCCCCTTTCATTCATCATAAGTATTTTCCGCTGTTGAAAAAATGATTAGTAAACAAAAATCCTAGTAAATTGTAATATTATAGATATCTATATTGATGGATGTGTAGATATAGACATTTATGAAAAAAAATATGGAAATATTTAGAAACATCTTGTTACAATGTGTTTCAGTTAGCGTGGTTGCATATTCAATGGTTATGTATCCATATTTCATTAAGGATTTTTAATAGACGATAATTCCGCACCAAAATTAACTGTATTCATTGCGACGAGAGACTGGCTCATTTCTTATGAATTCTGAGTCAGTAATTCATACTATTTGATAATTCAATTGATTAATTAAGCAGGGTTAGCTCATGAAGCCATTTTATATTTTTTCAGATAATGAGAAAAAGATTTTATTTGATTTGTTAAATAAAATTTCTGTTAGCCCATATGATAGTTATTCAGAGTTTAAGAATAAAATTCAATCCATGGTGAGAAATGGATGTATTCCATGGTTTTACGTTGATATCTGTAAGAACATTCTTGAAGAAAGAAAGAATGGTATTTGTGAAGTTCATGTACTCAGAAATTGCCCTATTGATGGAGAAATTCCGGAGTTAGACTTAAATGACCCTGTTAAAGATAAATATATTAAAAAGAGAACGTTTATTTCAGAATCATTATTGGAACTTACTGCGATATTAACTGAGACACCTTTATTGTCATATTGCGATCGAAATGATGGTTGCTTTTTTACTGATGTAGTTGCCAGAAATAAATATAAAGGAAAACTCACGGGATATAGTGATAGTGAACTTGTTTATCATAATGATAGAACAGCCCATAAAGTACGAGCAGACTATGTCACACTACTTGGTTTAAGGTGTCCTGATGGCGAAGTGACATACACAGGATTTGTTCATTATAAAGATATATTTTCTTTACTATCAGAAAACATTATAAAAATATTAAAGAAAGATTACTTCGTTACCGACTTTGACATCTTCTCTAAAGAGACTAACCAGAAGAACATAAGCTCAGAAAAACACCCCATTATTCTAGATGATAACTCTATCCGTTATATGGATACAATGACTTCTGTTGCAGAGGATAGCCCTGAAGAAGCGAAAGATGCATTAATTGCCTTTATTCATGCATTGACCCGAGCCGATAAAGTAAAGCACCGCATAGTTGAAGGTGATTTGCTGACTTTTTCAAATCAATATGGTTTGCATAGCCGTGAAAAGTTTGAAGTGAATGAAAATGAATCTGTCAGCAGTCGATGGCTGCAGAAAACTTATGCTTTCAAGGATAAAACTGTTGCAGATAAGTTTTCAGACTATTGGGTCAATGATACATATGGTCTTGTTGCAGATTAACTAAGTGACATTCGAGAGAAAGTAAATAATGAGTATTCAGTTATCGAATCGTATTCGTACAATTCAAAGATCTGCAACTTATGAGATTCTAGATAAAGTTTGTATTTTAAAATCTCAAGGCAAAGATATATTGGATTTTGGTGGTGGAGAACCTAATTTTTCAACACCTGAACATATTTCTAAAAAAGCAATTGATCATATTAAATGTGGCGACACACATTATACACCAAGCAGAGGAAAAAAAGAGCTTCTTTCAGCAATTGCTAAAAAGCTTTTTGAAGAGAATAATATCAGAGTTGATCCTGATAAAGAGCTGATAGCCACACCGTCTGCAAAGCATGCATTATTTATTTCTTTAATGGCAACTTTAGATTATGGGGATGAAATTATCATACCAACACCAAGTTGGGTTAGTTATCAGGAGATGGCGAGATTGATTGGTGCAACCCCTGTCTCCTTGCCATTGCAAAAGTCGAATAAGTTCACCATTACCTCTCAAGCATTAGAAGAGAAGTACAGTGATAAAACAAAAGCTATTCTGATTAATAGTCCTAATAACCCATTGGGTAAAATGCTATCAGAGACAGAAATTCGTGATATTGTTTCATTTGCAATAGATAAAAATATTATCCTGATTGTAGATGAAATTTATGAAAAAGTGATTTATGACAATCATCAGCATTTTAGTATCGCTGCTTATCCGGGGGCATTTGAAAGAACAATTACAGTGAATGGTTTTTCTAAGGCATATGCTATGACAGGCTGGCGGCTTGGTTATGTAGCTGGTCCAGAATTAATCATTTCTGAGATTTTGAAAATACAACAACATACTGTCGGTTGTGCGGGATCATTCATTCAGCAAGGAGGCATTGAGGCTTTAACGGGAAATCAAGCGCCTATTACTGAGATGTTAGCTGAATACCAGACACGCAGAAGACTCATTGTAGAAGGCTTAAATCAGATTCCTGGAATTGAATGTGATTACCCTGATGGTGCGCTGTATGTATTCCCAAATATTGAGGGAGTGCGAGTTGGAAAGTCGACTGAATTTGCACATTGGTTGTTACTGACAGCCGGAGTTGCGGTGACCCCGGGGGTGGCATTCGGTGAAGGTGGAGAGGGCTATGTTCGTCTGTCTTTTGCTACATCCCGCGATGCCATAGAGCAGGCACTGGAGCGAATTCACCGGGCCGTTGCAGCAATTTAATTCGGAGGAAGCAGTTCATGAAACAGCAAGAGAAAAGTTTAAAGGTTGGGATTGTTGGTACAGGTCCAAGAGGCTTATCAATTTTGGAGCGACTAGCTGCCCGCTTAATCTCTGAACCAGCTGGGAAAGTACAAGTGTATTTGATTGATAATTATGAAGTAGGTTGTGGCCGTATCTGGCGCACAACACAGGCTGAACATTATCTGATGAATACACCCGCAAACGAAGTTTCTGCTTTTTCCGGACAGCTAACAGAGGGTGAAGCAAGACCCGGTGCTGGTCCTTCATTAGAAGAATGGTGGGAACAAACGCAGAATGATTATCCAGGACCTAAGCATTATGCGCCACGGAGACTTTATGGCGAGTATATGCAATTTGTTCTTCAATCCATTAAGAAAGGTCTGAATCCTGATGTTGAGCTGATTGAGGTAAATGACGAAGTCATAAAACTGAATAAAGAAGACGGACGCTCTGAGTTAGTCCTGCAGTCAGGAAAACAGATTGTTGTTGATTCTGTCGTACTGACAACGGGTCATGCTTTACCACAATTAACGGGTAAGGCTCTGGAGCTGGCCTCATTTTCACTCCTGAGGAGTGGTTTAAAATATATTCAGGGCGATTCTGCTGCAGATATGAAGCTTGATCGTGTAGCTGCACATGAAACAGTCGGTATCATTGGGCTGGGACTGTCATTTTATGATGTGCTGGCTGAATTTACGACTGGTCGGGGAGGGAAGTTCATCGAAAGGAATGACGGTGGCCTCGACTATATTTGCTCTGGTCGTGAACCTCAAATGTTTGCGGGCTCAAGAAGCGGTGTTCCCATTCCTTCCCGTGGCCTTAACCAAAAAGAGGGAAATAAAAAATATCAACCAGCATTTTTTACAAATGAGTGGGCGAAAGAACTCAGGAAAAAAGGAAAGATTGATTTCATACAGGATGCTCTTCCTGTGTTAATGGCGGAGGTTCACCTTGTTTATTTCGCAACGGCAATCCGACACCATCGTAATGAGAAAAGTGCTCAAATATTTACAGACATCGTGGCTAAGACTAAATTGCCGACTTTTTCAGAAATGTCCAGGATTGCAAAAGATTTTGGTATAAATGACTTGCCAGAACTTGATGTAGAAGTACTAGCAAGACCATTTAAAAATAAAAAATTTTTGAATGAAAAACAATTTCATGAATCACTTTTAAATTACCTTGAAGATGACCTCTTCAATGCAGAACAAGGAAATGTAAACTCTCCATTGAAGGCAGCATTGGATACGATTCGTGACACACGATCTATTATTATGACTTTGGTGAATTTCGGCGGACTGACTCCTGAATCTCATGAGAATGACTTTTTAAACTGGTATGTTCCAAGAAGTATGTTCTTAACTGCAGGGCCACCTCTGGAAAGGACGAAGCAGTTAATTGCGCTGATTAAATCTGGTGTTTTAAAAATAGTTGGACCAAATATGCAAATTCAAGGATCCGATGAGCATAATAAATTTCTGATGAAGTCTGATTCTATTCAAGGCTCTGAATATTTAATTACTACAGTCATTGACGCTAGAATCCCTACAACTAACATAAAACTGGATAGATCTGAACTAACAAAAAATCTTATTCGGGATAACATTTGGACTAATTATATCAATGAAGGAGAGAGTAGCTTCTTTGTAACCGGAGGGGTTTCCATATCACCAGCGCCATTTCATCCCGTCAATCGAAATAATCAAGTGATCAAAGATGTATATGTCATTGGTATTCCCACGGAACACACTCGTTGGCTAATGCAAGCCGGTAGTAGTAGGCCTGGATTTTGGACTGACTTTGTTCAGGATGCTGATGCTATCGCTGAAAATATCCTGTCAAGAGACATGAAAACAACTACTGTTGATTTTTTGTCAGTGTCACAGGAAGACGCAGTATTTGAACTTTAAATCAGTTGGGTAATTAAGATGATGATGAAAAGTGGTCAGGCATTACTTGTCCTGGATGTTATTAATGAGATCGTTCACCCTGATGGTAAATATGCGAAAGAGGGTTATTTTACGCAGGTAGAAAGAACAAGGTTGATCGAAAATACCCAAAAGCTCATTCATGCTGCCAGAGAGAATGATATTCCTATTATTTATGTTGTTGTTGGATTTTCTCAAAACTATGTTGAGTGTCCTGAATCATCATCAGTTTTTTCTTTAGCAAAAAGAAATGAACTGTTGAAAATAAACACCTGGGGCACTCAAGTCTATGCGGATATTTCACCTCGCGACGGTGATATTATTCTTGTAAAGAATCGAGTCAGTCCATTTTATCAAACGAACCTAGATTTGATTTTGAGGCAGTTAAATATCAAATCTCTGTTGCTTACCGGCGTATCAACAGAGTTTGTTGTTCTCTCTACAGCAGCAGATGCGCATGACAGGGACTATTCCAGTTTTGTTTTTGAAGATGCGACTGCAGCCGTCGACGAAGAAACACATCTGGCAGCACTGAAGCTTTTAGCGAACAAAGCAACAGTACTCTCTGTAGAGAATTTTCTGACATCTGAATAAGTAAATAATGAAAGTAGGTTTCTATTTATGGAAAAAGTTAGTGTGAATAAAGTAAAGCCTTCCCACCGATGGAAGGTTCTGTTGGTTGGTATTGCTGCAAATATTAGCTTTTCAATGGTCGTTGGTGGTATTCCTGCCAGCGCGATTTTCATGAGAGCCAGTTATGAGCTGTCGACGATTCATTTAGGCTGGGTCATGGCAATGATTGGCCTTGGTGCCGCATTGAGTGAGTTGCCATGGGGAGTGCTGACCGATCGCTTGGGAGATCGTGCTGTTTTAGTCTCCGGGTTACTTTCAACGTCTGTGATCCTTCTTTTGATGACTCTTTTTGTTGTACCTGACGGGGATTTCATACCAAGCTTACCCCTGTTGGCAACGAGTATCTTTTTTATTGGCTTGCTGGGGAGTTGTGTAAATGGTGCAAGCGGGCGTGCGATCATGTCCTGGTTTCAGGAAGGTGAACGTGGACTGGCAATGAGTATGCGACAGTCTGCTGTACCTGCCGGTTACGGTATCGGGGCTCTCCTATTTCCTTTTCTGGCCCTGAATTATGGATTTGATGTTATTTACAGCGTATCTGCAATTCTCTGTATTTTATGTGCTGTCTATTCCTGGCTTTGGCTATATGAACCTCAGTCTGAAAAGACTGATACGCAACAAACAAAAATAGAATCACCAGCCCAGCAAGTTAAAAGCCCCCTCAAAAGAGCTGATGTTTGGCGTGTGGTGTTAGCGATTGGAATCTTGTGTACGCCACAGTTTGCGATCCTCACTTTCGCCACCGTTTTCTTACATGACTATGGAAAAGTAGGTGTTACGATAATTTCTGCCAGCCTGGCCTTAATTCAGGTGGGAGCTATCGTTTCACGCATCTGGGCGGGTCGTTGGACAGACAAACGTAAGAACAGAAAAGAGTTTTTGCGGACGTGTTGTTTATTGAGCCTGGCAACTTTTCTGCTATTGGCTTTGGAGGTTTCTGTGCTGCCGCAGGATGCACTTTCACAACCACTCGTGATGATGAGTCTTGTTGCGCTGATTACGGTATCAGGCATTTTTGTTTCAGCATGGCATGGGGTGGCTTATACGGAGCTCGCTGTGATTGCCGGGGTTGAGCGGACAGGCACTGCCCTCGCAATGGGCAATACTGTTGTCTATGGTATTTTTTGTATTACCCCAGTGTTGATTCCTGTGCTGGTGACATTCCATGGCTGGGATATTGTGTGGCTCATCTCTGGATTGAGTACCTTACTTGCGCTGTATTTGTTTCCCAAACCCGAGAAGCAAGTTCTTGTAATGAATGAAAACAGGAATAACTAAATGAACTTACCATTAGTCGTTAATTTTGATGCTCTGATTAACAATCCGGACCTGATCTCGTGGGAAAAGCACAATACCCTTGGGCGTAACGGTGCAAGAATTTCAACACTATTTCAGTGTGATAAGACAGACCAAAAGATATCAATTGTTCATTGTCAGCCCGGAGCAAAGGCAGATTGCCATATCCATGACGGTCATGAAACATTTCTAATACTGGATGGCAGTTTTATGGATGATTTTGGAACATATAGTAAAGGTGATTTTGTGATTTATGAACCAGGTAGTAAACATGCCTGGTCGTCTGAGGAAGGCGCATTGATCTGTGCGATTTGGGGTGGGAAGACGCGTTCGCCATAATTTTAATGTTCACCAACCCGCTTACTTAACGCTTGATTCGCTCAGTGTAGTGTCTCAATCCATGTGTATGACAGAAGGTACTTTCATGTTACCCATGAAACCAAATGTATTATTTCTGACAAAAGATCCTAAGCAAATAGAACGTCAGCTGGCAGGCGAGAAACTCGACCTGGAGACAATAGGTGAGCTTCGTGATGATATTTCAACCGATGAAATTACCCCGATTCCAGCCTTGTCATATTATAACAGTGTTTTAGGGGAGCATCCCTATACAGGTTTAAAGTGTGGTCAAGTTTTACCCATCGGTGTGGGGGCAATCAAAAAAGCCGGGATACAAGTGATTGTCGCAGGGAACCGATATGGAAAAGGTTCTTCAAGGGAGCATAGCCCAGCCGCAGAGAAGTACGCTGGAATACAGCTTGTTTTTGCCAAAAGCTTTGAACGGATATATCGACAGAATGCAGATAACCTCGGACTGTTAACTTCAACTGATTTTTCATTACTTGAAAGAATATTGAAAGGAGAGGCGATTCAGATTGAGGACATTATCCAGGATCGAGATGATTTATCGGCAAAAATTATTCAGTCGGGTGGGTTGCTAAATTTTGGAAAAAAATATTTGTTATCTGATAAAAGAGTTGATGAATTAGATAGTAATCATCTACAAGGTCCGAAAACACTTTTTCAGAAAATCATTCAGAGAAATCTGGTATCGACTGAGGTTACCAGTATCAACGCGACCGTAAACAAAGGGGTATTTGTTCAGGCTGACTGGCGTTTTTTTCATGAATATTATACTGGAATGTGCTCAAACCTTTTACATGAGGCATTTTCTGATACGCTTTCACTGCATCAGAAAGAGAGCATTGTCGCTTTTGAAGATCATCTTTCCTATATGCATAAAAGCGTCATTCATGTAACACATGGGCTGGTTAATCAACTGCAGGGGCTCTCTGCTGTTCATCGTAAATTCACGGATAAACATGGTTTGATTTCTCATGGGTATCTGCCTCAGTCCGAAGGTTCTGAAGGTATTTCTCATGCCATCATGGCCGAACGCTATGCGTTACCCGGACAAGTTGTGGCTGGAACAGATTCCCATACATGTCACAGTGGTGCTTTAGGTTGTGTTGCTTTTGGCGTAGGGTCCACTGAAATGGCAAACTGTCTTGTTACTGGACTCATTCGCTTAACAATGCCTGAATCTATTCTGATTGAACTTAATGGCGAACTGCTGGCAGGTGTGTCTGCAAAGGATATTGCATTATATTTGCTTGCGCTTCCTGAAATAAAAGGTGGGGCTGGGGTAGGGAAAGTATTTGAATTCTGTGGAGGTACCATTGCAGCGCTGTCAATTGATGAACGCGCGACTCTCACAAATATGTGTGCGGAACTTGGTGGTTTCACAGGAATTGTAGCACCCGATGCAGAAACAATCCGATTTCTGAAAGAAAGACGGAATGTTGATTTCACGATTGAACCATGGATGAAAAGTGATCCTGAAGCACATTACATTGCTCATTTAGAGATCGACTGTAGCCAGATTCAACCAATGTTGGCATCTCCGGGTGATCCTGGAAACGGAATTAGTATTGATGTCTTATCTGATAACGTTGAGATTGATATTGCTTATGGCGGCTCGTGCACTGCAGGGAAACGTGAAGACTTTGACGCATACCATCATGTGCTTGCTTGGGCAGTCAGTCAGGGGATGAAACTACCAGATAGGGTGACGTTGTATTTGCAGTTTGGCACGGTTGATGTTCGGGATTACTGTCTTGAGCAGGGCTACCTGGACACCTTTGAGAAAATTGGAGCAATTGTATTAGAGCCGGCATGCGGGGCATGTGCGAACTGCGGGCCAGGTTCTTCAACTGATGCATCACAAGTAACAATTAGTGCCATTAATAGAAACTTTCCCGGTCGCTCTGGTCCGGGTTCAGTGTGGCTGGCCAGTCCGGAGACAGTCGTAGCGAGTGCGGTTGCAGGCAGAATTATTTCATTTGGTGAACTGAAAAATTCTGCTGTATTAAAAGATGCATTAAATAGTTATTGAGAAAGATATTGTGTAATTTCTTGGATGGTTTATTGAATGATCCAAGAAATTTATTCAAGAAATAATGTGAATGATAAAAAGGTTAGGAAGGGAAATGTCTGAGCAAATTATAATATTTGACACCACTTTGCGAGATGGTGAGCAAGCTCTTTTATCAAGTCTTTCAGTGAATGAAAAACTTCAAATTGCGCTGGCACTTGAGCGACTCGGAGTCGATGTGATGGAAGTTGGATTTCCTGTCTCATCACCGGGTGATTTTCAGTCAGTGCAGACGATTGCACAGCAAATTAAGAATAGTCGTGTATGCGCACTGGCCCGTGCTGTAGTGAGTGATATTGATACGGCAGCACAAGCGCTGAAAGTTGCAGATCAATTTCGGTTGCATACTTTTATTTCAACCTCGACAATTCATATTGAACATAAGTTACGGAGCAATTTCGACAGTGTTTTGCAAAGGGCTGTCAGAGCGATTCAACATGCAAGAAAATATACGGATGATGTGGAGTTTTCCTGTGAAGATGCTGGCCGGACACCACTAGATAATTTGTGTCGCATGGTCGAGTCTGCTATTTCAGCAGGGGCGAGAACAATCAACATACCAGATACGGTAGGATACACAACTCCGGATGAATTTGGTGGAATCATTAAAAACATATTCAACCGTGTGCCTAATATCGATCAGGCTGTCATTTCCGTTCATTGTCACAACGATTTAGGTTTGGCTGTTGCGAATTCTATTTCTGCGATTCAGCATGGTGCGCGTCAGATTGAATGTACCATGAATGGTATTGGAGAGCGTGCTGGGAATTGTTCTCTGGAAGAGATCGCTATGATTCTGAAAAATAAAGAACCTACTCTTGGTTTTTTGACAAAAATTGAATCAACAGAGATCTACCGCACAAGTCAGTTGGTGAGTCAGTTATGTGATATGCCAGTGCAGCCAAACAAAGCTATTGTTGGAGCAAATGCTTTCTCTCATTCTTCGGGAATTCATCAGGATGGTGTTCTGAAAGGGAAGAATACTTATGAGATCATGACTCCTGAAAGTGTTGGACTAAATAAAAATAATTTAAATTTAACTTCACGTTCAGGCCGTCATGTGATTAAACATCGATTATCAGAAATGGGATATTCTGAAAAAGAATACAACCTTGAAAATATATACCAGAAATTCTTAGAAATTGCTGATAGGAAAGGTCAGGTATTTGATTATGATCTTGAAGCGCTATTATTTCAGAATAATACAGTTGGATTTGTTCACGAACCATATCAGATTGATTTTTTTAATATTATTACGGGACTAAATGACAAAGTGACGGCAACTGTGAGCTTGCTTGTTAAATCTGTGATGAATCAATATGGCAACCAAGTTATTGAAACTGCAACCGGAAATAGCTCAATTGATGCTATCGTTAAGTGTATAAAGCAGGCTTGTGGTTACGCGTTTGAAATGGATGATTATAATGTAAGCACAAAAGGTTTTGATTCATCAAAGAAGAGTCAAGTCAATATTTCTGGTTATTACCATGGACGCAAGTTTTATGGTGTGGGGAAAAATGAAGATGTTGTCACTGCATCTGTGTTGGCAATGATACAAATCATGAATAGTGTGAATCATACACATACTATACTCAATTTACGTAAACCTAAGTCAGTCGTTGAGTATTCTTGAGATAAAAATCCCATCATAGGATCTATCCCTATGGGGTATGAAATATAAGTTCTCAATTTATCATTCTTCTTAATAAATGATAATTACTAATTAAACCATGAAGCATTTAAATTAATGTTTATTAATTATTAAAATAATAATTCTGGATTATATATATGAAACTTTCAAGCTTTGGTCAGAAATTTAACCAATATTCAGGCATTACTCAGCTTATGGATGATTTAAATGATGGGCTACGCACACCAGGTGCAATTATGCTGGGTGGAGGAAACCCTGCAGCCATTCCTGAAGTTGTTGATTATTTCTATGGCATTAATCATGAAATGCTGAAAAATGGTGAGTTGATTTCAGCAATGATGAATTATGATGGGCCGCAAGGAAAAGATAGCTTCTTGAAATCATTTGCTTTGCTGATGAAGAAGACTTATCAGTGGAATATTACTGAAAAAAATATTACACTCACAAATGGTAGCCAGAGTAGTTTCTTCTACCTTTTTAATATATTGGCAGGTAAACAGCCTGATGGTTCTAAAAAGAGAATTCTTTTCCCTATGGCGCCGGAGTATATTGGTTATGCTGATGCTGGTATTGAAGAGGATATTTTTGTTTCTTACTTTCCTGAAATAGAAATGTTGAGTGATCGACAGTTTAAATATCATATAAACTTTGATGCAGTTCGTGTAGGTGATAATATCGGTGCAATTTGTGTTTCTCGCCCGACGAATCCGACAGGTAATGTATTGACAAATGAAGAAATTAACAAGCTAGATCAAATTGCAAGGGATAAAAAAATTCCTTTGATTATCGATAACGCTTATGGACTCCCTTTTCCTAACATCATATTTGAAGATGTGGTGCCTTTTTGGAATGATAATACGATTCTATGCATGAGTCTTTCTAAAATGGGTTTACCTGGTTTGAGATGTGGGATAATCATTGCCAGTGAGGAAATGACACAGGTTTTAACTAATCTTAACGGTATCATTAGCCTGGCGCCAAGTAGTATGGGGCCTGCGATTGCGAACCATATTTTAAATAAGAATGAACTTTTCAAACTGAGTGAATCAGTAATCAAACCCTATTATGCTAAAAAAGCACAATTTGCCATGGAGTTATTATTGAATTCAATTAAGGATTCAAGGTTTCGTATCCATAAACCGCAAGGTGCTATTTTTCTGTGGTTATGGTTTGATGAACTGCCTATTTCTACAATGAGCTTGTATAAAAAATTAAAAGATCGTGGAGTGCTCGTTGTTCCGGGAGAGTATTTTTTCTTCGGGCAAAGTGAGTTCCCTCTGCATGCCAGCCAATGTCTGCGACTGAGCTATGTACAATCTGAAGATGTCATGAAGAAAGGTATTGAAATCATAAAAGAAGAAGTCATGAAAGCCTACCAAGCGTGTTAGTTTAATCTTTTGTGCAAAGAAATGAGCTTCATAACCTTATTATGGAGCTCTTTATTTGAGTGAAATTTCGATGTATCCGAAAGATGTAGGCATAAAAATGCCTTTATAAATAAGGTTGAAACTTCATCAAGCTTTGGCTGATTCTGGCGAAAGCTCTACTTTGTTGTTGATGCTACACCCATCAAACCAGTTATGCAGCACACTTATTGCCAAGCAGAAGCAACTGTGCAGTGATGCCATGTTGTTTCGCAAAATTTACTGTTGAGTAAAATCGATCCCAGGTAATGATGCACAGCTGTGCTATTGAGCGATTCAATGAAGGTACTGAGACATATTACATTAGACTTGCTAAAACGGATGAGGTATCAATTGCACGTCGTGGCAGAGCCGAAGAGCAAAGCATGTAGCTTGATCGACTGGGTTCTTCAATAAAACATCAGTCCATTTCAGACCGTAAAACTTCCCCGTAATTAGCATTTCGTACGAAAGGTAATTTTTAGTAATGGCAGATATACGAACAATGTGGTGAAATAATCAGCGCCAGATTGCACTAAATTAGTGCTCGCTGTACAAGCTTGGTGAACAGCTCACAAATATAGCCATTAATAAGACATTTTATTGGCCTTATGTTCGCTTGGAAGCGTCGTTTTTGGCTGAATCACATGAAATCCGCCTGATTAAATTACTTATTTTCCTGTCATTCTGACGGTTTAGGCTGTCATTGTGATTTTATAACTTGTTGTTTTTACTGGATTGTTTTGAGTCTTGTACTGCATATAATAATGCGCTATTGATCAATTATTCAGTGTGGCTAACGTGTTCAGACAAATTGTTTTATTGTTGCTTTTTGTACTCCTGTCGGCTTGTGGCAGTGAAGAAACTTATCCTGAGTATCCGAAAGATCGCCAGCAAGGTATTCTCAGCGGCGTCGTATTTGATGCTGCGGTTTCTAATGCAAGAGTCAGTGTTTACGAATTCAACAATGGTAAAGCAGGTCGTTTATTAGCTGCCACCAACACCAACCCGGATGGGCGTTTTTCTATCGCGCTCACGGCCGGGACCACGCCGTTGTATATTGAAGCTAACGGTGGCGGATATTTGGATCCGCATTCAAAAAATGTCGTGACAGTGAATGACAGAGGCCCGCTGAAGTTCCGGGCTTATGTCAATTTTGTGGAAGGTCAAAACCGGAATGTCATGCTGACTCCGCTGACCAATATTGCCGCGGGTCTGGCTGAATATAATTTTCAGCGTTTAGGTCAACAGACTGCGGCAGCCATTGAATCCGCAAACGCAGCCGTGAACAGCCAGTATGGATTTGATGTCTTTTCGGTTCAGCCACTGGATATTTCTGTCGGTAACTACAGCGCTGTTGCCACACAAGGTCATCAGTATGGCGCATTCTTGCTGGCATACTCTTCAGCAGCTTATGAGCTGCTGGAAAAATCAGGCGGCAGTGACAAAGAAAAGCTCATTTATACCTCTTACAATCTGGTTGATTTGCAATATCGTGATATTCAGGCAACCGGACAATTGGATGGCTGGTCACTGGATGAAGTCTCGGCTTTGCCGGTGGCGCTGTCGTTTGGTCTGCAAAAACTGAATGTTGAGTATTACACCAACACATTAGCCCAGCATTTGCTCCGGGTGGTAAATAACCCGGACATCAATATTTCTTCGACTCCAGCCAGTGATTACACTCCGCTGGTGAATCGTCTGAACAATGCTTCTGGCGGGATTTATGCCCCGCGAGCACCAGTTTCCATTGATGAAGATGCGCCGGAAGTGGTGCGTTTCGGGAATGAAACCTTGTCCGGCTCTGGATTGGTTTCAGTCAAAGTCACCGACTTTATCGGGATTGAGTACGCAGAAGTTTTCTTGCAGACCAAAACCGCAGAAAGCGGCTGGGGCGAACTGGAAAACTGTAAAAACGGTATTTCTTCACTCTGTAGTGTGCAGTCTGAGGCTTTCGACAGTGGTGTGCGTGAAACGCTGGTGGTCACCAAGGTCAATACGCTGGAAATTGATAAGTTATCGGCTGAACCCGTTGAGGGACGTCTGGTTCTGAAAGTGGCTGATGTGCTCGGAAATGCCGATGATGCGCAATCTGTTTCTTTCCGGTGGGATAACCTCGCGCCAGTGATCAATATCACGTCGCCGAAGACCTTTAACCCGGTCAATAAGGCATTCTATACCCTGACCGGAACCATCAAAGATGCCGGGTCAGAGATTGCCAGCGCAACCATTGCAGTGAACGCCGGTGCGCCGGACGTACTGAACTGTACCATGCAAAAAGATCCTGACACTCAGGAAGATGTGTGTGCGTTTACCCAGAATTTCGACCGTGGTCTGTTTATTGGCGGACAGACCACCTTCTTTCTCACTGCAACGGATGGTAACGGCAACAAAAGTCAGACACAGTATCTGATCCTGTCGGATACCACAGCGCCGACGCAAAGCGTCGCGTTTCCTGAAGTCGCGATGAAGTTCTTCGACGCAGATACCGGCGAATATCAGGACAACCTGACGCAAGAATATTTCCAGGATCTGTACGGAAAACAGTATCTTAACCTGAATTATGCTTATGCCCTGCAAGGGCTGAAAGGCGTTCATCCGGAAGTCGATTTTGCAGACTTTACCACCCTGGTGCTTGATCAGAATCAGGTGCCGTATCTGACTCTGAGTGTTTCAGACGCCACGGGCAGCTCTGAAGTGACCAGTTCCTCGGCAGAGGAACTCAATGTCATTGTCACTTATGAAGCGGGGAAAATCGGTGAGCCGGTCGCGATCACCCGGACAGTGAAAAGTAATCTGGGCCAGCTTCCCCATGAAGTGTTCCCGGCACCCGACAGCGAAGGTTATATCAGCGAAGCACGTTATTTCATTCCCTTTGTCCGGGAAATCTTCGGGGCAGACTTTACTCGTGTAGATGAAAGCTACGCGCAAACCATCACCATTGTGACTGAGGATGGTTCAGGCAACTTATCTGTGCCTTATAAGTTTCAGTTCAAATCTACTTTTAACCTACCTTCAATCAAGGTGACGTCGCCCTATATTGGCGCGAGTGCAACCATTGAACGTTTAAACGCCTCCGGCCAGTGGGCGTCGATTGCGTCGTGTAAGATGCTTGCTGAGCCGTCGAAAACAGGCGGTGGCACGCTAAAAGACACGGCTAGCTGTCAGACGCATTCTCAGTTTGCCGGTGAGATCCACCGGGTAACGGTGACGGGGTCTACCCAGTTCTACAAATGGAGTCAGAATGCACTGACTGAATTTGACCTGACCGAAGAACACGGCCTGCGCAGCTACGGCATGGTAGGCGGTGAATCCGGGGATCGTGAGTTTATCATCACGGAACTGTCGGTTTTCCAGTCCGGGTTCTTTGATTACCTGTTTGATAAATCGAATAAAACACAAGGCACGGCTCAGGGCATTCTCTCGGATGTGAATGCCATGTTCGGGGAGCAGACCAGCCAGTTCTTCGGCTTCAACCCGACCACAACTTATTACGCGAATAATGATGAGTTGCTGACGATTCCAAATCCGCCGTCCAGTAAATATCTGTACCGCTTCCTGCTGGAAGCCATGGGTGATATTGCCAATGCGAGTGCGGTACAAAACAGTACGGATCTGGCAAAACTGTATTACACGGATATCGTTGGAGACGGAAAACCGGATGGAAAGAATGCCGCCGGTCAGCAACTGTATTTTGCCAATGATCCGCTGGGTGAAAATTATTACCGTGAGAAACTGGGCGAACATTTCTACGACTTTGTGAAAACAAAATTTACCGGCAAAGTCGATGACAAAGTGGCGATGTATTACGCCAACCGCTTTGCGAAATCGGATCCGACGCTGCAAAGCCAGAAGGTCTTTAACACGCCTGCGGAAGCGGTCGATCAGGAGCCGCCAGCAGTTAGTCTGGATCCGCTGGCCAGCAATGCCATTCAGTTGTTCAACAAGTGGTATGTGAGCGGTGATCTGAGCGCAATTGTGAATGTGACTGACCCGTCAGGTCTGGATAAAAGCGCGCAGCCGACCAAGCTGGAATTGTTCTGGGGTGTGGACACCGAGAACAATGCGACTACGCCAACGGGGATCTCGGCCAATAAAATCGATAACGATGCCTATGCAGAGAAGCATCAGTTTGGATTGGATACGGCCAACGACTATCCGGGTATCGCCCGTTTGGATCTGTTGCTGAGTGCAACTGACCGTGAAGGCAACAGCCATGGTTATAACGGCCAGACCAAAAAAGCGACCATCTTTATTATTGATAACGATCCGCCGAAATATACCTTCGTTCCGCCGTTTAAAGCCGACAGTCTGCCGGATACCACGTATATCAACACCAACTTCAAACAAACACTGAAATTTGAAGTGGATGAGCGAGTCGGTGAGGATCCGGCCAAGCGTCGATTCATTTTCCGCAACGGCACCAAAGAACGTGTGGTGACGCAGGAAGAATCCAAATCAGAGAGCAACATCGTGACCCTGTATCTGTGTCTGGATACCCAGTGTGCCGATGATCTGGAAATTCCGAAACCGGTTCATCTGGATGCCGGTTCATGGACGCTGATCACCGAAGGTGCGGATAAACTGGGGAACTTCATTCCTGCCACCGATCCGAATGTCGGTCGTTTCCGGGTGAATGTCGATTTTCAGGCACCGGAAGTGCTGGATTCTGACGTGGAACTGCTGGGCGGTAACAGCCAATGGTCGCCACTCGCGGTGCTGAATAATGGGATCGGAAATGTCAGTGCGCTGGGCGATATTGAACTCAAACTGCATACCGGCGCAGGACTGATTGATCTGGCGCCGTGCGGCCCGGATTGCTCAACAGTACCAGCGTATCTGCTGGGCGATAAAGCCAACACCAAAATGCAGCTGGTCGCGGCGAATCTGGATCATGGTAAAACCTACACGCTCTATATCACCGCGCGGGATACAGCTTATCCGCCGAATGAAGGGGAAGGCACCTTTGCATTCAAGATTGATAAAATAGGGCCAGCGATCGCGACACCGACGCTGAAAGACGGTACAGCACCTGAGTTATCCGGCAATATTATGGGGACCAAATTCATTGCCAATATTGCCAGCATTACGGATGACTCCAGTGTTGAAAATATCAGCTTCTGGCAGGAACTGAGCGCCAGTGAAGTCAAGCTGGTGGAGCCGTTCAAGCCGGAGGGGCTGACCAACATTAATATTGATCTGCAAAAGGCGAATACGTCGCTGATCAATACCAGCGAAGGCCATCAGATCAAAGTGTTTGTCAAAGCGACAGATAAATATGGCTTCGAGAGCCGCTCAAATGCGGTCTCAACTTACTTCGATAATGAAGGCCCGACAATCACGTTAAATAACTTTGATGAAGTGAATGACTTCGTTGAGCCGGGTTATGTGTTCAGTATCTCGGTTCAGGACGAGGGCACAGATCCGATCAAACCGGGTTCAGTGGTTTACTGGACTTACACCGGCACAACCCCACCGCCGGGCGTAGCTGGGACACAGCCAACCAATCCGAACGAGATTGAAACCAATATGCAGCAGAAGTTCACCCTGAAAATCAATGCTGAGGATATTCGTGGCAATCTGCAGGATAAAACGACCTTTGCCATTCAGGTGGATACCACACCGCCTGATGCCTCACTAACAGCGCGTTATCAGAGTAATAACCTTGAAATTAGTCCGGCCCAGACGATCACTGAAGTGGGAACCGTCGACCTCTATCTGAATGCGGTCGATCCTGAAAGTGGCATTGATAAGGTGGAAGCAACCCTGTTCCGTGTCGGTACCGAGCAGGGCGAGACCATTGTCTTTAGTCCGGTACCGGGCAACGAAACGCAACGTAAAGCAACATTGAATACCCAGATTGCCAACGACGGTAAATACAACCTGGTGGTTGATGTCTATAACAAAACCAAGGTTAACCAAGGGAGTCCGCGTCAGAAAACAACCGTAGTACGTCCGCTGACCGTTCAGCGTGAAGGCTACAGCCTGACCGTTCTGAACCCGGCAAACTTCGGGACATTCACTTTTGGCCAGAGCCTGCGTGCTGAATTCGGCATTCAGAATGCGGAAGGTGCCGTCCTGAATAAACTCGAATGTTGGCTGCGCGAAGATTACACCGGTGACGGCGCGCCGGATAACGATACGTCGGGCTACTACAAGGTCTACACCAACACCGCCTCGCCTGTGTGTCAGTTCGACAACATTGACCGCAATATGGCGAATAATCCGGTACTGATCACCCGAACAACTGCAAGTAATGACGCCAAAGTTGACCAGATCTTCTCGTTCAACATGGTCGATATCGATGCGCCAGTGATCACGAATAAAGACAACTTCAAACTGAAGCAAGGTGATGTTGATACGGTTGGAGACGTGAAGAAACTAACAGTACGAGTGACTGTAGATGATGCGCTCTCCGGTATGGACAGCAACGCTGAAGTGAAGTTGCATAAAGGTCTGACGGAATACGAACCTACTAATATTCAGCCAAGCAATGGTAATAAAACGATTACCTATGCCTTTACAGGAAATTATAACGATTTCATTCGTAGTAATGATGTGGAGCACTTTGTGAAAGTTTCTGGGCTGAAAGATAAAGCTGGAAACATTGTACTGGATTCTGATTCAACGATTCAGCTTCAGGTACCTAATGTCAAACCAAGTGTTGAAGTGATTGGAATTAAAGAAGGGGACTATATTAATTCTAAAACGGTCGATTTTGCTTTGAAGATTGGTGTTGGCCAAGAAGCAACGCTTGATAACGTTGAAGTTGACCTAGGTTTGAACCGATTCAATTTAACTTCTCACGCTCAAGAAAATTTTGATGGTGGTGCGAAGCCTTGTTTGGATGAACCTGAATTGATGTGTGTGAGTTTCCGAGGAGAGGTTGCACCTGATCATACGGGGGATAATGTCGATGTGCTTGTGAAAGTTTACGATAAATGGGGTAATTCGACGGCACATAAAACAATCAATTTAGGTATTGATCAGGCACCACCAGTGATTGCAGATGTTTATAGCATTGGCTCTGATGAGAATGGCAATGTGCTGATGAACTTCGATATTTCAGATGAAGCCAGTGGCCTGAGTCGCGTTAAATATATCGTGAAAGATTTAGGTGACAGTTTTACTATTGACAAATCTTCTGCAGATGATGCTATCCATCAACTGACATTTGAGTCTGCAAAACTTGGGAGTAAGAATAGTTTCAGGGTGTATATTGAAGCAGAAGATAATGTTGGTATGAATGATAAGACAGAATTCACTGTCAATATCCTCAAGCCACAGGCAACTCTGGAACTGCTGGGTGCGCAGAAGAAAGATTCGAATATTGTGCTGGCGAACAATACACAGACGTTCAATATCAGTACAGTGACGGATCCGAATTCACGTGCAGAAGTGAAAGGCTATGTGGTGACACTGGAACCACAGGCTGCGGGTCTGAGCCCAATTACGCTGACTGGAGATTTCAACGGTCTGACAACAGCGACTGAGATTGCAACTCTGACTGAAAGTATGCAGGGTCCGTATCACCTGAAACTGTCGATTCTGGATAATCTGGGCCGTTCACTGCCGAGCTATACCCTGAAAGGGGAAGGCTCTCCGGTGACCATCTCGCCACTGATTATTGATATGGCAAGCCCGAATATTCTGGATGTTCAGGCAGTGCAAGCGCCTGTCATGCCGACTGTGGATGGCAAATACACCATTCGCTTAACGGCCAACATTCAGGATGCGAACCTGAACAGTACCAAGGTAGTGGCAACATTGAACGGTGGCACGAACCCGTCCGATTACACTAAGCCGGCGGAAGCGAGTGGTGTATACACCTTCGACTTTAAAGCAGCCGTGGGAACACATAACCTGACGATTAAAGCCACTGACTATGCAGGAAATGAAGTCACGTATCCGGTTGCCAATGTTGTTGTGGAGCCGTGGACAGTACCAGAAGTTAATATTTCACTTTATGACGATAAACAAACTGAAGTTGGCGGGAGTAAGGTTGTTTGGCTTGACCTTAATTTCACTGAAGCTGTCGAAGAATTGTCTAAGGAAGATTTGATGATTACCTCCTCGGCTGGAGGAGATGTAGGATATATTGAGCAATTTAATCGAAAGAATGGCACGCATTGGGAAGTGAAATATATTTCGCCAACAGGTGTTGATGCAGATATCAATTTTAGTTTACCCGAAGGGAGCTACATTGCAGCGGATGACGGTATGGTTGGTAAACCTGATAGCCTTGGAATTAAAGTCTTTGGCACGCCATTAGTCACCCAGATTACATTCCCGGATGGTAGCTCAACGGTTAAACAAGGGCAGACGTTGAGAGTGAAATTTACATTTAATCGACCTATACCTGATGATATTGAATTGACCCCCCAAAATGGTTGGACCACTTATTGGAGTGCAGCCCAAATAAACTCAGAACGTACGGAGTTTACTTATGGCTTGTATTCTGAACAGTTAAATAAAGGCACTCAGAGCATTGGTGTTCAGGCTGGTTATGAAGATAAATATGGGAATTACGGCCAAGGAAAAACAGCCAATATATACGTTCAGTAAGCACTAAAAATCACCGCCGTTCGGCGGTGATTTTTTATCTCCCCCAACGACACCTCGAATCTCTCTTCAATTAATCCATCATTCTCGTAGGATGTTTTTCGGCGGTCCCGAGCACTCAATAGTACTCTTCAGTCAATGATAACTACATACATACATAAATACATATCGTGATGTATTGCATTCAAGTAAATGTATACACTAATGCTTATATTAGTTTTACCTATTTGAAGAGATGATAAATTAATAAAAAACGCTGTTCTCCTCACTTTTTATTACATTTTTTGGCAATGGTAATTATTTTCAGCTGGTTTTATCCGGTGAGTTGAGTGCTGCGTCAGGCTATTCGAACGTTGCATCAGGGGAAGCCAGTACGGCTTTGGAAATATTACCAAAGCTATCTGTGACCACAATAGACTGCAGGGTGAGAGCACGTATGTTTACTTTTTGAACGCACGTAAGTTCTCTCGGGCTGGTTGAGTAATTATTAGACACCTCATGCATTTCACACCAGTGGCAGGCGGTTAAAAATCACTCTTTTTGTAGATCCCAACATGCTTTTTATATGGTGATTTTACAACTTGTTAACTCATGCTCTCACCCTGCAATAGACTGGGCTTTACTGAAGCATCTGACGTGGGTGATAGAAAGTGAAATAAATCAAATGAATTGAACGAATAATTAATGGAGATTATGTTGGCGGGGTAATGCTTAGGTTGGCTATGTAAGGATTCTCCCTCAATCCAGAGGGAGAAACGTGCAGGCTAAGGTAAGATCTCATACTTCTTGATTTTATGATTGAGCGTACTCACAGGGACAGCCAGCGATTCAGCGGCTTTTCGAGTCTGCCAGTTAAAACGCTCCAGAGTTTTGATAATGACATCCCGCTCGTACTGATTGACCGAATCTTTTAATGATCCGGCGTCAATCTCGGGTAATTCAACCTCAAAAATCGTTTCTTCGGGGATATCAGCAGGAATAAAGGTATCCATTTCGCCCAGTTCCAGTGCGTCTACCGTTTCAAAATCCGACAGCAGCACCGCTCGCTCTATGACATTTCTCAGCTCCCTGACATTACCCGGAAAGCCGTACTCCAGCAGTTGCTTGCGGGCTTTTTTGCTCAACACCGGCTCGCTGTCCAGCTGCATTTTCTGGCTGGTATGCGTAATAAAGTGCTCTGCCAGTGGCAGAATGTCATCCTGACGTTCACGCAGTGGCGGCAGATTAATCGGAAAGACATTCAGACGGTAAAACAGGTCGGCGCGAAACTCGGCTTTCTGGATTTTATCCATCAGATTACAGTGCGTTGCCGCAATCACACGAACATCAATACTGCGCTCTTCACTGCTGCCAATGGCACGGAATTTACGTTCTTGTAATACACGCAGTAACTTGGCCTGGAGCAGCAGTGGCATATCACCGATTTCATCAAGAAAAAGCGTGCCGCCATCGGCAGCTTCAAACAGACCAATTTTGTCTTTATCAGCGCCGGTAAAAGCGCCTTTTTTATGACCAAACAGCTCCGACTCGAGCAATTGCTCCGGGATAGCCGCGCAGTTCTGCGCGATAAAGGGTTTATCTGAGCGATTGGAATTGTCGTGAATATAGCGGGCAATCACTTCCTTGCCAGCGCCGGTTTCGCCTCGCAGCAACACATCAACCGGTAAGGTAAGAATGCGTTGCAGCCGTTCCAGTACCTGACGCATTGGTTCGCTTTCCGCAATCGGCCCATCATAGTTGGGCTTTTTGCGGGCTTTCAGCTGCTGATTTTCGCGGTTAAGCGCGGCATTGTCGGCTTCTAAATTGCGCAGGCTGGTGTGGTAAGTGTCCAGCAGGGTGGCTTGACGAATACTGGTGCCAGCCAGTTTGGTAAAGACAGACAGTGACTGTTCATCATCGATCAGGCATAAGTCGAACAACACCAGTAATCCAACGGTGAGGTTCTGGTGATCTTTCAGCGGCCAGGCCAGCAGGTTGGCACTGTGCAGACCCATAGCTGCTTCGTTCTGATAAATCAGGTCACAGTTATAGCCGGAGTAGGTGTACAGATCGTTGATCAGGACGATCTCGCCAGAAGTGATGGCATAACCCAAAGGGTCATTATCTTTTAGCATATCAAGCTGCATTGGCAGCCAGGTATGGTCAATAATGGCTTGCTCATGCTTGTGTACGCTGAGGGGAACTAATGCCTGTCCGGTTTGATCCAGCACGTACATGATGCCGTGCTTCGCCTGAGTCAGTTGTCGTGCCGCAGCCAGAATGGCGTCCATAGTGGACGCCAGCTGTGTACGGTCTGACAATGTCTGACTGATTGCCAGTAGCAGGTTATTGAGTTCTCCAGAATTAACTGAAGGCATACTCGATCGATCCTTGTTCATCAACAGAAACTGTCAGTGTGGTGTGAACACTTTCTTCACCCTGATGCCCCAACAGTTCATTGGAGAGCTGAGGCAGAAGCTGACGGTTGATCACTGCATCGATATTACGTGCACCGGTTTCGCTCAGTCGGCAGTGGCCCAGCACAAAGTCGACCAGATCCTGTTCAAAGGCCAGCGTCAGGTCGTGATTGGCTTTCAGGCGGGCGCCGAGTTTGCCCAGCTTGTGCTGAATAATGTCGGTCATCGCGTCATCGGCCAGGGGCAGATAAGGAATCACGTTCATTCGGGCCAGCAGTGCCGGTTTGAAATAGCGGTTCAGTGTCGGACGAATGGCATCAGCAATCTGCGGCGCGGTGATGTCGCCGCTTTGTTGAGTCAGCGCTTCGATTTCTTGCGTCGCCAGGTTACTGGTCATCAGGATCAGGGTGTTTTTGAAATCAATCGCCCGGCCTTCGCCGTCGTTCAGTGTGCCCTTGTCGAAGACCTGATAAAACAGGTTCATCACTTCCGGATCGGCTTTTTCCACTTCATCCAGCAGCACCACAGAATACGGGCGCTGACGCACGGCTTCAGTCAGCATGCCACCTTCACCGTAACCCACGTAACCCGGCGGTGAACCGATCAGGCGCGAAACGGTGTGCTTCTCCTGGAACTCCGACATGTTGATGGTCGTCATAAAGCGGTCGCCACCGAACAGCTGATCAGCAATGACGCGGGCCGTTTCCGTTTTACCTACACCACTCGGACCGACCAACAGGAAGACGCCCATAGGAGCATCCGGATTCATCAATCCGGCTTTGGCGGCGCGGATGCCTTCACTGAGCGAGCTGATCGCAAACGGCTGGCCCTTGATCACGCTTCCCAGTGACTCATCTAATTGCAGCACCGAGGAAGACTCGTCTTTTAATACTTTACCGACTGGTACGCCGGTCCAGTCTGCGATGACCTGGCTGATTTCTTCGGGGCCAACTTCAAAGTGAACCAGCACTTCGTTTGTACGGCAGGCATCCAGTGCTTCCTGACAGCGCAGAATGGCAGCACGAATTGAGGCTTCATCCATATCTGTTGTGTTGTCATCTGCTTCGTCTTCAGCAGAGGCTGTCTCTGTGGCTTCGCCAGTGGCAATATGCAGCTTCTGGCGCAGGCTGATCATTTCATCAATCAGAGACTTCTCTTGATGCCATTGGGCTGTCAGTGCTGTCAGTTCATGGTTCAAGTCAGTGATCTGGTTTTCAATCTGCGGGATAAGGGACGCATTTTTCTTATCGCCGGTTTGCTGCAGTTCGTCACGCTTCAGGCCTTCCAGTTCCCGATTAAGCGAGGCAATCTGCTGTTGCAGGCTTTCAACCGGAGCGGGTGTCGCTCTCAGGCTGATATTGACGCGGGCACACGCGGTATCCAGCACATCAATGGCTTTATCCGGCAGCTGACGACCGGAAATATAGCGAGAAGACAGCTCGGCCGCACAGGCGATGGCGTCATCCCGCACATAAATATTGTGGGCTTTTTCATAAGCCGGACGCAGGCCGCGAATAATCAGGGCAGCCTCTTTCGGTGAAGGTTCGTCTAACTTCACCAATTGGAAGCGGCGGGCCAGCGCCGGATCTTTTTCAAAGTATTTTTTGTATTCCGACCAGGTGGTTGCCGCGATGGTTTTCACTTCACCCCGTGCCAGCGCGGGTTTGAGCAGGTTAGCGGCGTCACTGCCACCGGCCTGATTACCGCCGCCAACCAGCGTATGGGCTTCATCAATGAAAAGAATAATAGGCGTCGGTGAGTTTTTGACTTCATCAAGGACGCCATTCAGGCGTTTTTCGAACTCGCCTTTTACACTGGCACCGGCTTGCAACAAACCCATATCCAGGCCGAACAGTTCGACGCCTTTGAGGATATCCGGCACATCGCCTTCAACAATTTTCAGCGCCAGGCCTTCTACCACGGCGGTTTTGCCGACACCCGGTTCACCGACTGCAATGGGATTATTCTTACGGCGACGGGCGAGAATATCGATGATCTGGCGAATTTCCCGGTCGCGGCAGAACACAGGGTCGATCTTACCTTCACGGGCTTTACCGGTGAAATCTATGGTGAATTTACTCAAAGCAGTGCCTTCCTGGCGCGGATCGCTGCTCTCGGTATTGGCAACCTGCGCTTCAATGGAATCTGCGGTGAACTGATCAAAGTTTCGTTTCAGGGTTTCGCTGTTGATTGGTTCGAACAAGCTCTGAATGTCATGCTGGCCGTAACGTACCGGGTTTTTAACCAGTGTCAGCAGTAATGCCCCGGTTCGGATTTGTTGCTGCCCTAAGTCGATGGATGACATCAGCCAGGTTTCCTGCAGCCATTCAATCAATAGGGCAGAAAAAACAGGTTTACCACCGGCGGATTTATCACTGCGCTGCAGCGAAGCATTCAGGGACTGGCGAATTAAATTTTCGGAGCAGTCAAAACTTGCCAGAATTAAGTCGAAATCACTATTTGGGCGTTCAAGCAGACTAAGCAAATAATGCTCAATCGATACTTCCGTTGAACGTTCAGAAACAGCGAGTGCGGCTGCATCTTCCAGTGCGACTTTCGCAATAGGATGCAGGCGTTGAATCAGAGAAGCTAAATTTACGTTAATCATAGGCCCATCAAATTCGAATCAGGTAAAGCCCGGATTATAATCAGATTTTAAAAAGGCCGATGGCCGAAACCAGTGCGATAAGTCGCTGTATTAGTGACTATTTTAATACTTGGTGGCAATTAGCATGGGTGCATGGTGGTAAGGGGTTTCACTATGAGCTTTTTAATAGGAAAAAGCACTGTAAAGGCAGGCAATTTAACGGATGTCGAAAAATGTGGCAGAGGTTTAAGATTTCACTAAATAAGCGAGAGCTGGCCAGATAAATTGGCGTTTATATAAAAAGAAGAAAGACAGTTAAAAGAAAAATATGGATGTGAAAATGGTTGCTGCAAATTTCGGGTTTAAAAAACAAAAAATTAGAAAATTTTCCAAAAAGTTGGCAATAAAAATGAGTTAAAAATTCACAAAAAGTTATAAGCTTCTGTTTTTAAATGAAATTAAAAGTTGGCACGGTGGTTGCCATGTATCAGTCATCGCAAAGAGCAGCGTTATGCTCTACTTATCGAAATGACTAAAATTTAAGGGAAAGTGATTATGCCAACTCCAGCTTATATGTCTATTCATGGTGAAACTCAGGGCCACATTACTAAAGATGCTTACACGGCAGATTCTGTTGGTAACACTTGGCAGGAAGCACACGTTGACGAATTCCTGGTTCAAGAACTGGACCATGTTCTGACGGTTCCTCGTGACCCACAAAGCGGTCAGCCAACAGGTCAGCGTGTTCATCGTCCAATTATT